>NZ_JBEPMN010000012.1:70000-99028 GCF_040545755.1 Aquamicrobium ahrensii
GGTGCGCACCGGCGTCTACGACAAGACGCGCCATATCGTGACCATCGCGCGCGGCGATGACGGACAATATGTACCGGCCCGCGAGCCCGAACCGAATCCCGAACTGCTGACTGCTTTCGACGATTCGCCCCCGGTGCAGTCACGCGGCAACCTGCCAACCATCTATGACGGCATATACCGGGCCGCCTATTCCTACGGCATGTCGAAAGACATGACCCAGCGTCTGATCAGGCTGCTTGCCTCGAACGTCGATTTCCAGTCGCGCACCACGGCGTCCGATCGCCTCGAAGCTCTGTTCTCGCAGCCTGACGAAGACGGCGAGGCTTCCGAAAATTCCGAGCTGCTATATGTCTCGGCCAATATTGGCGGCCAGACCCGCAATTTCTACCGCTTCCGCGCCGAGGACGGCTCGTTCGACTATTTCGACGAAAACGGCTCCAGCGCCCAGCAGTTCCTGCTGCGAAATCCGGTGCCAAACGGAAAGTTCCGATCGGGGTTCGGCGGACGCAGGCATCCGATCCTCGGCTATACCCGCATGCACACCGGCGTGGACTGGGCAGCCCCGCGCGGAACCCCGATCATCGCTTCCGGCAACGGCGTCGTGGAAAAAGCCGGATGGGCCGGCGGTTATGGCAAGCAGATCATGATCCGCCACGCCAACGGCTATGTCAGCTCCTACAACCACCAGAGCGCCTTCGCCAAGAACATCGCCGCCGGCGCACGGGTAAGGCAAGGTCAGGTGATCGGTTATGTCGGCTCCACCGGCCTGTCGACCGGCCCCCACCTCCACTACGAGCTGATCGTCAACGGCACCAAGGTCGACCCCATGCGCGTACGCCTGCCTGTCGGCAAGGTTCTGAAAGGCGAGGAACTCACCACCTTCAAGCGCGAGCGCGAGCGGATCGACGAATTGTTGCGGCAGCAGGACCGCAACACGCTCAAGGTGGCCAGCGCCAACAAGGTCGAGGGCTGAACGGCTTTCGAAAGCCGTTGTCCGGCTTCAGTTCAATCGATGAATTCGACGATGACGCCCGGCTTCACCAGCTTGGCAAGTTCAGCCGCATCCCAGTTGGTCAGGCGCACGCAGCCATGGCTGGACGTCTTGCCGATCTTGGAGGGTTCGGGCGTGCCGTGGATGCCGTAGGTCGGCTTGTCCAGCGCAATCCAGATCGAGCCGACCGGGCCATTCGGCCCCGGCGGAATGGTCAGCACCTTGTCGTTTTCGCCCTGCTTGAAGTTGATCCTGGGATTGTAGGTATAGTTCGGATTGACCGCAATTCGCGTCACAGCATGAACGCCGGAGGGTGAAGGCGTCGCCGAAGACCCGATGGTGGCCGGATAGGCCGCCACGAGCTTGCCGTTTTCGTCGTAGGCGCGCACCTGCTTGGCCGCCTTGTCCGCGGTGATCCGCGCCACCGGCGTGGAGACCAGCCGGCCGAAATTGGCGACCTTGATGATCGTTCCCGGCCTGTTGAAATTGGCTTCCGGGTTGAGCGCCTTGAGATAGGCCTCGTCCATGTGGAAACGCTCGGCCAACGCCTCGGTCACCGAGGTGTAGGACATATGCTCAAGCTGGGCCTTGTGACTGTAATCTTCCGGCACCGAGGCGATATAAGGGCCGGCCGCATCCTCATTGGTGATCTCGTAGAGTGAGAAAGCGTCTCCGCCTGTATTCGCCAGGGCCTCTGTAATGGCTATGGCGTCGGTCGAGCGCAGCGTCTGACCTGTGATATCGCGATAGGCGGCCAGCGCCTTTTCCACATTGGAACCGAAGCGCCCGTCAATGACGCCCGGCGATGCGCCGACGCGATCGAGCAGGACCTGCAAGGCGGCGATTTCCTCCCGTCCTCCCAGCGCAAGAGATGAATCGACCCGCGTGCCGGGCGCTAAGGGCTTTGCTTCCTCGCGGCGGGCAGGCTCCAGAGACGCTTCTTCGAGCGGGCGGCGCTCGATATTCCGCTGTCCGCCTCCCTGCTGCAAATCCTCCGGCGAGCCACGATGAATTTCGCCCGGCGCGTCGGGATATATCTCGTATCCGCCGCTCGAATAGGGATCGTAGATCCGCGCTTCCTCTTCACGCTGCCTTTGCAGGAAACGCTCCATGTCATCGGGATCATCATTGTAATAGCGTTCCTGCCGCTCGAACCGCCGACCCTGCTGGCGTCGCATTGCGCGCCTGTCCCCGCGTGTGTCGGGCGGCTCCACGGCGATGACCTCGCCCGTGTAGGAATCGACGATCACCCTGTTGCCAAGGCCGTCATAATAGACCTCGAGGTCTCCCGACTGCGCCAGCATGATGGAAGCAGCGGCCTGTTCGGACTTCGGCGCGGCATCGGCATGGCTTCCACCGCGCGACGCCATCGCATCGGCCGAAAAAAGCAGAGCGGCTATCGCCGAAACAGACAGCAAGATATGCGACATGCAGGCAAAGCTCTCCATGCATTCCAGCGCCCGTCGCCGGGCGAATCAAGATTTCGGGGCCTCATCGCCCCCGGATCGACCAATCACGATAGATTTCCAAGATGAACCGGGCATGAAGATGGCCGCATCGCTGCGGCCATCTGTTTAGCCGGTCCGGCTTGAGCCGGGCTTACGCGGCCTGGGCTTCGTCGCTCCCGCCAGCCTTGCTGCGGAAGTTCAGGCGATCGGAACCGGCCGTCACCTTGACGGCGGAGCCGTCGAGGATTTCCCCGCCAAGGATTTTCTCCGCCAGCGGGTCCTGCAGTTCCTTCTGGATGACGCGCTTGAGGGGGCGCGCGCCATAGGCCGGATCGTAGCCCTTCTGCGCCAGCCATTCGATCGCCTCGGCATCGAGGTCGAGGCGGATCTTGCGATCGACAAGCAGATTCTCCAGCCGCTTGAGCTGGATTTCGACGATCTTGCCCATGTCCTCACGGCGCAGGCGATGGAACAGGATCACCTCGTCCACCCGGTTGAGGAACTCGGGCCGGAACGAAGACTTGACGACGTTCATCACCTCGTCGCGCACCACGTCCACATCCTGATCGTCCCGCAGATCCACCAGATATTGCGCCCCCAGATTCGAGGTCATGATGATGAGCGTATTGCGGAAGTCGACCGTGCGACCCTGCCCGTCGGTCAGGCGACCGTCGTCGAGCACCTGCAACAGCACGTTGAACACGTCCGGATGCGCCTTCTCGATCTCGTCGAACAGCACGACCTGATAGGGCCGGCGGCGCACCGCTTCCGTCAGGGTCCCACCTTCTTCATAGCCGACATAGCCGGGAGGCGCGCCGATCAGCCGGGACACGGAGTGCTTTTCCATGAATTCCGACATGTCGATGCGCACCATGGCGTTCTCGTCATCGAACAGGAAGGAGGCCAGCGCCTTGGTGAGCTCGGTCTTGCCGACGCCGGTGGGGCCAAGAAACATGAATGAGCCGATCGGCCGGTTCGGGTCCTGCAAACCGGCGCGGGCGCGCCGCACGGCCTTCGACACCGCCTGAACCGCCTCGCCCTGGCCGACGACGCGCTTTCCAAGCTCGTCTTCCATGCGCAGCAGCTTTTCGCGCTCGCCTTCCAGCATCTTGTCGACCGGAATACCCGTCCAGCGCGACACGATATGCGCCACATGATCGGGCGTGACCACTTCCTCGACCATACCGCCCGGCGCGCCGTCATGCGCCTCGGCTTCCGTCAGCTTCTTTTCAAGCTCCGGGATCCTGCCATAGGCCAGTTCGCCGGCGCGCTGAAATTCGCCCTTGCGCTGGGCGATAGCCAGCTCGTTGCGGGCAGCGTCCAGCTCCTTCTTGAGATCGGCGGCAAGGCCAAGCTTCTGCTTTTCGGATTGCCACTTGGCGGTCAGCCCGGAGGATTCCTCTTCGAGGTCGGTCAGCTCTTTTTCAAGCCTTGCCAGCCGATCCTTCGACGCTTCATCCTTTTCGACCTTCAGCGCCTCGCGCTCGATCTTGAGCTGCATGATGCGGCGGTCGATCTCGTCCAGCGCCTCGGGCTTCGAATCCACCTGCATGCGCAGTCGCGACGCCGCCTCATCGACAAGGTCGATGGCCTTGTCGGGCAGGAAGCGGTCGGAGATATAACGATTTGACAGGGTCGCGGCCGAAACCAGAGCCGAGTCGGAGATGCGCACCTTGTGGTGCTGCTCGTATTTCTCCTTCAGACCGCGCAGGATCGAGATCGTATCCTCGACCGTCGGCTCGTCCACGAAAACCGGCTGAAAGCGGCGCGCCAGCGCTGCGTCCTTTTCGATGTATTTGCGGTACTCATCGAGCGTGGTGGCGCCAACGCAGTGCAGTTCGCCACGCGCCAGAGCAGGCTTGAGCAGGTTGGAGGCGTCCATCGCGCCATCGGCCTTGCCCGCGCCGACCAGCGTGTGCATTTCGTCGATGAACAGGATAATGCCGCCGGCCGCCGCGGTAACCTCGTTGAGCACGGCCTTCAGCCGCTCCTCGAACTCGCCGCGATACTTCGCACCCGCAATCAGCGCGCCCATGTCGAGCGCCATCAACTGCTTGTCCTTCAGCGATTCGGGAACGTCGCCATTGACGATTCGCAACGCCAGCCCTTCGGCGATGGCCGTCTTGCCGACGCCCGGCTCACCGATCAGAACGGGGTTGTTCTTGGTGCGCCGCGACAACACCTGGATGGTGCGGCGAATCTCGTCGTCGCGACCGATGACCGGATCGAGCTTGCCAGAGCGTGCATCGGCAGTCAGGTCGCGCGCATATTTCTTCAACGCGTCATAGCCCTGTTCTGCACTGGCCGAATCGGCCGTGCGGCCCTTGCGGATGTCGTTGATGACCTGATTGAGCGCCTGCGAGGTGACCCTGGCCTTCGTCAGGATATCGGAAGTTTTGGCCGATTTCTCCATGACCAGCGCCTGGAGGAGGCGCTCGACGGTGACGAAGCTGTCGCCGGCCTTCTTCGCCAGTTCCTCGGCCGTGGAAAACACCTTTGCCAGCGGCTGGGCCAGATAAAGCTGGCCGTTGCCGCCTTCGACGCGCGGCAACGCCTCCAGCGCCGCATCGACGCCGAGTTCCACGTCGCGCGGGCGTCCACCGGCGCGCTCGATCAGCGAGGAGGCGAAGCCTTCCTCGTCATCGATCAATGCCTTGAGAACATGTTCCGGCGTGAACTGCTGATTGTTGCGGTTGAGAGCATATTGCTGCGCCGACTGGATGAAGCCACGCACGCGCTCGGAATATTTTTCAAGATTCATACCTGTCTCCTTCCCTCACCGGCCCGCTTTGCGGCGCCGGATCAGATTGCGGTGACGAACCCGCCCGACCGGGCCGGGTCCAATTCCTCAACAGATATGGGGCGCTGTACAGTCTCTCTCAAGGAGCCCGCGAGAGCCGGGAAGTGAATTTTTCCAGCCCTTTCGCCGCATGCGCCATCAGACCAGACAAAAGCGGCGGAGATCGCTCCCCGCCGCTGAACTCATGAATGCAAAGCCGCAGTTAGCCTTCCGAGACGGGCGTTTCTGCGGATTCGGTCTCGGCGGCTTCCTTCGCGGCTGCGGTGACGCGCGGCTTGCGCGGGCGACGTGGCTTGGCCGGAGCGTCCGCTTCGGCTTCCTTGACTTCCGCTGCGGCGGCGAGGGCGGCCGGGCTGAGATCCGCCGCAGGCTGCGCGGGAACTGCCGCAAGCTCTTCGGCGACAGCGGGAGCAGACACCTCGACCTGAGCGGCCTCCTCCCCAGCTTCCTTGTCCTTATGGCGCGCCTCACGCGGACGGCGCTCTCCGCGACCGCCTGCACGTTCACGGTTCCTGCCGCCTTCGCGGTTGCCCCGGTTTTCGCCTGGCGTCTCGGTGTTCAGCGCCACTTCGGCCGGAACGCCTTCGATCTCCGGCTGCGGGCCGGAGCCGTTGGCCGCCGCCGCCGGAGCGTGAGCCTCGGCGCCGTTGACCGGGGCGGCCTCGGCCTCGTTGTCCTCGTCGATCTCGTCGTCGAAATCGTCGCGCGACGGCTGCGTGTTCTGGATCGGCATCTGCGCCTGAGCGGCGGCGATGATACGGTTGTAATGCTCGGCATGCTGGAGATAATTCTCGGCAATCACGCGGTCGCCGGAGCTCATGGCGTCACGCGCCAGCGCTGCATATTTCTCGGCGATCTGCTGCGCGGAACCGCGAATCTTCACGTCCGGCCCGTTGCTCTCATAGTTGCGGCTGAGCGGGTTCGGCCCCTTGCGATTGTTGTTGTTATTATTGTTATTGCCGCCGTTGTTACGGCCGCGCATGCGCCTGTTCTGCTGTTGTGGCCTCATCCGAGTCTCTTCAGTTGGAAATCAAGAAAACCTATCGCGACGGCAGTGCTCACAAGGCCTGCCGATCTGCTATCCCGCCGGTGCTCGCCCGCATCGATTGCGTTGGCGCCACGTGCCACCTTGTCCCGGTCACATAACACTTGCCGGATGATTCCCCGCGAAGCATTCAGCGCCCATTCGCGCGAGAGGCAGCTATGTCCAAGGGAACCGAATCTCTGGGAGACCTGCCCGCTTCAACTCATCCGGCTGAGGTGACCCTATCCATATTTGCAGACCTTGCCAAGCGTTATTTCGTCGCGGACACAGGCTGTTTACGCAGTTGCGAACAGTAAAACCCTGTCATTTCCGGCCAGGTCGGCCACCACGCGTGCGGGACCGAAACCTTCTCTCTCGAATATGGCGCTGACATCCACACGCTGCGTGCTGCCGATCTCGACGGCGATCAATCCGCCCTGTTCTAGATGGAACGCGGCACCCGTCGCGATGATCCGGTAGGGGTCAAGCCCATCTTCACCGCCATCGAGGGCGCGAAGCGGATCGAACAGCCGCACTTCCTTCTGCAACGCCGCGATTTCTCCTGAACCGATATAGGGAGGATTTGAGGCAATTACACTGTAGCGGCCTGAAATTTGCGCGAACCAATCCGATTTCCGAGCGGTGAAGCGGTCGGAAAGCCCGAGATCGGCAGCATTGCGGGTTGCCGTCGCCAGGGCGTCGTCCGAAATGTCGACACCCGTCGCCGTCGCCTGCTGCACATTGGCGAGAAGGGCCAGCGCAATGGCCCCGGTGCCCGTCCCAAGATCGAGCACCCGGCATCCACCCTCGCGCGCGGCCACATCGCGCATGAAAGGCAGCAGGGCGTCGACAAGAACTTCTGTATCCGGACGCGGTTCCAGCGTTTCAGGCGAAAGCGACAGGCGCAGACCGTAAAACTCGCGGAACCCCAAAATGCGATGGACAGGCTCGCCCCGGCATCGGCGCTCCAGCGCTTCCTCCACCCGGGCCGCAACACCTGATTCGATGACCGTTGCCGGCCGCGCAATGGCGTCGCTGCGGCTGGCGCCGGTGAAATGCTCGATCAGCAACCGCGAATCGAGCGCCGCATCCTCGACGCCGCACGCGGCGAGCTTCCGGCGAGCGGATCGCAGCAAATCAGCAAGGGTCGTGGGCGCACCGGAAGCCGTCACGACGGCCTCAGCTTTCGCTCATGTTGGCAAGCAGCTTCGACTGGTGATCTGCGATGAGCGCATCGATGATATCGTCCATTTCACCCATCATCACCCGGTCGAGCTTGTAAAGGGTGAGGTTGATGCGATGATCGGTCACCCGCCCCTGCGGAAAGTTGTAGGTGCGGATGCGCTCGGAACGGTCACCGGAACCAACCTGCGACTTGCGCGATTCGGAGCGCTCCTCCTCGGCGCGGCCGCGCTCCATGTCGAACAGGCGCGCACGCAGGATCTGCATGGCCCGCGCCCGGTTCTGATGCTGCGACTTCTCCGCCGAAACGACCATGATGCCGGTTGGCAGATGGGTGATGCGCACGGCCGAATCCGTGGTGTTGACGTGCTGGCCACCAGCGCCCGACGCCCGCATGGTGTCGATGCGGATGTCCTCGGCGCGGATGTCGATGTCGACTTCCTCCGCCTCGGGAAGCACCGCCACGGTGGCGGCGGAAGTGTGGATGCGCCCCTGCCCTTCGGTCTCGGGCACGCGCTGCACCCGATGCACCCCCGATTCGAACTTCAGATGCGCGAACACGCCCTTGCCGGAAACGCTGGCGATGATTTCCTTGTAGCCGCCGGCGTCGCCTTCGCTCGCCGAAATTATCTCGAAGCGCCAGCCGTGCTCTGCGGCGTAGCGTTCATACATGCGGAAAAGATCGCCTGCGAAAAGGGCGGCCTCGTCGCCGCCGGTGCCGGCGCGGATTTCCAGAATGGCGTTCTTCTCGTCGGCGGCGTCCCTGGGCAGAAGCAATATCTGGATGTCACGCTCCAGCGCCTCTATGCGCTCTTCAAGCTCCGGCAGTTCGGCTTCGGCCAGCTCGCGCATGTCCGCATCGGTCGCCTTGTCGGCCAGCATGGCCGAAAGATCGGCCTGCTCGCGCTCGGCGCTCCGCAGGGCGCGGATCTTGCCCGCAAGATCCTGAATCTCGGAATATTCCGAGGCCATCTTCACATAAGCGTCGGGTTCCGGCCCGGCCGCCATCTGCGCTTCGAGCATCTCGAAACGCTTGACGACCTGATCCATGCGGTCACGTGGCAGAAGACTCATGCGGACACCGTGGCCGGTCTAAAGAGGAATGGAGTGATCGTCGGCGAAAGCCTGCAACAGCGCCCGCATCGGAATGTCGTTGGCCGGGGCCGACAGATTGTCCGCGAAGAAGGCTTCGAGCTCCGCCACAGGCAATTCCGCCAGCATCGCCTTGACCGGGCCGATCGAGGCCGGCGACATCGAGATCGACCGGAAACCCAGTCCGATCAGGACCATGGCAGAAATCGGCTTGCCGGCCAGCTCGCCGCACAGCGTCACCGGCGTATGGTTGCGCCTGCCCGCATCGGCAATGGTCTTCAGCACCCGCAGGAAGGGCACCGAAAGCACATCGAAACGATCCGCCACCAGCGTGTTGCCGCGGTCCACCGCCATGACGAACTGGAACAGGTCGTTGGAGCCGACCGAGACGAAATCCACCGCCTTCATCAGTTCGTCGAGCTGGAACAGCAGCGACGGCACCTCGATCATGGCGCCGAGCTTGAGGCTGTTGGGCAGCAGATGGGCAAACCGCGAAAGGTGGCGAACCTCTCGGTCGATGATCTCGCGCGCCTGCGCGATTTCGCCCAGCTCCGTCACCATCGGCAGCATCAGTTTCAGCTCGCGCCCCCCGGACGCCTTGAGCAGCGCGCGTATCTGGGTGCGCAACAGGCCTGGTCGGTCGAGCGTCAGCCGGATCGCACGCCAGCCAAGCGCCGGGTTCTCTTCCTGCGTGTTGTTCTTGAAATAGGGCAGCACCTTGTCGCCGCCGATATCGATCGTGCGGAAGGTGACGGGCTTGCCGCGCGCGGCGTCCAGCACATCGCGATAGAGCTGCTCCTGGCTCTCGGCGCGCGGGAAGGTCGAGGCGACCATGAACTGCAACTCGGTACGGAACAGGCCGATGCCGGCCGCGCCTGATTCGGCGAGTTGCGGCAGATCGACCAGCAGACCCGCATTCATCAGCAGGTCGACGTGAACGCCGTCTCTGGAAACCGAGGGCTGGTTGCGCAGTTCCCGATAGAGTTCCTGACGACGGGCACGGAACCGCACTTTCTCCGCATAGGCGGCCTCAAGGTCGGATTGCGGGCGCAGATGCACCGAACCCTCGTCGCCGTCCACGATGATGGCGTCGCCGTTTTCGGCCATGGACACCGCGCCCTTGACCTGTCCGACCACCGGGATGCCGGTGGCGCGCGCCACGATCACCACATGGCTGGTGGCCGCCCCGTCCTCCAGCACCAGACCGCGCAGTTTCTCGCGCGGATAGTCGAGCAATTCGGCGGCTCCCATGGAGCGCGCCACGATGATCGCATCCTTCGGCAGAGCGGCGGCGATGTCCTCCGGCCCGGTTCCCATGAGCTGGCGCAGCAGCCGGTTGGCGAGGTCGTCGAAATCGCTCATCCGCTCGCGCAGATAGGGATCGGTCATATGGATCATGCGCGCGCGCATGTCGCTCTGGACCTTCTCGACCGCCGCTTCAGCCGTCAGGCCGTTGCGGATCGCCTCTTCCAGGCGCCGCACCCAGCCGCGATCGTTGGCGAACATGCGGTAGGCTTCCAGGACTTCGCGATGCTCGCCCTCGAAGGCGACGTCGCGGCGCTCCAGCATGTCGTCGATGGAAAGCCTGAGCGAACCCAGCGCCGTTTCCAGACGCCGGATTTCTTCCTCGCTGTCCTCGTTGAACAGGTTGGTGACGACGACGCGCGGCTCATGCAGCACGACATGGCCCAGCCCGATGCCGTCGTTGAAGGAAGCGCCGCCGTAGGATACCGGACGTTTGAGGTCCAGTTCGAGGCCCGGGCGCGACAATCGCGCCAGATCGCCGGTGGCGATCATTTCCGCGATCACCATCGCCGTCGTTTCCAGCGCCTCGACCTCGTCGTCGCGATAGGTGCGCATGGTCTTGTTCTGAACCACGAGCACGCCGAGCGTACGTCCAGCGCGCAGCAGCGGCACGCCAAGGAACGAGTGGTAGATCTCCTCGCCCGTCTCCGGCAGATAGGCGAAGGCAGGATGCTCCTGCGCGTTGGAAAGATTGAGCGGCCGTGCGCTGGCGGCGATGGTGCCGACCAGGCCCTGGCCGAGACGCAGTTGCACGAGATGGACCGCTGACGGATTGAGGCCTTCGGTGGCGTAAAGCTCCAGCACCGAATCGGCGCGCAGCACATAGAGCGAGCAGACCTCGGCCACCATGTTGGAGGCGATGTCGCGCACGATCCGGTCGAGTCGATCCTGCGGCTCCAGCGGCTCCTGCATGAGCTCGCGCAACCGTTTCAGCAGAACGCGTGGGCCGACCGCCGTTTCACGCATAGCGGCGTCTTCCTCCAATGGCCGCGCTGTCCGGTCCCGCGCGCCGGATAAGGCCCGCTGCCGGGCACGCGGCCCTTAACTCTTGTCCAGATCGTATACGGAATGGAGCGTGCGTACTGCAAGCTCCGTATACGGCCCGTCGATCAGGATCGAGATCTTGATCTCCGAAGTGGTGATGGCGCGGATGTTGATGCCCTTTTCCGAGAGCGCCTCGAAAGCCGTGGCGGCGACGCCGGCATGGCTGCGCATGCCGATGCCGATCACCGACACCTTGGCCATGCCCTCGTCATGCTGGATGACGTCGTAGCCGATGGTGTCGCGCACCTTCTCCAGAACCGACAGCGCCTTGGCGACATCGCCGGAAGGCACGGTGAAGGTCATGTCCGTGAACTTGCCGTCCTCGGAGATGTTCTGGACGATCATGTCGACATTGATGCCGGCCTCGGCCAGCGGCCCGAAAATGCCGGCGGCGACACCCGGACGGTCGGCGACGCGGCGCAGCGAGATCTGCGCCTCGTCCTTGGCGTAGGCAATACCGGTGACGACCTGCTGTTCCACGATTTCATCCTCGTCGCAAATGAGCGTTCCAGGCGGATTGAGAAAATCGTCCATGCCGGGGGCGTCGGGCTCCACGAAGGACGAACGCACGAAGGTGCGCACCTTGTGCACCATGGCGAGCTCCACCGAGCGCACCTGCAGCACCTTGGAGCCCAGCGAGGCCATTTCCAGCATCTCCTCGAAGGTGATGCGGTCGAGACGGCGCGCCTTGGGCTCCATGCGTGGATCGGTCGTGTAGACGCCGTCCACATCGGTATAGATATCGCAACGGTCCGCTTTCACGGCGGCGGCGATGGCCACGGCGCTGGTGTCCGAACCGCCACGGCCGAGCGTGGAAATGCGGTTGTCGGGCGACAGCCCCTGGAAACCGGCTATCACGGCCACCTGTCCCTCGCCGAAACGCTTGATGAGGAAGGAGCCGTCTATTTCCTGAATGCGGGCCGCGCCGTGCGCATTATCGGTGCGGATCGGGATCTGCCAGCCAAGCCAGGAGCGGGCGTTGACGCCCATGTTCTGCAAGCTGATCGCCAGCAGTCCGGCCGTGACCTGCTCTCCCGAGGCGACGACGGCATCATACTCGCGCGCATCGTGCATGGGCGAGGCTTCACGCGTCCAGGCCACGAGTTCGTTGGTCTTGCCCGCCATGGCCGAAACCACGACGGCGACGTCGTGGCCGCAGTCGACCTCACGTTTGACGTGCCGCGCCACATTGCGGATGCGGGCGATGTCGGCGACCGAAGTCCCGCCGAATTTCATCACGATACGCGCCATGGAAGCGGAATGCCTTTGAATGCCGGGAACGACCCGAAATGAATTGTCTGGCACCCGGAAGAAACCCTTGTGCCGATGCGCGGTCTCCTTAGCCAAAACATGCTTTCTGCGCAAGCGATTGCCGCATGCCGGCGCAAATGCCGTCTTGACTTTCGCTGCCCCAGACCCGACTTCGTAGGCCTTCACGGAGAACAGGGACATGTCCGACACCCGACGATCGACCATCGATTCCGGAGAAGTTGAACGTTTTTCGGCGCTTGCGGCGGAATGGTGGAACCCGAACGGCAAGTTTCGACCCCTGCACAAGTTCAATCCCGTGCGCCTGTCCTACATCCGCGACCAGATCGCCCTTCGCTTCGGCCGCGATACGCATGCGGCGCGGCCGTTCGAGGGCCTGCGCATACTCGATATCGGCTGCGGCGGCGGGCTTCTGTGCGAGCCGATGGCGCGCCTGGGCGCGCAGGTGGTCGGCGCCGACGCCTCGGCCACCAATATCGAAGTTGCGAAACTGCATGCTGCCGAATCCGGCGTGGATATCGATTATCGCGCGACCACGGCCGAGGACCTGGCCGATGCGGGCGAGAAATTCGACGTCGTGCTCAACATGGAAGTGGTGGAGCACGTTTCCGATATCGGCCTGTTCATCGATAAGTGCGGCGAAATGGTCAAGCCGGGCGGCATCATGTTCGTCGCCACCATCAACCGCACGCTGAAGGCGCTGGGGCTGGCCATCATCGGGGCGGAATATGTGCTGCGCTGGCTGCCGCGCGGCACCCATCAGTTCGGCAAGCTGGTGCGGCCGGACGAACTGGAGAGCGCGCTCGCCGCCGCCGGTCTCGGCGTCATTGACCGCACCGGCGTCGTCTACCATCCGCTGGCGGACCGCTGGCAGCGCTCGAAGGACATGGACGTCAACTATATGGTGCTGGCCGAAAGACCCTGACCCAACTGAAAGTTGGCGGCGGACGTCAGCCCGCCGCCTGCTCCCGCAAGCCGGCTCTCTGCGCCCTGGTGGTGACGGCGACCCCGACCATGACGATCAGCGCGCCGAACCAGGTTTCCCACCGATAGTGTTCGCTAAGAAAAAGCGTGCCGGCAAACAGCCCCACGGCTGCGGCGACATAGCTGATCTGGCTGAGATAGACCGGCCCGCCCACCGCCTGAAGCCGGAAATAGAAGGCGAACATGGCGGCGGCGGCCACAACCTGAGCGATGGTCGCAGCCGGCGTCTCGGCCAGCGGCGCAAATGCTGACAGCCCCGGAACCAGAACAATTGCGACCAGCAGCATCGCCGCAGAGGCCAGATGGCTGCCCACCGCAAGTTCTGTCGGTCCCGTATCCGCCGGCCAGTCGATGGTGCGGTAGATGTTGCCGGCCGCCAGCAACACGGGAACAAGCAGACCGATCGCCACCCAGACCGGATCGGCTGGCTGCGCGGCTTCGCCCCGTGTGATCGCAACCATGGCGGCGCCGGCGAAGCCGACGGCGATGCCAACCATGCCGAGCGCGTTGGGGCGCTGCGTGCCGAGCAGCAGCGAAAACGCCAGCGTGACCACCGGCGAGAGTGTGTACATGATGCCGGTATAGCCCGCGCCAAGCCTCGGAATGACCGAGAAGACGACAAGATTGGGCAGAGCATAGGATAGAGCGGCGGCGATGAAAAAATAGCGAAGCCGATGCCCGGTCAGCTTCGTTCGCTGGCGGCGCACAAGCAGAACGCACAGCAGCACGCCGCCTGCGCCCAGCGAGATGACGAAAGACCACACCGCCGGATGAACGCCCGCAGCGGAGGCGATCTTGCCGAGCGGAAGACCGACGCCGAGCAAAAACCCGGTGATCACAAGAAGGCCGGCGGCCGAGTCCCAGAGCGCTTTCATGCAGTCAAGCTACCCCGCCGGGCCGGGCGCGCAAAAGAGTCAATGATGGCCAGGATGATTGGGCCACGCCGCGAACCCGCAGACGGCTCAGTTCCTGTCGTCGGGGAAAACGGGGATCGGCATGAATTCGACGCCGTCTTCCGCAAGATCTTTGGCCTCTTCGAGCGTCGCTTCGCCATAGATGCCGCGCGCATCGGCCTCGCCGAAATGAATCTTGCGGGCCTCCTCGGCGAATTTGTCGCCGACATAATCCGTATTCTCGCGCACCTTCGCCGCCAGCGCCTTCATCTCCTCCAGCGCCCGGCGTTGTGCGTCGCCCATGGCCAGCGCCATCTTCTCCTTCTTTTCCGAAGTGGAAACGGCCGGCGCCATCAGCGCCTTGTCAACCCTGGACGAGCCGCAGGTCGGGCAATCGACGAAGCCGCGCTTCTTCTGGACCTCGAAGTCATCGCTGCTGCGGAACCACGCCTCGAACTCATGGTCGTACTCGCAGACGAGGGAAAAGCGGATCAAGTCCCGGCCCTTTCGATTGTCCGGCCGGCGGCGTCCGCCAGAGTGAAATCCCGTGCGTTCTTCAGATTGGGTATCTTGCCGCGCGCCGCCGCCGACTGGGCCGGGTCGATCTGGGCCACGATGACCCCCGGTCGGTCGTGATCGGCCTCGGCGAGGATGCGGCCCCACGGATCGATGATCAGCGAGTGGCCGAAAGTCTCGCGTCCGTCTTCATGCTGCCCGCCCTGCGCGGCGGCGACGACGAAGGCCCCGTTCTCGATGGCGCGCGCGCGCAGCAGCACATGCCAGTGCGCCTCGCCGGTCTGGCGCGTGAAGGCGGCCGGCACGGTCAGAACCTCGGCTCCGGCCAGAGCTTCGGTGCGGAAGAGCTGCGGGAAACGCAGATCATAGCAGATCGCGAAGCCCAGCCTCACGCCATCGACCCCGGCGGTCACGGCCTGCGTTCCGGGTTCGTAGGCCGCGGATTCACGCCAGCTCTCGCCGTGATCCAGATCGACGTCGAACATGTGGATCTTGTCGTAGGTGGCGAGCACTTCGCCCTTCGGGGAGAACAGAAGCGCGCGATTGGCGACCTTTCCGTCCGCGCGCCGGATCGCCGTGGAGCCTATATGCAGGAATATGCCGAGGTCTGCGGCCAGCCGACGCGCAGTCGCGACGACGATGTCGCGATCCTCCGATACGAACAGCTTTTCACGGGCGTCCTTTTCGCGCACCATCGCGCCGGTCATTTCAGGCGTCTGCACATAGGTGGCGCCCAGACCGGCCGCTTCCCGAACCAGCGCTTCCATATCCGCCGCATTGCGATCCGGGCTCATGCCCGAACGCATCTGCACCGCCGCCGCCCTGAACACACCCATCTGCGTCATCCTTCCGTTTCAGACGCCTTGCGCCAGCAGGGCGTCGAGCTTGCCCGCCGCTTCCAGCGCATGAAGATCGTCGCAGCCGCCGACATGCGTGCTGCCGATGAATATCTGCGGAAAGGTAGTGCGGCCATTGGTGCGTGCAATCATTTCCTGACGCACCGTAGGCGAGAACGAGGCGTCATGCTCGTTATAGGCGACGCCCTTGCGCTCCAGCAACCGCTTGGCCGCCGTGCAATAACCGCACATGGCGCGCGTATAGATGTTTACATCGACCATTGGTCAACAATCCTGCCTCTTTATGCGGCTTATATAAGCACTGTCGCATCAAGCTGGAAGTCCCCCTCGCCACCAGCCGGCAACACGCGGGCGAAGGTGAGCACATCGACCGCGCCCGCACCTCCCTTCTTCAGCGACGCGGTGACGGCCCGGACCGTGGCTCCGGTGGTGTAGACGTCATCGATGAGCAACACCCTGCGCCCCGCAATTGCGAGCGCCCCTTCCGGCGGGATACGGAAGGCGCCGCGCAGATTGTCCTCGCGCTCCCGCCGTTCCAGCCCCACCTGCGGCAGGGTCTGGCGCACGCGGGTCACCGCTGCCGGCTCGAAGCGCAGCCCCGAGGCTTTCGCCAGCGCCCGCGCAAGCTCGGCCGACTGGTTGAACTTGCGTTTGAAAAACCGTCGCCAGTACAGCGGCACCGGCACGATAATATCCGCCTCGGCCAGCAGTTCGCTTCCCGCCCGCAGCATCCATTCGGCCATCCATGGCGCGAGGTCGGTCCGGTCGTGATATTTCAGTCCACGCACCATGTCGCAGGCCACGCCGCTATAGACGACGGCCGAACGGGACCGCTCGAACGGAGGCGGATCGGCGAGCGCCTCGCCGCACAGGAAGCCCTCGCCCATATCGTGGGAGAACGGCGTTCCCATCACCGGGCACCAGGGTTTCTCCAGGAAGGTAAGGCGCGGCCAGCAGGCGCCGCACAGCACGCCGGGCCGGCTGACATGACGGCGACAGCCAGCACAGACCGGCGGAAACAGGATTCGCGCCGGCCATTCGAGCATGGTTTTGCCAAGCCCCTTGATCTCCCCCCTCCAATCAGCCACCTGATTGCCAGTTCGCAAACGTAGCAGAAAAGCTGGAAACACAATACGTGGTGCAGACCCTCTTCGATACAGCCCTGTGGCTGACGCACAAGCGCAGGGCGCTGGCCCGCAAGGTGGCCGACAGCGACTTCCTGATGCGCCGTGTCGCCGGCGAACTGGCCGAGCGGCTTTCGGCCGTGGAGCGCCGGTTCGGCGAGGCGGCGGCGCTGTTTTGCCAGACGCCGGCGGCAATCGAGGCGATGGCGGAAACCGGCAAGGCCGGGCACATCACAAGGGTGGAATGCGAGGCCGGCTTCTGCAGGGGCGATGATGCGCTGTTCGCGCCCTTCGAGACCGTCCCTTTCGAACCACAGAGCCTCGACCTCGCCGTCTCGCTGATGTCGATGCAGACGATGAACGACATTCCCGGCATGCTGGTGCAGATAAAGCGGGCGCTGCGACCTGACGGGCTGTTCCTCGGCGCCCTCGCCGGCGCGGGCACGCTGACGGAACTGCGCGAAAGTCTGCTTGCCGCCGAAACGGAGCTTTACGGCGGCATCAGTCCTCGTGTTGCTCCTTTCGTCGATGTGCGCGACGCGGGCGCCCTGCTCCAGCGCGCGGGATTCGCGCTGCCGGTCACCGATGTCGAGACCATGACGGTGCGCTACGATCACCTATTCGCGCTGATGGCGGACCTGCGCGCGATGGGCGAAACCAATGCGCTTGCCGACCGAACGCGCCGCCCCGCCACCCGCACCCTTTTCACCCGCGCGGCCGAAATCTACGCCGAGCGCTTCTCCGATCCGGACGGCCGCATCCGGGCAAGTTTCCAGATTGTATGGCTGTCGGGCTGGGCGCCGGACGCCTCGCAGCAGAAGCCGCTGAAGCCCGGAAGTGCGAAAATGTCGCTCGCCAAGGCGCTGGAGCATCCGACGAAACAATAGCGCAATTCCACCGCGACGCGGTTTTATGTCCGGAATTGCACCGGCCTCAACGAGTTGGAATATCGCCGCTATTCCAGGAAAAGCGGGAAGGCTCCAATCCTGCCACCCGGCGGAACGCCCCCCGCCAGTTCGGCCTGCTGTCTGAAAGCTTGCTGTGCGTTACTGGACGGAACCGACCAGAACCTGCTGATCGTCGCGGATCGAAACCCAGCGCCCGGTGTGATTCGATGCCTGCCGCTTCAAAAAGCGGTAACCGGTCTGCTCCCATGAGCGAACGTCGTCACGCAGATTGTCGAGTACGAAATCGCCCTTGCTGGTGCGCACGGTCAGGACCGCGTGGCCCTCGCCATCGGGCTTGCGGACCACCGTGATGAGGAGGTTCGACAGCGAAACGCCCATCGCATGCAATTGACGGCGCTTTTCCAGAACATAGTCCTCGCAGTCACCGACACCGTTGTCGGGATAGGTCCAGACTTCTTCCTTGCCGTAGATTTCGAGATCGCTCATGGGTTTGACGGCGGCGTTGACCTCGGCAGAGACCTCGACCAGCATGTCCCACAGCTCAGGCGTCATGCGGGTCGGACCACGGTCCGCGGGACGGACAGAGCACTCGGCCTGGTTGGCCTGACAGAACTCGTAGTGGCCGATCGGCTGCGAGGTGATGCCGCCGGTGGCCATGGGGCCGGCATAGGCGGCCGAAGCCATCGCCGCCGCCGTCAATCCGATCATCGCTGTCATGACGGCGCGCAGGCGCAGCCTTGCCGGTAAGGAGATCATCGTCCCCGCTATCCCTATTTGTTAACGAAACGTTAACGGTGATTTACACTTCGTGTCAATCGAAGGGACGGACTGCTTCACGCTATGGTTACCGGGCGCGGCGAATGTGCAACACCCGGGGCTTGTCGCCACGCTCAGGATCAGGAAACGTCGGATCGGACCAGACGCGGCCGGGATGCGGAACCGGGCTTCCCGCGGTTGCTGGCGATGAAGTCGACGATGCGCGGCGCGATCTCCGATCTGAAGCGCGAACCGTTGAAAACGCCATAGTGCCCGACGCGCGGCTGCATATAGTGCGCCCGCTTCGCGGCAGGAAGGTTGACGCACAGATCATGCGCGGCCTGGGTCTGACCCAGGCCGGAAATATCGTCGTTCTCGCCCTCTACGGTGAACAGCGCCACGTTGCGGATCGCGCCCGGATCGACAGGTTCGCCGCGATGCAGCAACTCGCCCTTCGGCAGCGCATGGCGGATGAACACCGCATCAACGGTCTGCAGATAGAACTCGGCCGTCAGATCCATCACCGCGAGATACTCGTCGTAGAAATCGCGGTGCTTTTCGGCGCTGTCCCCGTCATTCTTGACGAGGTGCATGAAGAAGTCCTTATGGGCGATGATGTGGCGGTCGAGATTCATGCTCATGAATCCCGACAATTGCAGAAATCCGGGATAGACTTTCCGCCCGAAGCCAGGCGCCGGCCAGGGCACGTCCATGACCACGTTGTCACGAAACCAGTCGAGTCCTTTTTCCTCGGCCAGCACATTGACGGCGGTCGGGCTGCGGCGTGTGTCGATCGGCCCGCCCATCAGCGTCATGGAGGCCGGCGCCAGCGGATCGCCGCGCTGCTCCATGACCGCGACGGCGGCGAGAACCGGCACCGAAGGCTGGCAGACAGCCATGACATGGGTGTCCGGCCCGAGGAAACGCAACATCTCGACGACATAGTCGATATAGTCGTCGAGATCGAACCCACCCTCGCCCACCGGCACCATGCGGGCGTCGATCCAGTCGGTGACGTACACATCCGCGTGCGGCATCATCGTCTCCACCGTGCCGCGCAGCAGCGTGGCGTAGTGGCCGGACATAGGCGCGACAATCAGGAGCTTGGGGTCGGGACGGCGCTGCGCCGGCAGATCGCGCTCGAAACGCAGCAGGTTACAGAAGGGGCGCGCCCACACCACCTTTTCCGCCACGTCGACGGTCGCCCAGTCCACCTTGGTTTCATAAAGGCCGAATTCCGGCTTGCCATAGTGGCGCGTGGTGCGCTCGAACAATTCAGCGGTCGCCGCGACGGAGCGTCCCACCAACGTCCCGGAGAACGGGTTCAGGGGATTTGAATAGAAGGAGCGCATCGCATCCGCGAACGCCCGGGCGGGCTGCAAGGCGGCATGGTTCAGTTCGTAGAGCTGGTAGAACATCAAGGGTCCTTACTGGCTACGACCTATGAGGACGGCGGCGCCGGACCATCAATGTCGGATGGTGAAATTAACAACATATTGCTGCGGCGCAATATTTGATGCAACATTCTTCCAAATTCCTGTGCATGCGGCGTAATTCCGCCCGCCGGCTAACACCGCCCGCCAGCCGACCGTTCTGGACGCGTTGGTCTTTGCCCCCTATAAGCGCCTCTCGTTTCGGAAACCGCGAAAGGCAACCGATGACCGGCCCCGATCACAACACCGCCGCCAAGGCCCCGCCTTCCGGTCTCGACGTCACCCTTTTCACCCGGCCCTGGATATTTATCCGTGGCGTTCCGGCCATGAAGTTCCTTCCGCCGGAAGGGCCGCCTGAAATTGCCTTCGCCGGCCGCTCCAATGTGGGCAAGTCCTCGCTCATCAACGCGCTGGTGAGCAAGAAAGGTCTTGCCCGCACATCCAACACGCCCGGCCGCACGCAGGAACTCAACTATTTCGTGCCGGACGGCTTTTCCGGCACAGGCGACGACCTGCCGCCGCTGGCGCTGGTCGACATGCCCGGCTACGGCTATGCGCAAGCGCCCAAGCAACAGGTGGACGAGTGGACGAAGCTTGTCTTCGACTATCTGAAGGGGCGCGTCACTCTCAAGCGCGTCTATGTGCTGATCGACGCCCGTCACGGGATCAAGGCCAATGACGCGGACGTGCTGTCGCTGCTCGACAAGGCGGCGGTGTCCTACCAGATCGTGCTGACCAAGACGGACAAGATCAAGGCCGCCGGCGTCCCGCGCCTGATCGAGGAAACGCTTGAGAAAATCCGCCGGCGTCCGGCGGCCTTCCCGGCCGTGCTGGCGACCTCGTCGGAAAAGAGCGAAGGCCTGGAGGAGTTGCGCGCCGCCATCGTTCAATGCGCTCGCGGCGAATAGAGCGTTCCGCCGAAAATCATATGCGGCTTGTGGACTGTTCCGATACCCGCTCAAGGTGTCGGGGCGGCCCTGGAAAAGAGGCGTCGCTCGGGGTTTTTCGGGCCCCGGCTTTTGGAAGCCTATTTAAGCGCCTGGCTGATCTGGCCTTCGTTCGAGCTCCACATGGCCACCACCTCATCTGCCGCGCCTCCCACAGCAACGATGATTGCAAGGGTGATCAAGGTGGCGATGAGGCCATATTCGATCGCGGCGGTACCGTTCTGGTCGTCAAGGAAATACCGGATCAGTCTCGCCATCAGCGAATTCTCCTCTTTGGGCGGGGAGAATAACCGCTGGGAATTAAGGAAGGTTAACGCAACAGCCTTAACGGCCAGTGAACGGCCTGCCCTCAGCAATCGCCGCTTCTGGCTCCGTTCGCGCGGATGATGCAGACAGCCGAGGGTGCGGGCTGCAAAACGCTGCGCCGCACCGTATATGTACCGCCGCGCGCTATGGATCCGGTCGTCATGAAGTCGAGGCCGCCCTGCTCCTTCCGCGACCATTGTTCCGGGGTCCGTCCCGCCAGCCAGGAGGCGGCGAACAGGGACAGCGCCACCGCAATCATTCCGAACAACAGTGTAATTCGCAGGATGCCGATACCGGCCCTTGCAGCCGCACCGCCACGGCGGCGACGTTCCGGATTCCAGTCGCTGTCGAGACTCAAAATGGCCTCCCCCCGAAAATTGCCCGGTCCCCGCCCGACCTGAAATGGTCCAAAGCCAGCTTCAGTTTTTCATGACGTGGTTAATCCCGCATTAACGCTGCGGGCCGTCGCCGCGGGACCCTTACAGGAGGTCGATGAGGAAGGGGATCAGCGGTGCGTCCGCCGGCGGCATGGGATAGTCGCGCATCTGGCGCGGCTTGACCCATTTCAACGCCTGCGCCTCCCGCGGCTGCGGCGTGCCGGTGAAGCGGCGACACACATAAAGCGGCATCAGCAGATGAAAATCGTCATAGGTGTGACTGGCGAAGGTCAGCGGCGCGAGGCAGGGAATCTGGGTTTCGATGCCGAGTTCCTCGCGCAATTCACGCACCAGGCATTCTTCCGGCGTTTCGCCCGCCTCCACCTTGCCGCCGGGAAATTCCCACATGCCCGCAAGCTGCTTGCCTTCCGGCCGTTGCGCGATCAGCACCCGTCCGTCGGCGTCGACGAGCGCGCAGGCGCTGACCAGCAAAAGACGTTTCGGCTTGTCGGTCACGTGGTCAGGCTCCGGGCGGGCGGCGATAGTGATAATGATAGACTTCGGTGAAGCCGAAGGACCGGTAAAGCGCCACCGCAGGCTCGTTGGCGGCTTCCACCTGCAGCCATGCCTGACGCGCCCCGCGCAGGCGCGCCCATTTCAGCGCCGACAAAAGCAGCTTGCGGCCATGGCCCTGACGGCGCTGTGCGGCATGCGTCGCCACCTCGAACAGGCCGACCAGATCGCTGTCGTGCACACAGATCATGGTGGCCAGCGGCTCGTCCCCGCGCTCCATGGCGAACAGTCCGGTTTCCGGTTGTATTGCGCCGATGATCTCGGAAAGGCCCGCCCGTAGGGACGGGTCCGCCCCCTGCACATTGAGGGCGGCGGAAACGAAACGGCCGATATCCTTGAGCGGTATCTGGTCGATGGCCTCGTCTACCGGCGCTTGCGCCAACGGCAGACGCATGACCAGCGATTCATCGAAACGCGCCCAGCCCTCAGCGTCGAACCAGTCCAACAGCTCCGGGCCAGACAGCGGCGAGACGCGGAAAGTGAGCGGACGGCCGTAGGAATAGAAACGGCGGGCCGCGCGCGCCACCCGCTCGGGAATATCAGCCACATCTCCGGGATCGAGCGGATTGACGGAATTGAGCCGCTTGGCCGGATGGCCGGCGGTGAGGCGGATCACCCAGGTGCCGTCATAGTGGACGGCGGCCGCCGGCCATGCGCGGAAGCCCGCCGCTTCGAAGCGGCGTACCGCGGCCAGTTGCTCGCTCGGATGAATCAGCACGCTCAGCTCCGATAATCTCCGTTGATGGCGACATATTCCTTGGTGAGATCGCAGGTCCACACCGTGGCCTTGCCGCGGCCGATGCCCAGATCGACACGGATGGCCACCTCGTCACGCTTCATATAAGCGGATGTCGCCTCTTCCGAATAGGAAGCGTCGCGCTCGCCCTCATGGGCAAGGCGGTTGTCGCCGAACCAGATCGACAGCCGGTCGCGGTCGGCCGGCTCGCCGGCCTTGCCGACAGCCATGACAACGCGGCCCCAGTTGGCGTCCTCGCCAGCGACCGCCGTCTTGACCAGCGGCGAGTTGGCGATGGAAAGCGCGACGCGCCTGGCCGAGCGCGCCGACTTCGCCCCCTCGACGGTGATCTCGATCTGCTTGCGCGCGCCCTCGCCGTCGCGCACCACCTGCAAGGCCAGCGACTTCATGATCTTGCCCAGCGCACGCTTGAAGGACGACAGACGCGGGTCCTTGACGTCGGTGATGGAAGGCGCGCCGCGCCTTGCGGCCGCACCGGTGGCGAACAGCAGCAGCGTGTCGCTGGTCGACGTGTCGGAATCGACGGTCACCGCGTTGAAGGTCTTCGCCGTGCCGCCCGACAGCAGCGCCTGCAACACCGGCGCGGCGATCGGCGCATCCGTTGCGATGAAGGAGAGCATGGTCGCCATGTCCGGCGCGATCATACCTGCGCCCTTGGCGATGCCGTTGATGGTCACATCCACATCGCCGAGCCTGACTGCCGCCGTCGCCACCTTGGGATAGGTGTCCGTGGTCATGATGGCGCTGGCGGCTTCCTTCCACAGGTCGGGGCGCGCATCACGCACCAGACCGTCCAGAAGATTGGTGAAGAGCGCGGGATCGAGCGGTTCGCCGATCACGCCGGTGGAAGCAAGAAACACTTCCCCTTCGTCGCAGCCCGCCGCCTTTGCGGCGGCATCGCCGGTCGCCGATGTCGTCTCGCGCCCTTTCCTGCCGGTGAAGGCGTTGGCGTTGCCGGAGTTGACCACCAGCACCCGCGCCCTGCCGCCCGTGAGGTTCTGGCGGCAGAAATCGACTGGAGCCGAAGGGCACTTGGAGCGGGTGAACACGCCGGCCACGGTCGTGCCCGCGTCGAAGACCATGGCCAGCAGGTCGGTCCGGCCCTTGTACTTGATGCCCGCCTCGGCGGTCGCCATGCGCACGCCCTCGATGGCCGGCATTTTCGGATATTTCTTCGGAGCAAGCGGGGAAACGGCGGCGGACATGAGGCCTCGGCTGCATAATGATGGAACGCGACAGGATTTGCCCCATAGCGCGGCGTCACGCAAGGCGTTTGAGGACCAGCGCCGGCCTCTCAAAGCAAAAGGCCGGCGCTGTGACCGGCCTTTTGCTTTCTCAAACTGCAAAGATGGCTTATTCGCCGTCGGCGCTCTCGACAGCCTTCTTCAGATCGGCATCCGGAATGTCGACCTTGGCGGCAGCCCGCGCTTCCTTCACCAGCTCGAAATACTTGTCACGGATGAGCAGCGACTTGACCTGCTCCTTGACCAGATCAAAGGCCGGCGGCTGCTTGGCGCGCTTGTCCTCGACCTTGATGACATGCCAGCCGAATTGCGACTGCACCGGCTCCTTGCCGTAGCTGCCGACATCGATGTCGAAAGCGGCCTTCTCGAACTCGGGCACCATCTGGCCGGGGCCGAAATAGCCGAGGTCGCCGCCGCTGGTCTTGCCGCTCGGATCGGTGGTGTGCTCGTTGGCCAGCGTCTCGAATTCCGCCCCGCCATCAAGCTCCTTGACGATCTTGTCCGCCTCTTCCTTGGTCTTCACCAGAATGTGGCGGGCGTGGACCTCATTGACCGGCGGGGTGGCCGCGATTTCCTTGTCGTAGCGGGCCCGGATTTCGTCGTCGGTGATCTTGCCGACAACTTCCTTCTCGACAAGCTGGCCATGCAGGGCGCGGGCCTGCAGGAAGGCGACACGGCGCTGGAAGTCCTCATCCTTGTCGAGGCCATCGGCGACGGCCTTGCTGGAGAGAACCTTCACTTCGATAGCGGCGGAGAGGGCGGCGGCGCGGCGCTGCGCCTCCGGAAGCTGCGCGAACTGCTGGGCAAGCTCGCTCTGCGCCAGCTCCAGATCGGCCTCGGTGATCGGCTGTCCGTCCACAGTCGCCACAACGGCCTTCGGATCGACCGGCGCGGCCGCCTCGGTCGCCTGCGCGGCGGGAACCTGCTCCTGGGCCGCGAGCGGCGCCACTGCCAGAGCGGAGAGGCTCACGGCCAGGCCGAGGCTGGCGAGCGTTACGCGGCGATAAGAAAAGGGCATGAAAGAAACTCCGGTGGGGATTGCAGTCAGGTTAAACACTTCCAGTCAGCGAAAATGTGGCGGAATTCCACGCATTCCCGTGAAAAAGTTCGTGCCGTTGACATCGGTGGTGGCGACTCTTATCTGTCCCACGACTTTGCGTCCATAACCGTTTTTGCGGCGGTTTATGGTGTTCCCTATGCGCAAAGGCGGTTATGACGGGGCAATCCGGCTTCCGCCGCGATATTCAGGATTGCAATCGAAAGGGCCATTTCATGGTCAGTCTTGGCGGTTTCGCCCGTAAGATCTTCGGCTCCTCAAACGATCGGCGCATCAAGGCGACCAGATCCCGCGTGGCGGCCATAACCGCGCTTGAGGACGAACTCAAGGCGCTCTCCGACGAACAGCTAAGGGCGCGCACCGACGAATTCCGCAAACAGCTTGCCGAAGGCGCGACACTCGACGACCTTCTGGTGCCGGCCTTCGCCACCGTGCGCGAGGCAGCGCGCCGCGTTCTCGGCATGCGCCCCTTCGACGTGCAGATGATCGGCGGCATGGTTCTGAACAATGGCGGCATCGCAGAGATGCGCACCGGCGAAGGCAAGACCCTGGTCGCCACCTTGCCCACCTATCTCAACGCGCTTGCCGGCAAGGGTGTTCACGTCGTTACGGTCAACGACTATCTCGCCTCGCGCGACGCCAACTGGATGGGCAAGCTGCATCGCTTCCTCGGCCTCAGCGTTGGCATCATCGTCCACGGCCTCTCCGACGAGGAACGGCGCGAGGCTTATGCCTGCGACATCACCTACGCCACCAATAACGAGCTTGGTTTCGACTACCTGCGCGACAACATGAAATATGAGCGCGCGCAGATGGTCCAGCGCGGCCACAACTACGCCATCGTCGACGAGGTGGACTCCATCCTTATCGACGAGGCGCGCACGCCGCTCATCATCTCCGGTCCGCTCGAGGACCGTTCGGAAATGTACAACACCGTCGACGCCTTCATCATCCAGCTCAAGCCGGAAGACTACGAGGTCGACGAAAAGCAGAAGACGGCGATCTTCACCGAGGACGGCACCGAGAAGCTCGAAGGCATGCTGCGCGACGCCGGTCTGCTCAAGGGCGAGGGTCTTTACGACGTCGAGAACGTCGCCATGGTCCACCATGTCAACAATGCGCTGAAAGCCCACCGCCTCTTCCAGCGCGACAAGGACTACATCGTGCGCGATGACGAGATCGTCATCATCGACGAGTTCACCGGCCGCATGATGCCCGGCCGCCGCTATTCGGAAGGCCTGCATCAGGCGCTGGAGGCCAAGGAGCACGTCCAGATCCAGCCGGAGAACCAGACGCTGGCCTCCGTGACCTTCCAGAACTATTTCCGCATGTATGAAAAGCTGTCGGGCATGACCGGCACGGCGCTGACCGAGGCGGAAGAATTCGGCAACATCTACGGGCTGGAAGTCACCGAGATCCCGACCAATCTGCCCGTTCAGCGCATCGACGAGGACGACGAGGTCTACCGCACTGTCGAGGAAAAGTACCGGGCCATCGTCAAGGAGATCAAGGAGGCGCGCGTCAAGGGCCAGCCCATCCTTGTCGGCACCACCTCGATCGAAAAGTCCGAAGATCTCGCCACCCTGCTTCAGAAGGCGGGGCTGAAGGACTTCGAGGTCCTCAACGCCAGACACCACGAGCGCGAAGCCTCCATCGTCGCACAGGCCGGCAAGCCCGGCGCGATCACCATCGCCACCAACATGGCCGGCCGCGGCACCGATATCCAGCTCGGCGGCAACGCCGACATGCGCATCGAGGAAGAACTGGGCGACATGCCCGCCGGCCCCGAGCGCGAGGCGCGCGAAAAGGCCATCCGCGAGGATGTGGCCAGGCTGAAGGAACAGGCGCTGGCCGCCGGCGGCCTTTACGTTCTGGCCACCGAACGCCACGAATCGCGCCGTATCGACAACCAGTTGCGCGGCCGCTCCGGCCGTCAGGGCGACCCCGGCCGCTCCAAGTTCTACCTCTCGCTTCAGGACGACCTGATGCGCATCTTCGGTTCCGAGCGCATGGACGGCATGCTCCAGAAGCTCGGCCTGAAGGAAGACGAAGCCATCATCCATCCGTGGATCAACAAGGCGCTGGAAAAGGCGCAGACGAAAGTCGAAGCCCGCAACTTCGACATCCGCAAGAATTTGCTGAAATATGACGACGTCGCCAACGACCAGCGCAAGGTGGTGTTCGAGCAGCGCCTGGAACTGATGGATGGCGAAGGCCTGGGCGAAACCATCGCCGAGATGCGCACCGGCGTCATCGAGGAAATCGTCAACAAGGCCATTCCCGAAAACGCCTATCCCGAGCAGTGGGATCTGGTGGGCCTCAGGGCGGAGGTCGCCCAGTATCTCAACCTCGACCTGCCGGTCGAGGATTGGGCCAAGGAAGAGGGCATCGCCGAGGAAGACATTCGCCAGCGCCTCACCGAAGCAGCCGATACCGCCGCAAACGACCGTGCCGAGCGGTTCGGCTCCGATGTGATGAATTATGTCGAGCGCTCCGTGGTTCTGCAGACGCTCGACCATCTGTGGCGCGAGCACATCGTCAATCTGGACCACCTCCGTTCCGTGATCGGTTTCCGCGGCTATGCCCAGCGCGACCCGCTGCAGGAATACAAGGGCGAGGCCTTCGAGCTGTTCCAGGCGATGCTTGGCAATCTGCGTCAGGCCGTCACGGCGCAGCTCATGCGCGTGGAACTGGTCCGTCAGGCCGCGGATGCGCCGCCTCCGCAGGCGCCCGAGGCGTACGGCCAGCATATCGACGCCACCACCGGTGAGGACGATTTCGGCGATTCGGCCGTGTTGCTGCGCACAGAGACCAGCGCAACGGTCGCGCCCGAAGACCGCGACCCCGCCAATCCGGCGACATGGGGCAAGGTCAGCCGCAACGAAGCCTGCCCCTGCGGCTCAGGCAAGAAGTACAAGCACTGCCACGGCGCTTTCGCCTGACCGCGCAGGCAAGCCGCCGCCGGCCGAACCTGATTAAACGAAAGCGCGCATGAAAATGCGCGCTTTCGTTTATTTCAGCGGATGCCCGTTTATCGTGAAGCTGCCCGCAAAGGCAGGCGAATATCCTGGGAGGATGACGCCTCAGCGCGTCGGCACCGGATGCTCGCCACGGTAGTCATAGAAGCCGCGCCCGGTCTTGCGGCCCAGCCAGCCGGCCTCGACATATTTCACCAACAGCGGGCAAGGACGATATTTCGAGTCGGACAGGCCATCATGCAGCACCTGCATGATCGACAGGCAGGTGTCGAGGCCGATGAAATCGGCAAGCTGCAACGGCCCCATCGGATGATTCGCCCCAAGGCGCATCGCCGTGTCGATCGCTTCCACCGAGCCCACCCCTTCATAGAGGGTGTAGATCGCCTCGTTGATCATGGGCAGCAGGATGCGGTTGACGATAAAGGCCGGGAAATCTTCCGACACCGTGATCGTCTTGTCGAGCTTGTTCACGTAGTCCTTGGCCGCCTCGAAGGTCTGGTCCTCCGTGGCGATGCCGCGCACCAGTTCGACGAGCTTCATGACCGGCACGGGGTTCATGAAATGTATGCCGATGAAGCGCTCGGGGCGGTCGGTCTGTGCGGCCAGGCGCGTTATGGAGATCGAGGAGGTATTGGTCGCAAGGATCGCCGTCGGATTGAGCTGCGGGCAAAGCTCCGCATAGATCTTGCGCTTGACCATCTCGTCTTCGGTGGCGGCCTCGATGACGAGGTCGGCGGCTGCGAGATCGGACATGGAGTGGGCGGCGGAAATGCGCGAGAGCGCATCGTTGCGCGCCTTTTCGTCGAGCTTGCCCGACGACACCTGCCGGGCCATGTTGCCGCTGATCGTGGCCAGCCCCTTCTCGATGCGGTCCGACGAGATGTCGTAGACCAGCACATCGAAGCCCGACAAGGCTGAAACATGGGCGATGCCGCCGCCCATCTGCCCCGCTCCGACGATGCCGACCGTTCCGATCTTGCTCATTCCTGACCTCGTCTCACTGAATTTTGTGCAGCGCAAACTAAAAGGACGGGGCGACTTCGTCTACCCCGTCCCTGACAGTTTAATACGCTCTTCGTGTCCCGGTCAAAGCGCCTTTTGGAGTTCTGGCAGGATGGTGAAGAGGTCGCCGACGATGCCGTAGTCGGCGACCTGGAAGATGG
>NZ_JBEPMN010000013.1:0-98897 GCF_040545755.1 Aquamicrobium ahrensii
CGGCCGAGAACCGTCTGCGTGTCTTCATGCTGGATCGTCCTTTTCATCGGTCGATCCACCTTATGCCCCTGTCTCGGAAACCGGGACCACCTCAGTTCGACGTCTCGACGGCAACACTCAACCGGCTGGCCGCTTATCTCACGATCAAGGCGTGCGCAGGCGACGCCCAGCGCTCCTTCCGGCATCTGCATTGCGGTGTCGTCACCCGGATCGACGCGCCGGACGCGGCACCGGTCGTTGCCCCTTTCTGGCTCGACTGCGCCGGGGAGACAGTCGCGGCGGACGCGGTGGTCGTCCGCCGCGGCCCCCAACGCGAAGTGGTGCGGGCCCCCTTTGCCCCGCACCTGGGCAGTTTCGATGTGACGCACAGGGAATGGCTTGCCCGCCATGGCGAGGCAACGCTTGTCCCGAAACTATCGGGACCGGCACGTTCCCTGTTCCGGGAGGCGGCGCGCAGCGCGAATATCCTAGCGCCGCGGCTGCAGCGACAGGCAGCCAACCAGCTTCCCATATCAGTGCAGCTGCTGCGCGAAGCCACCAACATTCGCTGGTCCGGAGCGGTTCCTGCGGAGCAGCTTATCCGGTCGTGGAGCGAGCAGCGGCCCTTTGAAGTCATTTTACCCGATGGTCCGGAGGCGCTTGGCGCCGTCGCGGGTGCGGTGCTGCGGGTCGCCTGCCACAGCAGCAATTGCCGGCTACACGCTGCACCCGGCCTGTGGAGCCAGCTTGTCCGCGAACTAAGCCTGGAATCGCCGCACGCTGAAGGCATGGCGATGCCGGCGATCGCGGCCGGCAATCCCGGCGGCGCTGCCCAGAATCCGGTCGCGCTGCCGCCCGAAATTCTCGCACGTCGGATTCACCGGTCGCTCGATAGCTGGCTGCTCGGCCGCCTTGACGCACACCTCCAGCCATTTTTCGCCAGCAATGCCGATCCCGGCCGCCCGATCAATGTCAAGATCGCACAGGATCTTCGGGCGGCCATGACCGCGACCTGGGCGATCTGGCATGCGTCGTTCACCGACGACCCGGCACTGCTAAATCATTTCCTGCGCCTGATGATCTGTGCGGTCGATGAGGACGAACATCGTGACGCGGCTCAGATTCTCGTCGGTCCCAGCAAGTGGCCCGTGATCCTGCGCGGCACCGCGGTCGCGCTTGCCATTGCTGCAGCCTGGGACGCCACATCGCCAAAAAGCGCCAGGCCGGGCAATCTGGTTCGCCTCCGCGACGGCGACAGCGAATGGGCCGGTCATGGATGCGCGGCCGACATGATAAACGGTGACGAGATGTCATTGTGTGCCGCCTCGTTCATGTGGCAGACCCAGTTCGTCATCCTCGTCGTCAAAAGCGGCATCGAGGTCAGCCGAATCGCCGAACGGCCGTTCGCACAGATCGACACCGACCAGCCGGGGCTCAGCGATACGGATGGCTCTGGCCCCGTAATCATGTCGATCAGTCGCGATTTCATCGAAGCGGCGGCGGCGGGCTTGGCCGAGTTGCGCGCTCTGCTGGCAGCAGTCGAGGCGCAGCATTTCGAGGCGCTCGAAAAGACGATCATGAAAGGCGCGGCATGACGGCTAGTGCGACTCTTTCACCCGGACTCGCGGATTTCGCTGACCGGCTGCGCAAGGCGGCGCTGGCGCTTGAGCTTGAGGTCGTGGATCGGCCCGAACTGGCGAGCGCGACCTTCAACGGCGGATCGAGCAAGTCGACGATGCTCAGCCCGACCGATCTGCCGGCGGAGAGCCATGCGATCCGGATCGATCGCTTCAATATCGTGCTGGGCATACTTCCTGACGTTGCGGCCATGGAAGCTGTGATCGAGACGTTGCGGCGCTGCCGCAACCAATGTGTCGTTGCGCGCTCGTTCCTTGGGACCAACGAGACGCTGGACTTGCAGCTGATGCTGCTCGGGCCTCGTGCGAGTGAGCGACAGGAGGCATGGCGTGCGATGGCGTTGATGGTCGAGCGCGATGACCGCGTTGCTCGCAAGCTGGCGTGGCTGCGACCCGAAGATCCGCTGAATGACGACGAGAGTTTCACCGACTTCCTCAAGCGCACGTTCCTCGCGCGGCCATGGGTCCATGCCGAAGGCCAGTTCGAGGACGTCGCGCTCGATGAGCTGAGTGGCACCGGTGCGACCGCGCCGGGTCTGCCCCGAACAACTGCGGACGAATGGGAGCGGATCGCGCTCGATGAGAAGAAGACTCCGGATGATATCGTCGCGGCGTTGGTCAAATCTTGGGGTCGGCGGGGTCAAGCATGAGCGAGATTTTCCTCTCCCGCATCGCGATCCAAGATTTTCGTACCTTCGGCGACTTCGCGATCGACATTCCGGCAGCACCCGGTCTCGTGCTACTTACCGGCACCAACGGCCTGGGAAAAAGCAGTTTCTTCGATGCAATCGAATGGGGACTGACCAACAAGATCCGGCGGTTCGAACCCTACATCAACAGGGGCCGCAAGAAACTTGTCGAGAAGGATTATCTTACGCGCCGGGGCGCTGAGCCGGGTTCGCATAGCGTCGCGCTGACCTTTTCGGGCGGTGGCGCCGTCGAGCGCAGTGCCAAGGGCGCCACGGCAATGGCGGAAATCGTTGCGCAACTTGCGCGGCCCGACCGCCGTACGATCAACGATCTTGGGACGTATCTCGCTCTTACCCATTTTCTCGGCCAGGCAGCTCAGCAGCGTTTCACCAGCCGCGACCCACACGATCAATGGCAGGCGCTCAAGGGGCCAAGCGGCATCGATCGGCTCGAGCGTATTCGCGCGGGCCTGCGCGGGCGGCCGACCATTGCGGCTTTCACGCGCCGGCTCGACGCCGAACAGGGCGTCGTCGCCTCGCTCGATCGGCAGATCGCGGACTGGCAAGGATGGATGACGCGCCTTGAGCGCCTCCGCGCGGCCGCCCGTGCCACGGGTGCGCTGACGGCCGACGAAGTCGTAGCGCGGATCGAGCAGCTCGAGGCTGACCTTCAGCAGCTCGCAGCGGGTCAGCCTCTTGCAGTCACCAGCGAAGGCGTTGGGCAACGCCTTGCGGCGCTTGGCGACCGGATCGGCGAGGCGCTGCGTACCACCGGCGAACGCAAGGCAGCGCTCGAAGCGCTTTCGGCGCTTCCGGCGCAGTTCCTGGTCAGCCAAGCCGAAGGCCAGCTTGATCATCCAAGTCTCGTGCGGCAGCGCAGCGTAGTGAGCGATGCGCAGGCGCGGCTCGATCGGGCGTCTCCGCTGGTTGGCTCGACCGGCGACGCGGTGATCGCGCAAACCGCAGCGATCGCCACAATCGATCAGAACATCGGTGTGCTTGATGCCGCGCGTACCGATCTCGCTCGCCGCGCCCAGCTGACCACGCTGATCTCAACGGAGCAGCAGGATCGGACAGCGCTGAACGAGGCGATCTCTGCACATCGCACGACGATTGCGGAAGCCGATGCGGCGATCAGCCAGCATAGCGAGGCCAGTGCCGAAGTCGCTCGGCTGCGAAGTCTCGCCGCATCCGCGCGCGCGCTTAACGAGTCGATGGCGGATTGTCTCGATCTCCAAGGCAAGTCCGGGGCCGCCGAGGCCGCGCTGGCCCAGGGACGCGAAGCCGCCGCGCGCGCAGCGACCGAACTTACGCCGCTCGAATCGCGACTTTCTAATCTCGACAGCAAGATTGCCGCTGCTGAACGCGAACGCGCCGAGGCCGATCGCCATGCGTCGGCGATCAGCGCGGCCTTGTCGCAGCTCGCCAGCCATATCCATGAGGGAGACACCGACTGCCCAGTGTGCCGGACGCAGTTCGAACCGGGCGCACTCAAGGCGCTAGCCGATGCTGCCGCATCAGGCAGCGACCATCGTCTCGCGCAGGCCGATGACGCGCTGGAGGCGTTGCGGAGCACCCGACCTGCGCTTAACGATGAAGTCCGTCGCCTGCTTGGGGTGGTGGTGGCGGTCGACGGGCTCGAACGGGTCGCGAGGGCGGCCGCTGACGCCGTAACAAACGCACGTGCCAGCATTGCCCAAACTCTGGCTACAGCCCCCGATAGCGACCTTGACGCGCTTGCGGCAAGCCGGGCACGCGATGCAGATGCCGCACTTGCAGCGGCAGAGGCAGCGCTGGCCCCGCTGTCGGCGAATGCGGCGGCGGCAATAGAACAGCGATCGAGCGTTGCAGCTGATCTCGACGAACTGATCGCGCGAGACAATCAGCTTGGTGCCCGGCTGGCAAAGTATCAGGCAGAGGACAAGGCGTGCGCCGATCGCATCGCCGCACGCAATCTGTCAAACGCAACGATCGGCGACATTGAAGCGAGATTAACGGCTGAGCGTGAGCGGGGCGAAGGCGCGCGGGCTCGTCTGGCACAGATGAACGAGGCGGCGGCCAGCGCCTCTACGGACGTCCAGCGCGAGCAGGCCGCGCTCGACCTCGCACAGCGCGACCTTTCCGCGGCCGAGGCAGCCCGCACAACCTCGGACTTGGCGGCGCGGCAGATGCAGCAGCGCTGGACCCGCGCTGGTCTTAAGGACATTCCGAGCCAGACTGAATATGACCGTGGGCTCGCGGCCATCGACGCCGTGCTGGCGGATTTGCGGTCACTGGCCGAACGCCAGCTCGTCCTTGCCCGCGAAAATGAGGATGCGCTTCTCCAGAGCGAGATCGACGAGATCGTCGATTCTATGCGGGTGACCGGAGGCGAGGACGGTGTGCGGGATCCGACGGCCTATCTAGCCGAACTCAAAAGCAAGCTTGAGGCAGCGCGGGCGGCGGTCAAACTCACCACTACGGCACGCAGCGCGGTAAAGCGCTACTCGGAAGACCTTCAGAAGCAGGCTGACGATTTTTCGACGCGTGTGTTGGATCCGCTCAATACAGTGATCGATGATTTCAATGAGGCGATGCTGAGCACGCCCGGTGAAAGCATTCAGTTCAAGGCCGACACGAGGGTTGATGCGACCAGTTTCGGAATGGCGCTGCGTTACCGCGAGAAGGTCGACAATGCGATCGAGACGAAGAAGGATTTGCCGCCCCAGGTCGTGCTGAGCGAAGGCCAACTTGCCGCAAATGGCTTCAGCATCCTGTGCGCCGCGAGCACGGCCTATCCGTGGTCACGCTGGCGCGCACTGCTGCTCGATGATCCGCTGCAGCATAACGACATCATCCACACCGCCGCCTTTGTCGATGTGATGCGCAATATGGTTGAATTGAACGGCTATCAGCTGATCATGTCGAGCCATGACCGTGGCGAGAGTGAGTTCATCGCACGCAAATTCGATGCGGCCGGTCTGCCCTGCTCCACGGTCCTATTAACGGCGCCATCGGACAAAGGCGTGGTCTGGAACGCACCGGAACATAACAAGGCCGCGACACGAATATTGCGCAAGGATTCACAGCCCGCCAGTATCAGCAGCGCCTGACATGGCTAGGACTAAGCGAGCTGGAACGTCCGCTTTCGGAAGAAGGTAAAGGTTGCCCGAGTGCCTGAGATGAGGGTGCTAAGCAGGCGTGCCTATTTAGGAGGGGTATGGAGGGCAATGGAGTAGGTATAGTACTCATCGCTATCTCGCATGGCCCGCCACTATAGTCGCTCACACTGCTAATCCTGATCGGTTTGTGACAGCCGAATGTCCCGATATTGGCAGCATCAGGCAAAGCTTTTCGGAATGCGGCAAGATCACCGCCCGCCTGCGCCCGATTGACGGGCAGCACTGGGTGCCGCTCCCCCTGGTTGGAATAAACGACAAGCAGAACTTCGGCCCGTATTCCAACCCCGCAACGCGCAGGATGTTCGTCCCACACGAGCAGGACGGAACTTCAGACCGCAGGCGGACGTTATTCGTGCCTGATGCTTTTCCTGTTCCGGGTCATCGCACGAAAGCACGGACATTGGCGACCATACGATCGACCCAATCGGGCTGCACAGATAGCGTCGCAGATTGAGAAGGCGTCATCCGGATTGGGAAGGGCACATTCCATGAGACTGTCCTGCACGGTCCTCAGCCTCACCGTACTCACCGCCGCAGCCATGACCGGGTGCGCGTCACGCCCCGTCGACCCGGCGGCGTACCAGAGCGCGTCCTGCATCGATCTCGACACATCGATCGGCACAAACGCGAGGGAAATCAGCGCGACGGCCGTTCGCCGTGGAAAGGTGGATAGCTGGGAGCCGCCATTCTGGCTGGTAGGCGCCAGACGCGGGGCAGATGCGGTGAAGAACAGGCAGACCGCGAAGATCGACGGGCTGCAGCAGCAGGGAACCGCCATGACTGCCGAGAGGGCCCGGCGCTGCTGATTTTGAAGGTCTTTCCGCGCGGAACGTGACACGGCCCTCAACTCTCGAAAACTCTTGCACTTTACCCTTTGTCGGGCTTACCTGCGGGCCGTTTCGACAACAGGATCGCCATGCCTATTTATACGCCGTTCACGCCAGTCATCGCCGCTCTGCCGTCTACCGTCCCCTTTGTCGGCCCGGAAGCCCAGGAGCGCGACAGCGGCAAAAAATTCCGCGCCCGCCTCGGCGCCAATGAAAGCAGCTTCGGCCCTTCGCCCCGCGTGATCGAACGGATGGTGAAGGCTGCGCCCGACATGTGGATGTATTGCGATCCGGACAACCACCACCTCAAGGTCGCGGCCGCCGCCCATCACGGCGTAAAGCCGCAGAACATCGTCGTCGGCGAAGGCATAGACGGGCTGCTCGGCCTGCTGACGCGCATGTATGTTTCGCCGGGCGAGCCGGTGGTGACGTCGCTCGGCGCCTATCCCACCTTCAATTTCCATGTCGCCAGCGTCGGCGGCAGGCTGGCGCCGGTTCCCTATGAAAACGACCGCGAAAGCCTCGACGGGCTGCTCGATGCGGTGCGCCGGGAAGACGCCCGGCTGGTCTACCTCTCCAATCCCGACAACCCGATGGGAAGCTGGTGGGATGCAGAGGATGTGAACCGCTTCATCGAAGCGCTTCCGGACACCACCATGTTCATTCTGGACGAAGCCTATTGCGAACTCGCGCCGGCAAGCGCCCTGCCCGCGATCGATGTGGCGAGGCCGAACGTCGTGCGCATGCGCACCTTCTCCAAGGCCTACGGGCTCGCCGGCATCCGTTGCGGCTACGCCATCGGAGAGGAAACGGTCATCGCCGCCTTCGAGAAAATCCGCAACCACTATGGCGTCAGCCGCATGGCGCAGATCGCCGGTGAAGCGGCTCTGGAGGATCAGGGCTATCTGGCCGGGGTCGTGCGCAAGGTGGATGCAGGTCGTCGCCGTATCGCGACAATAGCCGGGGACAACGGTTTGCAGGCCCTGCCCTCGGCCACGAATTTCGTGGCCGTGGATTGCGGTGAGGACGGAGCGTTCGCCCTGAAACTGATGCAGGCGCTGCTGGCGCGAGGCGTGTTCATCCGCAAACCCATGGCGGCAGGGCTGGATCGCTGCATTCGCATCAGCGTCGGGCTCGACCATGAGCTCGACATTCTGGCCGAGGAAATGCCGAAGGCTCTTGAGATTGCGAGGGCCGGCTAGCAGGCCCTACCGGAGCGCGGCCAGACGCAGGGCCCAGCGCCGCCCATCGCTGGTGAAACGCGTCAGCCCGAGCGGCTCGACATCGACCGACCAGAAGCCTTGCGGCGGCGCATCGAGCACCTCGCAAACTGCCGCGCGGATCACGGGCGGGTGGGTGATCGCGAGCGTGTGACCGGCCATGCCGAGGGCCTCTTCCAGGAAGGCGGACACACGACGCCTGAGATCGCGGAGCGATTCGCCGCCGTGCGGCGCCGCGTCCGGGTCCGACATCCACGTCGCCAGTTCGCCCGGCTCAACTTCGGCAAGCTTGCGTCCGGCCCACTGGCCGAAATCCTGATCGCGCAGCGCCTGCCGCGCTTCGCCGTCCAGCCCGAGAGCCCCGGCGGTCTCGACGGCGCGCAGCGCCGGGCTTCGCCACACACGATCGGCGCGCGCAAGGCCGCAGGCCACCATCCGGGCATACTCGATCGCTCCGGGCTCCAGCGGCTCATCCCGTGCGAAAGCGCCAAACCTGTTCGCTTCCGTGGAGCCGCAGCAGATCAACGTCAGGCGTCCTGTCATTCACACTCCCTTCGCTTCATTGACAGCCATACATGACGGCGACTAGTGTCGGCAAAGATTACGGATCTGGAAGCTGGTGAAAATCCAGCGCGGTCGCGCCACTGTGACCGGCAATTATCGCCGGAAGTCAGGCCTTGATCCGTGTTTCACAGCTTGCAACAGCGGGACGCAGCATCCCAGGGAGAAGCACGATGTCCGACATCACTTTTGCACCAGAAGTCCGCCCGGTTCCGATTCCGGTGCGCGAAATCATGCCGTGGGCGATCTTTGGCGGCCTGCTCATGATGCTGGCCATCTATTTTATCGGGGCGGAGGAAGGGGCGACAACCCTGCTCTCGAACCTGAGCACGCATGAATTCGTTCATGACGCGCGCCATCTCCTCGGCTTCCCCTGCCACTGAAAGTCTGACGCCATGGTTGGAAATCTTCTGCTTCGCGGGATGCTGGTCGGCATCCTGGCCGGACTTTTCGCGTTCGGATTCGCCCGTGTGTTCGGCGAGCCTCACATCGACAGCGCCATCGCCTATGAAGAAGCGATGGCCGCAGCCTCCGGCGAGCCTGCCGAAGAGGAAGAAGAACTGGTCAGCCGCGAGACCCAGGCGGGCCTGGGCCTCCTGACCGGCTCGGTCGTCTACGGCGCCGCCATCGGCGGTCTGTTCTCCCTCGTGTTCGCCTATGTCCATGGCCGCGTGACCTCGCTCGGACCCCGCGCCACCGCCGGGCTTCTGGCCGTCGCCGCCTTCATCGCCGTGGTGCTGGCGCCGGCGCTGAAATATCCGGCGACGCCGCCGGCCGTCGGCAATCCCGAAACGATCGGCGAACGCACGGAGTTGTTCTTCGTCATGCTGATCGTCTCCATCATCGCCGCTGTCGTCGCCGTGGCGCTGGCGCGGCGGCTGTGGACCCGGCTTGGCGGCTGGACCGCCGGTATTGTCGGTGGGCTCGCCTTCCTCGTCATCATCGCCATCGCCCAATATGCGTTGCCGACGGTGAACGAGATTCCGGAAGGCTATTCAGCCGACCTGCTCTGGCGCTTCCGCACCTCCTCGCTCGGCATGCACGCCGTGCTGTGGACGGTGATCGGCCTTGCCTTCGGCGCAGTCGCCGAGCGGGCCCTGCCTGCCGGCGCACGCGCCCGGGCGGCCTGACAACGCCATGACGCGGCGCGCTCCCCCACCGGCGCGCGCCGCGCTTCTTGTTGCGGTTGCCGCGGCTTGCTTCGCATCATCTTCGGCTGAAGCGCATCGGCGCAGCAATCCGGCGGAAATCAAAGGCATACCGATCGCCAGCCTGTCACACGGCCAGATGGCCGTGATTGCGGACCACCGCAGCGAGATCATGAAGCTCGCCGCGCAGGAGCGGCAGGTGGACGACACTTTCGTGCGGCTGCTGAATTACGGCAATATCCAGTATACCTATTGCCTGTGGGGGCTGGTTCCGGGCTCGCTGAGCGACGAGGAAAGCCCCTTCAACGAGTGCGCCCATGCCTATCTGTCGGCTGCGCGCGAACTGCTTTCCCATATGCGGGAAACCTCAGCCAACAAGGCAGCCGTGGAAGACCTCATATCGCGCATCGACGCGGATATGGTGCGCAAGCAATCGTCCTTCATTCTGTGCCAGTACAGCGCCGACACATTCGACACGGCCAGTGTTGTGCGCCCGGTATGGAGCGAAATCCCCAAGCATCTGCCAAGCCTGGCCGCCTTTTCAGGCCTCGGGCTGGCGCTGATCGGCGTCGGCATGGTTCTCGGCAAGGGGCGCTCTTATCCGGAGCAGGATCAGGTCTGACCCGACTTCCATCCATTCCCAGCCATCGTCCTTACTGAAATGAGCGCCCCTTGAATTAATTGAACGTACGTTTTATTAATTGATGGAGAGGAATCCGATGGCGCGAACGGCAGGCTCGGATGGAGAACGGACTGAGGCGGCGATCCGCGAGGCGGCTGTCGACCTCATTGCGCGTCACGGCTACGAGGCGGTGACCATGCGCCAGCTCGCCGCCCGGGTGGGCGTGCAGCCGGCCGCTCTCTATCGCTACTTTCCCACCAAGGAAGAACTGCTGTTCACACTGATGCGCGCGCATATGGAGGCGCTGCTGGGTGCATGGAACGACGCCCGCCCTTCCTCCGGCGACGCCGCCGAGCGGCTGTCCGCTTTCGTGGCCAATCACATCGCCTTCCATATCGAGCGGCGCTCGCAGACCCACGTCTCCAATATGGAGTTGCGCAGCCTGTCGCCCGAGCGGCTGACCATCATCCTGAGACTGCGCACCTCTTATGAAAAGGAACTGCGCGCCATCCTGCGCGAGGGCGCGGAAAGCGGCGTCTTCGATATTGACGACATCGGGCTCACCGCCATGGCGATCATCCAGATGATCACCGGCGTCATCGTCTGGTTTCGGCCGGACGAGCGACTGTCGGTCGAGGGCGTGACGCGAACCTATCTTTCCATGACAATGCGCCTCGTCGGGGCGTCAACGAAACGGGAGATCCATCATGTACAGGCAGGCACTCGACTTCGGGCATGAAGAAGACGTCGCGGCGCTTCGCGATCTCGTGCATCGCTTCGCGCAGGACAAGATCGCCCCGCTGGCCGCCGGGATCGACCGCAGCAACGAGTTTCCGGCCCATCTGTGGGAGGAAATGGGCGCGCTCGGCCTGCTCGGGATGACCGCCGACCCGGCCTATGGCGGCAGCGGCATGGGATATCTCGCCCATGTGGTGGCGATGGAGGAGATTTCACGCGCTTCCGCATCTGTCGCCCTGTCCTACGGCGCGCACTCCAATCTGTGCGTCAACCAGATCAACCGCTGGGGCACGCCGGCGCAGAAGGAAAAATACCTGCCGCCGCTGTGCTCAGGCAAGGCGGGCGGCGCGCTCGCCATGTCGGAGCCCGGCGCGGGGTCCGACGTGGTGTCGATGCGGCTGCGAGCCGAGAAGAAAAACGACCGATTCGTGCTCAACGGCACCAAGATGTGGATCACCAACGGGCCGGACGCCGACACGCTGGTCGTCTATGCCAAGACCGACCCGGAGCGGAAGTCGCGCGGCATCACCGCCTTCCTGATCGAGAAGGATTTCAAGGGATTTTCGGTGGCGCAGAAGCTCGACAAGCTCGGCATGCGTGGGTCCAACACCGGCGAGCTGGTGTTCGAAAATGTCGAGGCGCCGTTCGAGAACGTGCTGGGCGAGGAAGGCAAGGGCGTCGAAGTGCTGATGTCCGGGCTCGACTATGAGCGCACGGTGCTCGCCGGCGGGCCGCTCGGCATCATGGCCGCCTGCCTCGACGTGGTTGTGCCTTATGTGCGAGAGCGCAGGCAGTTCGACCGGCCCATCGGCGACTTCCAGCTCGTGCAGGGCAAGCTGGCCGACATGTACACCACGCTGAACGCCTGCCGCGCCTATGTCTATGCCGTCGCCTCCGCCTGCGACCGTGGCCAGACCACGCGCAAGGACGCAGCCGGATGCATTCTCTATGCTGCGGAGAAGGCGACGCAGACAGCGCTCGACGCCATTCAGCTTCTCGGCGGCAACGGCTACATCAACGATTACCCGACAGGCCGCCTGCTGCGCGACGCCAAGCTTTATGAGATCGGCGCGGGCACTTCCGAAATCCGCCGCTGGCTGATCGGCCGCGAAATCATGAGCGAGGATATCTGAGATGGCGGTGCTTCGCTCGCAAATCTCGCCGTCGTCCGAGGCCTTCCGCGTCAATGACGAGCGTATGCGCACGCTGGTGGACGACATTGCCGCAAAGGCGGCAACCGTGCAGCAAGGTGGGTCGGAAGAAGCCCGCCAGCGCCATGTCTCGCGCGGAAAGCTGCTGCCGCGCGAGCGGCTGGCGCAGTTGCTTGATGCGGGTTCGCCCTTCCTCGAAATCGGCCAGTTCGCCGCCTGGGACATGTATGGCGGCGACATCGCCTCGGCGGGCATGATCGCCGGCATCGGCCGTGTCGAAGGCCGCGAGGTGATGGTGGTGGTGAACGACGCCACGGTGAAGGGCGGCACCTATTACCCGGTCACTGTGAAGAAGCATTTGCGCGCGCAGGAGATCGCCCGCGAAAACCGCCTGCCCTGCGTCTATCTGGTCGATTCCGGCGGGGCGAACCTGCCCAACCAGGACGAGGTGTTTCCCGATCGCGAGCATTTCGGCCGCATCTTCTACAATCAGGCCACCATGTCGGCGGCCGGCATACCGCAGATCGCCTGCGTGATGGGATCCTGCACCGCCGGCGGGGCCTATGTGCCGGCGATGGCCGACGAATCGATCATGGTGCGCAAGCAGGCGACCATCTTCCTCGGCGGTCCGCCGTTGGTGAAGGCCGCGACCGGCGAGGATGTCAGCGCCGAGGAACTGGGCGGCGCAGACCTGCATACGCGCGAATCCGGCGTCGCCGATCACCTTGCTGTGGACGACGAGCATGCGCTGGCGATCACGCGGCGCATCGTCAGAAACCTGAATCGAAAGAAGGAGATCGGGCTCGATCTTCGTGAACCGATTCCACCCCTTCACGATCCGCGCGAACTCTATGGCGTCGTGCCGACCGATCTGCGCCAGCCCTATGACGTGCGCGAGGTGATCACCCGCATCGTCGACGGCTCCGAGTTCGACGAGTTCAAGCAGAATTACGGCACGACGCTGGTGACCGGCTTCGCGCATATCCATGGCATGCCGGTCGGGGTCATCGCCAACAATGGCGTGCTGTTTTCCGAAAGCGCGCTCAAGGGCGCGCATTTCATCGAGCTGTGCTGCCAGCGCGGCATTCCGCTGATTTTCCTGCAAAACATCACCGGCTTCATGGTCGGCAAAAAATACGAGGCCGGCGGCATCGCCAAGGACGGCGCGAAGCTGGTGACGGCGGTGGCAACGGCCGGCGTGCCGAAAGTGACGATGATCATCGGCGGTTCGTTCGGGGCCGGCAATTACGGCATGTGCGGCCGCGCCTATTCGCCCCGCTTCCTGTGGATGTGGCCGAACGCGCGTATCTCGGTGATGGGCGGCGAACAGGCCGCCATGGTGCTGGCGCTGGTGAAGCGCGAGGGCATCGAGCGCAGGGGCGGTAGCTGGAGCGCGGAGGAGGAAGCCGAGTTCAAGCGCCCGACGCTGGAGAAATACGAGCGCGAGGGCCATCCGCTCTATTCCTCGGCGCGCCTGTGGGATGATGGCGTCATCGACCCGGCCAGAAGTCGCGAAGTGCTGGCGCTGTCGCTGTCGGCCGCGCTCAACGCGCCGGCGTCAGACACCAAATTCGGCCTTTTCAGGATGTAGGGATGCAAGTATTTTCGGAGATTCAGAAAGACCTTCCTGCAATCGTCATCGCGACGATTGCAGCTTCGTCCTCCTACAATTTCGGTTTCCTTCTTCCAACCGAAACAGGAATCGTGACGACATTATCGTACAATGATTTATTGAGCGGAACGATATACCTTCTTCCTTTCGTTCTGTTTCTGTATGTCGCTGGAAACGGTATTCTTAAATTTACGCAGAACGATTTCGATTTCAGCAGAAAGTCTCATATATTCATAATCATATCGATGTTTATGATAGGCGTTCTATTGCTCCTGATAAGCAGGAAGGAGACAATCGATCTTCCCGTAACGATCATTCTCATATCCCTGTCCCCATTCATAATTCGATTCCTGCATAAAATCTTCGACAAGACAGAGAAGAAAATCCTCGTTCAATTCCTTTCCATGTTTTTCGTCCTGACCGTTCTTTTCTTCCATGGATATTCGAATTTCCATTGGAATATTTCTTCACGGAACAATGCATATGTCACCATTGACGGCTGCGAAAAATGCCGCCTCGTGAAAATCTATTCCGATTTCATGATCCTGTACGAGGGGGCCGACAAGCCTCTGAAATTCCCGCGAAACGACCGGGACTTCTCCATCGACCGGACGGGAGCCGACCAGTCCAATGTTCTCTAAAATCCTCATCGCCAATCGCGGCGAGATCGCCTGCCGCATCATCCGCACTGCAAGGCGCATGGGCGTGGCGACGGTCGCCGTCTATTCCGACGCCGACGCCGGCGCGATACACGTCGCCATGGCCGACGAGGCGGTGCGCATCGGCCCGCCACCGGCGGCCGAGAGTTATCTCGACGGCGAGCGCATCGTCGCCGCAGCGTTGATGACCGGCGCGGAAGCCATCCACCCCGGCTATGGCTTCCTGTCGGAAAACCCGGATTTCGTGGACCGGGTGGTGAACGCCGGGCTGATCTTCGTCGGCCCGTCCGCAACCTCGATCCGCGCCATGGGCCTCAAGGACGCCGCCAAGCGGCTGATGGAGAGGGCCGGCGTGCCGGTGGTGCCTGGCTATCACGGCGAGGCGCAGGACATTGTGCTGCTCGCCTCCAAGGCAAACGAAATCGGCTTTCCCGTGCTGATCAAGGCCCGCGCCGGAGGCGGCGGGCGCGGCATGCGGCGCGTCGATCATCCGCAGGATTTAGCGGAAGCGCTGTCCTCGGCGCGCCGCGAGGCCAAGGCCGCATTCGGCGATGACCGCGTTCTGGTCGAGAAATATGTCGAGAAGCCGCGTCACATCGAGGTGCAGGTGTTCGGCGACAATTACGGCAATGTCGTCCATCTGTTCGAGCGCGATTGCTCGGCGCAGCGTCGCCACCAGAAGGTGATCGAGGAAGCCCCCGCCCCCGGCATGACCGCTGAGATGCGCGCGGCGATGACCGAGGCAGCCGTCACAGCGGCTAAGGCCATCTCCTATTCCGGGGCGGGGACCATCGAATTCATCGTGGACGCCTCGCAGGGGCTCAGGTCCGATCGCTTCTGGTTCATGGAGATGAACACCCGCCTGCAGGTCGAGCATCCGGTCACCGAGATGATCACCGGCAGCGATCTGGTCGAATGGCAGTTGCGCGTCGCCTATGGCGAAGCGCTGCCGAAACGCCAGGATGAGATTGAACTGAATGGCCATGCCTTCGAGGCGCGGCTTTATGCCGAGGATGCGGCCAGGGGTTTTCTGCCTGCCACCGGTACGCTGCACCATTTGTGGTTTCCGGATGAGCCTGCGCCGGGCACGTCTCTGCGGGTGGAGACCGGGGTGCGCGAAGGCGACGCCATCTCGCCCTTCTACGATCCGATGATCGCCAAGCTGGTGGTTCACGGGCCTGACCGGAAGACGGCGCTCGATGCGCTCGGCGACATGCTGGCGGAGACGGAAATCGCCGGCTCGACGGTGAACACTGCCTTCCTCGCCGCCCTTGCCGCTGACCCTGATTTCGCCGCCGGCGATGTCGATACCGGGCTGATAGGCCGCAAACAGGATGCTCTGACCGCGGTTCCGGAACCTTCCGAGGGCCAGATCGCCGCCGCCGCTCTTGCCGTTTTCGATCTTTCCGACCCCGCGGCCCCCGATGATCCGTGGTCGGCGCTCGCCGGCTATGCCCACTTCCATGCGACGCCAAAACGAGTCGTCCTCAGATATGGCGAGCAGGAAATCAGGGCGCGCGCCGGCGTCGAAGCCGGCAAGGTATTTGTTGAACTCGAGGGACGGGACGGCAAGATGCGTCGCCTGCGTCCGGCGACGGTCAACCTGGCGCGCTGGCCCGGACATGTCAGTGTGTTCGACGGGCCGGTGAGCTGCACATTCGCGGTTCCCGATCCGCTGGACCGGGCGGAAGAAGGGGGCGGCGGCGCGGATAGCCTGCGCGCGCCGATGCCGGGTCTGGTCAAGGTGGTGCGCGCCACCGCCGGCGATATGGTCGCCAAAGGCCAGCCCCTGCTGGTTCTGGAAGCGATGAAGATGGAGCACGCAATTGCCGCCCCGCATGACGGGATGATCGCGGAAATCGCCGCCGAGGGCAGCCAGGTCACCGACGGCGCGGTGCTGGTGCGTTTCGCAGAGCCCGCCGAGGAGCAGGCCGCCTCCCATAGAACGCCGTGAGCCCTGTCCCGACATGGTTTGGAAAGCCAAAGGCCGCGCCGATCTTGTCCCGATCGGTCGCGGCCCGGCTGTGTATGCATTGTTTTGGTGGAAGCGCCCCCGCGCCTATTCCATGCCTGCCCTGTCTTGCGGTTCTGGCCGTTGGAGCGACCGTCGCCTTGTCATCGCCGCGTTCTATGCGCGGCTTTTCAATTTTCGGTCAGTGCATCGTCATCCATTCACGCGCCTCGCGAAGGGCCCGCGCCAGATCCGTCTTCGACATGTTGGCCGAGATTTCCGAGCGCAGCTCCGCGGCGCGGGCCGAACCCTTAATGGCCGCGATGTTGAACCACTTGTGGGCGGCAATCTGATCAACCTCACAGTCGCGACCCGTGGCGTACATCATGCCGAGTTCAACGAACATGTCGGCCTGAGCCATCGTGCCCATGGCGCCGAAACCGGCTTCGTGCATTTCAAAACGTGCCATTTCAAACCCCTGTCCCGTTGCGAGAGCGCCTCGTTCTTGGTGTTCGGGAGGCTGCCCTTCGATGCTTCCGAGAATGCCCCATGGGCTTGAATTCGCCGTAAAAAGACGTGCTTAATTTGAGGAAAACAAAGCTAAAACAATAGGTAAACGTCACACTTCGTTAACGATGGAAAGGCCGGGAACAGCTGGCTTTCAACTCGAATTTTACGGAAATTTCACACCCCGAATTCAACCCTTCGCTAACCACGGCGACGCATCGGTTTCGTGATTTCGTTTTACCCGGGCTCCGTGAGGGTCCGAAAAATATCGGCCAACTTCCCCAGCGGCACGACTTTCGTTCGGCGCGGGACTGGATTAGCTTACGTTTGCGTAAGAGGAACGCAGCGCTCAGGGAGGAGACATGTTTCGTATTGCCAGCGTGGCGGCGTTCGCCATTCTCATGACGGCCGGCACGGCCCTTGCCGATCCGATCGAAGGCACATGGAAGCGGCCCAACGGCACGCTGATCTCCTATGCCGGCAGCGCCGCGAAATATTGCGGCACGGTTATGTCCGGGGAATACAAGGGCAAATCGATCGGCTGCATGGAAGGCGGCGGCGGCGCCTACAAGGGCACGGTCAACAAGCTGGATGAAGGCAAGACCTACAACGGCAAGGCCAGCGTGTCGGGCAACACCCTTTCGCTTTCCGGCTGCGTGCTGGGCGGGCTGATCTGCAAAAGCGAAAAGCTCACCCGCCAGTAGCCAAAGAGAAGGCCGCCGCTTATCCGGCGGCCTTTCATTCCTGAATGAACGGTGTTCAGGCGCGCGCCTTCTGGCCGAACAGGATTTTCTGCGCTTCCTTGTCCTCGGCCAGATTGTTGCGGTGGTCCTGTCCGACCTCGACCGCCTTCACAACGGCCGGGCGCGCGGCGATGGCCTCGAACCAACGCCTGAGATTCGGAAAATCCTCCAGATCCTGTCCCTGATTGCGGTAAGGGCGAACCCACGGGAACGCGGCCATGTCGGCGATCGAATAGTCACCGGCGAGATAGTCGCGGTCGGCAAGGCGCTTGTTCATCACCCCGTAGAGCCGGTTGACCTCATTGGTGTAACGGTCGATGCCATACTCGATTTTCTCCGGCGCGTACTGGCGGAAGTGGTGCGCCTGTCCGGCCATCGGCCCAAGCCCCCCCATCTGCCAGAACAGCCACTGGTCGGCCTCTGTGCGCTGGCGCTCGTCAGCGGGGTAGAACCTGCCGAACTTGCGGCCAAGATATTGCAGGATGGCGCCGGACTCGAAGACCGAAATCGGCTGCCCGCCCGGCCCCTCCGGATCGACGATCGCCGGCATCCGGTTGTTGGGGGAAATTTGCAGGAAGGACGGCTCGAACTGCTCGCCGCGGCCGATATTCACATAACGCACCTCATAGGGGATGCCTGCTTCCTCCAGGAAGATCGTGATCTTGTGGCCGTTGGGCGTCGGCCAGTAGTGCAGTTCCACAGGGGCGGTCTGGATCGTCATTCGTCGTTCTCCGGCAGTTTCATGACCTGCCCAAGCACATAGGCGCTCCCCATCCCGGCGCAATAAGCGGGCATGGTTAAGCAGCGTCAATAATTTTGAACCTCAGATGAACGGCCCTCTCAGAGAGAGTTCAGGCGGCCGGTGCGATCCTGACGCAGACATCAAGGAAAACGAGACATGCTCGCTCGCCGCTTCACCATCGTCTGCCTGCTGGCCACGCTCTTCGGCATCGGCTTCGCCATGATCGTCGCCGAAGCCGGTCGCCAGCCCCGCCACTGGGATGAGGTGCGCGCCAGCAAATGCCTGCTCGGCTGCACCGGCGCGACGGGCCGCTGAGGCGGGGAACAGGGAACAGCACAATGAACGCCGCCATCGAAAACAGCCTGACCTTCCTGCGCATCCTCCCCCGCGCGGCCCTGATCCTGGCGCTGCTGGCCGCCCCAGTTCTGGCCGTTCCCCTGGTGCGTGGCGATATGGGCCAGACCATCGAGGCCCCCTCGCTGAAGAAGAAGGGCGTCGGCTTCGTGCTGCTGGTCAGCCTCAAGCGGGCATGACCGTCAAGCGAACATCAACAGCAAGCTTCAACGGGCCTCTTCCACACCTTCGAGCCGTGGCCCTATAGTGGGTCATGGAAAAGAGAATCTACCCGCAGGCCATCGAAACGATCATCACGCCCGAGCCGGTGCAGCCGCAAAGCTTCACCGATCCCGCCGAAGCGGTCGCCGCGCTGCGCCGCATCTATGAACGCAACACGAGGTTCCTGCGAGATTCCTTTACCGCCCTTGCGTCAGGCGGCGACACGGACAAACGTTATCGCGCCTTCTATCCTGAAGTCGGCGTGACCACGACGTCCTTCACGCAGGTGGATTCGCGTCAGGCTTACGGGCACATGCCCCTGCCCGGACATTTCTCCACCACCGTCACGCGGCCCGACCTGTTCGACACCTATCTGACCGAGCAGTTTCGTCTCATCATCCGCAACCACGGCGTACCGATGACTGTGCAGGAATCGGCGACGCCGATCCCACTGCATTTCGCCTTCCTCGAAGGGAGTTATGTAGAAAGCTCCGCCGCCGAACGCATCCGCCGCCCCATCCGCGACCTGTTCGACGTGCCGGATCTTGACGGCATCGACGATCACATCGCCAACGGCACCTTCGAACTGGCGTTAGGCGAAATGCGCCCTCTCGCCCCGTTCACGGCGCAGCGCATCGACTATTCGCTCCACCGGCTGCCGCACTACACGGCCACCAGCCCGGAGCATTTCCAGAACTACGTGCTGTTCACCAACTACCAGTTCTACATGGACGAGTTCGTGGCCCGCGCCCGGCGCCTGATGGCGGAAGGCGGTGGCGGCTACTCTGAATTCGTCGAGCCGGGCAATTTCATCACCAGAGCCGGGGAGGATCGCAGCCGCCCCGAAGGCGGGCTTTCGCGAGTGCCGCAAATGCCGGCCTATCACCTGAAGAAACCCGGTCACGGCGGCATCACAATGGTCAATATCGGCGTCGGCCCCTCCAACGCCAAGACCATCACGGACCACATCGCCGTGCTGCGCCCCCATGCCTGGGTGATGCTCGGTCACTGCGCCGGTCTTCGCAACACGCAGGCGCTGGGCGACTATGTGCTGGCGCATGCCTATGTGCGCGAGGATCACGTTCTGGACGACGATCTGCCGGTATGGATACCGCTGCCGGCGCTGGCCGAAATTCAGGTGGCCTTGCAGGAGGCGGTTGCGGAGGTGACCGGCCTTTCCGGCTACGACCTGAAGCGCATCATGCGCACCGGCACCGTCGCCACCATCGACAACCGCAACTGGGAACTGCGCGACCAGCGCGGTCCGGTGCAGCGGCTGTCGCAGTCACGCGCCATCGCGCTCGACATGGAATCGGCCACCATCGCGGCCAACGGCTTCCGCTTCCGCGTGCCTTACGGAACGCTGCTGTGCGTTTCCGACAAGCCGCTGCATGGCGAACTGAAGCTGCCGGGCATGGCCAGCGAGTTCTACAAGCGGCAGGTGGCCCAGCATCTCACCATCGGTATCAAGGCCATGGAGAAGCTTGCCGAAATGCCGATGGAGCGACTGCATTCGCGCAAGCTGCGCAGCTTCACGGAAACGGCGTTCCAGTAACGGCGCGGATTGCGCCGCGACATTTTTTATTCGCCGTTCACCAGCCCGAGGATGAGACGGTGCATATTTGCGCCTTCGGCCATCTCGACCCGATCGAATTCGCTGCTGCGCTGGCGCTGTCGCAGCGACGCCGCGCCAAGCGGCGCCTGAATGTCCTGCCTGATCTTCTTGCAACCCGGATCGTTTCCGGCCGTCGCACCGATCGTGTTGGCCTCGATCTCGGCCACCATCTCCTTCATATGAACGCCATGGACTTCCTCATGGCGCTTGATGCCGTCGATGAAGGTTTCCCAGCGCTTCTTCGTTTCAGGCGGGAGAGGATTGGAGGGTTTCGGCAGGGTATAGGTGATGATGAGACGCGGGACGGCGGAAACGAGCGTGCACGAAGCCCCCTGCGGCCGGTAATCCCTGCGCCAGGTCAGCTTGAAAGTCGTATGCGCGATGGCGCGCCCGACGCCGCTTTTGGGACCCCGCTCTCCGATCGAACGATAGAGCTCGATGCCCGTGCGTCCCGATATGGAATAGGTTTCCACCCGTTCGACGATCTCGCCACCGGCCAGCGCATATGTCGGGGGCGTGACCGTGAGAGCTGCGGTCAGGATCGAAAATGCTGCGACGGTCGCCTTCAAACGCTTTTCCCGGTATGTATCCGCCATTTCCAGCGCGCATCCTATGCGAGCATCGCGACACCATCAATGAGCCGCAATTGGGTCCACAAGCATCGCTCATGACACGTAAGCTCCGCTCCCTTGTTCTGCCCTGCATGATCGGCGCATCACTGGCGTTGATGCTGGGATTTTTCGGCGACCTGCACCCGGCCTTCGATTCCTTCGCCCATTTTCGCGTGCATCTGGCGTTCCTCACCGCGCTCCTGGCTATGCCGCTGCTCTTTACGCCGGATCGGCTGCTTTCCTTGTCGGCGCTGGTGTTCGCGCTGAGCGCCCTGTCTTCCGTGACCGGTATGATGCACCTTCCGGGCGGGATCAATGCAAAGGCCTTTCCGGCCAGGCCTGCGGACAGCGCCGTCTATCGACTGCTCGAACTCAACCTGCGGCATGACAATGCGACGCCTGAAAAAGTGCTGTCGCTGATCGGCCGCGTGCAGCCGGATGTCGTAAGCCTTTCCGAGGTCAGTCCGGGATGGGAAGAAAAGCTGAAGCTCCTCAACGGCGCTTACCCCTACACCAGTTTCTGCACTTATGCGGACACGCGCTATGGAGTTGCGATCCTGTCGCGTCGCCCCTTCGTCGAGCGCAGCGAACCGGCCTGCCACCCGCTGGTTTCGCTCACCATGGCCTCCGTGGATTTCAGCGGATCGACGGTCGATATAGCCGCACTGCATCTCGGCTGGCCGTGGCCTCTCCCGCAATCCCGGCAGATCACGCAAATGAGCGGGCCGCTCTCCAGGCTCGCAGACAATGCGATCCTCGCCGGCGACCTCAACGCCGCGCCATGGAGCACGGCTGCATCCCGGCTGGCCACGGCGGGGGGACTCGATCTCGTTCCCTCACCCGGGCCGACCTGGATCGACCGGCGGCTGCCGATGGCCTTTCTCTTCGCCGGGCTGCCCATCGACAACGTGTTCGTCAAGGGCGGCGTGGTGATTCATTCCATCGAGCGACTGGATGCCGTTGGCTCGGACCATGTTCCGGTGCTGGTCGAATTCTCGATACGGCCAGAGCCCGGAGAGCCGGACAACGAGCAGGAAAGCGCCACCGTTTCGCTCGAAATGTTACGCGGCTGAAAATGAAAAGCGGGGCCTGAAGCCCCGCAATTCCCTACATGTTCGTGTAGACTGGCCCTTCGCCCCCTTGTGGCGGCACCCAGTTGATGTTCTGGTTCGGGTCCTTGATATCGCACGTCTTGCAGTGAACGCAGTTCTGGGCGTTGATAACGTAGCGAACGTCCTTCGCTTCGGGATCGGACGCGGCGTCGCCATCGGCATCGACCCATTCGTAGACGCCGGCCGGGCAATAGCGCGTCGACGGACCGGCAAAGACATCGTGCTCCGAGCGCTCCTGCAAACCCATGTCCCTGACCTGAAGGTGGACCGGTTGGTCTTCTTCGTGGTTGGTGTTGGACAGGAACACGGAGGACAGGCGGTCGAATGTCAGAACGCCGTCCGGCTTGGGATATTCGATCTTGCTGTGCTTCGACGCCGGCTCCAGCGCGGCGGCGTCGGTCTTGCCGTGCCGGAGCGTGCCGAAGGGCGAAACGCCGAATAGCGTGTTCAGCCACATGTCGAGTCCGCCGAGGCCGACGCCAACCAGCGTGCCGAACTTCGACCACAGCGGCTTGACGTTGCGCACCCGCTTCAGATCCTTGCCGATGTCGGAGCCGCGCCACGCCTGCTCATAGCTGACGAGTTCGTCATTGGCGCGGCCGGCACGGATAGCCTCGGCCACGTGCTCGGCAGCCATCATGCCCGACAGCACGGCGTTGTGAGATCCCTTGATGCGCGGCACGTTGACGAGGCCGGCCGAACAGCCCATCAGCACGCCGCCGGGGAAGGACATTTTCGGCACGGATTGCCAGCCGCCCTCGGTGATGGCGCGCGCGCCATAGCCGATGCGCTTCGCCCCTTCGAAAGTGCCGCGAATGGCCGGATGCGTCTTGAAGCGCTGGAACTCCTCAAACGGCGCGAGATACGGATTCTTGTAGTTCAGGTGAACGACGAAGCCGACCGCGACCAGATTGTCTTCCAGATGATAGAGGAACGAGCCGCCGCCGGTCTTCATGTCCAGCGGCCAGCCGAAGGAATGCTGGACAAGGCCCTGCTTGTGGTTCTCCGGCCTGACCTGCCAAAGTTCCTTGAGGCCAATGCCGTATTTGCCGGGTTCCCGGCCCGCGGCAAGCTCGTATTTTTCGATGAGCTGCTTGGCGAGCGAGCCGCGCACGCCCTCGCCGATCAGAACATATTTGCCCATCAGCGCCATGCCGGGGGCGAAGTTCGGGCCCTGGGTCCCGTCACGCTCCACTCCCATGTCGCCGGTATAGACGCCGGTGACCGCGCCCTCTTCGTTATAAATGAGGCCGGCGGCGGCGAAGCCCGGATAAATCTCGACGCCAAGTCCTTCCGCCTTGCCGGCGAGCCAGCGGCAGACATTGCCGAGCGAGACGATGTAGTTGCCATGGTTGCCCATCAGCGGCGGCATGAGGAAATTCGGCAGACGGATCGAACCGGCAGGCCCCAGCACCAGGAAGTGGTCGTCCGTCACCTGCGTCTTGAAGGGATGGTCAGCGTCGTCGCGCCAGTCCGGCAAGAGCCGGTCGATGCCGATCGGATCGACCACCGCGCCGGAAAGAATATGAGCGCCAACCTCGCCACCCTTTTCCAGAACGACCACGGAAAGCTCTGGGTCGACCTGTTTGAGGCGGATCGCCGCGGCGAGACCGGCTGGGCCGGCTCCGACGATCACCACGTCGAACTCCATGCTCTCGCGTTCCATATCGCTCATCAATCCCTCCGCATTGGCTTGCCGATACTGTGCTGGCTCCAGCGCTCCATAGCGCATCAGTCTGCGACGGGGAACCGGCAGAACGCCGCCACCGGCATTTTCCCTTGCCGCTTAAAGTCGCAGAATTTTACGTAAACGTAAACGTCAATATTTTGTCGATGAGATGGCTTCCTGACTTCCCTGATCCTTGCTGGCGCATAATTGAATGGGCGTCCGCGCGCAGATCGGCGATACTTGGAGCATGCGCACCCAGGGATGGCCCCGCCTGCTGCCCATGCGCCTGCCGAAACCGCCCGGCCGGCGCTGGAAATTCGTGGTTTCGGCGTTGGCGTCACTGGTGCTTGGCGCGGGCCCTGGCTTCGCTGAAGATGGCGGCCTGTGGCCTGCCGGCCCCTACATGCTCTCCGACGAGCTTGGCGACTTCACGATCAGCGCCGTCGGCGGCACGGGAACGGCGGACGATCCGATCGTCGTATTCGAAGAGTTCCGGTCAGCAACGCCGGCGACATTGACGATCCGCACCGCCATGCGACGCATGCCACGCCTTCCCGGCGAAGGGCAACTCATGGTGCTGCATGTGCGCCTGGACATTCTCAACAACAGCGGCCATCCATGGATCGAATTCGAATTCGAGCTACAGGAAGCGCCGGGACGGCCAAGCGTGTTCGGCGACGGTCTCTCCTTCGACCAGCGTAACCAGTCGCCAGAGACGATCGTCTCCAGCGCGTTCTCCCGGTTCGACCGCAAATTCGAGCCGTATGACAGGCTGTTGTTCTCCGGCGGACAGGTCGATCCCTTGCGCACCGTCTCATTTCAGTTCGTGATCACCGATTTCACGCCGCGCTGGACATTCTATCTGGTGCAAGACCCGCGCATTGCTTCGTCCTGACTTGAAAATGGCCGCCGATATGCCGATTGTGCCGGCATGAGCGCAGCCGCCCCCGAACCCTTTACCGATATCCAGGCTCTCCTGGCCTTCTACGCCGAGGCTGGCGTGGATGAAGCGCTGGACGATGCTCCGGTAAACCGCTTCGAGGAAAAACCGCCTCAGCCGGCGCAGTCCGTCCAGCCACGGGCCGAGCAGCCGGCCGAACGGGCGCAGGCGCAGCGCAACACTTCGCCGCCTCCGGCCGCGCCGCCGGTCACGCCCGCCTCTATGCAGACAGCGGCCGTGCCGGACGGGCAGCAGGTCGCCTTTGCCCGCGAGTTTGCCGCAAGCGCCTCCACGCTGGAGGAATTGCGCGAGCGTATGGCCGGTTTCGAGGGTTGCAACCTGAAGGCCACGGCCAAAAATCTGGTGTTTGCCGATGGCGATCCGCAAGCCGGCGTCATGTTCGTTGGCGAAGCGCCGGGCCGCGACGAGGATCTGGAAGGCAAGCCCTTCGTCGGGCGCTCCGGCCAGTTGCTGGATCGCATTCTGGCCGCCATCGAGCTGGACCGCAGCAAGGTCTATATCGCCAATGTGATTCCATGGCGGCCGCCGGGCAATCGTGCGCCAACCCCGCAGGAAACCGAGATTTGCCGGCCCTTCATCGAGCGCCAGATCGAACTGGTTGGCCCGAAGGTGCTCGTTCATCTGGGCGGAGCCTCCGCCAAGACGCTGCTCAACACCCCGGAAGGCATTTTACGGCTGCGTGGCAACTGGCGCGTCTACACCGGTCCGTCCGGCATCGAAATTCCGGCCATGCCCACGCTGCATCCAGCTTATCTGCTGCGCACGCCGGCGCACAAGCGGTTGGCCTGGCGCGATTTTCTGGAAGTGAAGATGAAGCTGCGCGCGCTTTCCTGACGCGGGCAGCCCGCCCTCATCCCTGCGGCGGCGTGACCTTGCGGGCCTTCGCTCTTCCCGCCAGTTCCAGCCCGAGCTTGCGCTCGCGGTAGATGATGAACAGGCCGGCCGCCACGACGATCGCACCGCCGACGAGCATATGGATGCTCGGCAAATCGCTGAACACCAGATAGCCGATGACGATGGCGAGAATGATCGAGGTATATTCGAATGGAGCCACCACCGAAATCTCTGCATGACGGTAGGCTGCGGTCATGAATATCTGCGCAGTTCCGCCGAAAATTCCGGCGGAGATCAACAATATCGTCTGACGAAGGTCGATCGGCTCCCAGCCGAAGGGCACGGTGCCGAGAGCGATGATGCTGGCCATAAGCGAGAACCACAATACGATGGTTGACGTGCGTTCGCTGTGAACCAGATTGCGCACCAGAATGGCTGCAACCGCAGACGTCGCCGCACCCGTTAGCGCGGCCATCACCCCAAGAACCTGCTGGTCCTCCACCCCAGCGCCCGAACGTAGAAGTGTGAGTTCAGGCCAGGAGATGATGACGACGCCGACCAGGCCAACGACGACCGCGCCCCATCTGTAAATGCGGATCGTCTCACCCAGAAACAGCGAGCTGAATACGACAACCATGAGCGGTTGCGCATAGTTGAGCGTAATGGCGTCCGCCAGCGGCAGGCGCGCCAGTGCGAAGAAAACAAGGCCCATCGAACAGACGCCGACGAACCCGCGCGCCATATGCCCCAATGGACGCTCGGTTTTGAAAGCGGTTCCCAATTCCTTCTTCCAGCCCAGAAAGAGCAGAATTGGCAACATCGCAAAGAACGAGCGGAAGAAAACCACCTGGCCCGCCGGCAATGCCCCCGCCGCTTTGATAACCGACGACATGGCCACGAAGACCACCACGGAGGTGACCTTCAGACCGATGGCTGTCAGGGGCCTGCTGGAATGCTCAAGCGTTGACGTACTCAAATTTGCCCTGCGTCCTTGGACGATATGAGAATGCGGGTCCCTGTCGTGGGCTTCCCGACGCAGGCGCCTATCATGTAAAGAACCTTGGCCGGATTGTCTTGAGCCAAAATCATGACTTCGCCCGCCCATGGACATCCGGTCGTGGAAGGAATGGAAAGCATATGCGTAAAGATGCCGGCCAGGTGTTCAGGCTCGAGGATTACCGGCCGAGCGATTATCTCATCCCGCAGACCCGTCTCACATTCCGGCTGGCGCGCGGCGCGACCATCGTCGTTGCGGAGCTGACGGTCGAACGTCGACCCGGAACGGATGCGGGCGCGCCGCTCACGCTTGATGGTGACGGGCTCAAGCTGAAGCGCCTCGAACTCGATGGCGTCGGCAACCCCACCCATGAGGCGACGCCCGACAAGCTCGTTCTGACGCAGTTGCCGGAATCCCGCAGCTTTCGCGTGCTCATCGAAACCGAGCTGGACCCCGACCATAACAAGGCGCTGATGGGTCTTTACCGATCCAACGGCGTCTATTGCACCCAATGCGAGCCGGAAGGCTTCCGCCGCATCACCTATTTCCTCGACCGGCCGGACATACTCTCGGTCTATCAAGTGCGCATCGAAGCGCCGAAGCCGGAAGCGCCCCTCCTTCTTTCGAACGGCAATCGGGTGGCGGGCGGCGATCTGGAAAACGACTGGCATTTCGCCGAATGGCATGACCCCCATCCCAAGCCTTCCTACCTGTTTGCTCTGGTGGCGGGCGATCTCGGCTGCCTGCGCGACAGCTTCACAACCATGAGCGGGCGAAAGGTCGAGCTCGGCATCCATGTCGAGCACGGCAAGGAGAAGCTTGCGGCCTACGCCATGGATGCGCTGAAACGGTCGATGAAATGGGACGAGGACGTGTTCGGGCGCGAATACGACCTCGACGTGTTCAACATCGTGGCCGTCTCCGATTTCAACATGGGCGCGATGGAGAACAAGGGCCTCAACATCTTCAACGACAAATATGTTCTGGCCGACGAGGCGACCGCCACGGACGCCGACTTCGCCAATATCGAGGCGATCATCGCGCATGAATATTTCCATAATTGGACTGGCAACAGAATCACTTGTCGCGACTGGTTCCAGCTCTGCCTGAAGGAAGGGCTGACTGTTTTCCGCGACCATGAGTTTTCGGCCGACCAACGCTCGCGCGGGGTCAGGCGCATCGCGGAAGTGCGCACGCTGCGTGGGCTCCAGTTTCCGGAAGATCAAGGCCCCCTCGCCCATCCCGTGCGGCCGCGCCGCTACCGCGAGATCAACAATTTCTACACGGCGACCGTCTACGAAAAGGGCTCGGAAGTCGTGCGCATGCTGCGCACAATTCTGGGCGCGGAAACTTTCCGCGCCAGCATGGATCTCTATTTCGAGCGTCACGACGGGCAGGCCTGCACCATCGAGGACTTCCTGAAGGTGTTCGAGGATGCGTCGGGCCGCGATCTCTCCCAGTTCGGGCTCTGGTACAACCAGTCCGGAACACCGAACCTGACCGTCAGTCCGAGCTACGAGGCGGGCATTCTCACCCTTGACATCGAACAGTCCGTGCCGCCGACACCGTCGGAAAGCCGCAAACGCGCCATGCACATTCCGCTGGCTTTCGCGCTGATCGGCAGCAGTGGCGAGGAACTTGATTTCAGCGCAGCCGAAGGCGCGACAGTCGAAAACGGCGTCATCCATGTGCGCAAACGCAGCCACAAGCTGCGCTTCCACGGCGTGGCGGAACGACCTGTGCTGTCGCTCAATCGCGGCTTTTCCGCGCCGATCACCGTCGCCATGGAGCAGCGCCCGCAGGATCTGATTTTCCTTGCCGGTCATGACAGCGATCCGTTCGCCCGCTGGCAGGCTTTCAACACGCTTCAGACCGACGCCCTCATCGCCGCCTACCGGCTTCTACTTGGTGGAAAAGAAGCGAAATATCAGAAGGATATCGCACAACTCGCAGGCAGGATCGCAACAGACGCAACTCTCGAACCAGCCTATCGCGCACTCGCATTGACCCTGCCTTCGGAAACCGACATCGCCCGCGACATCGGCAGGGATATCGACCCCGACGCGATATTCTCCGCCCGCAGCAAGCTGGCCGCGTTCATCGCCGCCGCCAATCGCGAACCGTTCGGCAAACTTTACGAAGAGCTTGGGAGCCTGGAGCCTTTCAGCCCCGACGCCGCCAGTGCGGGACGGCGGGCCTTGCGCAACACGGTGCTCGGCTACCTTGCACGCATCGACGGCGGCGCGGATATCGCCGCGCGGCACTACAACACCGCCACCAACATGACTGACCTGATCGCCGGCCTGGGAACGCTGGCGCACGAACATGCCGCGTCGTCGCAAGCTGGTGCGGCGCTGGCGGATTTCGCAGCGCGCCACGCGTCGATGCCGCTTGCGCTGGACAAGTTGTACCAGATCCAGTCGACCGCACCGGGAACACAGGCTCTCGAAACCGTTCGCGCCCTTATGCGGCATCCGGCCTTCCACATCGACAACCCCAACCGGGTCCGGGCGTTGCTTGGCGCCTTCTCCGCAGGCAACCAGACAGGCTTCCACCGGGCGGATGGCGCGGCCTACACTTTCTTTGCCGACGCTCTGCTCGAAATAGACAGCGGCAACCCGCAGCTTTCCGCCCGGCTCGCCACGGCCTTCCGCTCATGGCGTTCGCTGGAGCCGGTGCGGCAGGAAAAAGCGCGGCAGGCTCTGGTTTCCATCGCCGCGGCGAGCAGCGTTTCCGTCGATCTGCGCGACATAGTGGAGCGTTCTCTGGCCTGACAAAAAGCGCTGTCCAGTCATCTTTTTTCACCCGCCCACTGGACAAGGTGAATCACGTTTGATTCCTTAGGGACGATTCGGATGTGTGGCGTAGCCGGATCTTCAAACGGGACATAGTGGGGAGTGCCATTTCATGGCGAAGGCGGACGCGTTCAGCGCGCCCGGTGGGATTTCTGTTGACCGGCGCTCAAGCGGCCTTGCCGGCAACGCGAAACTCATCGCCCAGCCTGCCTACCAGAAACTGGTAGCGGCCGAGCCTTTCCTGCGTCGTATAATCCCGGTTCTGATCGTCATCTTCCTGCTGGTCGTCGCCGGCCTGCATTCCGTCTCGCTGATGAACTGGCGCGACGATGTCGAGCGCAACGCCAGATCGGCGTTGGCGCTGGCGGCGGGCCAGCTCATCGAAGCCGACGTGGCGGCCAGCAGCCCGCAGGAGCTTCTGGAACAGGTGAGCCGCACGGCCTCGCTTTCCAGCGGCCATGTGCTGGCCTTCACCAACGAGAAATTCGTCGTTTCCGCCGTCACGCCGCGCTCGACCCGCTGGTATGGCCGCGCGCTGGACGAGATCGTTTCCGGCGGTCAGCCGCTGTTCCTGTTCGGCGAGAAGGCAGGCGTGATCCCGGTCAGGATCGGCGCGGACGACTGGTATGCGGCGGTCGCCATCGATCGCGAGGCCAAGCGCGCAACCGCCGCGCTGATCCCGCAGGATGCGGTCTACGCCCAGTGGCGCAGGACCGTTTCGCTCAACGTTTCGCTGTTCGTCCTGACGGCCGGCGTGCTGATCGTCATCCTCTACGCCTATTTCAGCCAGGCGGCGCGCGCGCTGGCGGCGGACCGCGTCTATCTGGAAGGCCAGCAGCGCATCGACATGGCGCTGGTGCGTGGCCGCTGCGGCCTGTGGGACTGGGACATGGTGCGCGGCAAGATGTACTGGTCGCCCTCCATGTACGACATGCTGGGCTATGAGCCGTGCGACGCCATGCTCTCCTTCGGCGAGGTGGACCGCATCATCCATCCCGACGACGGCAACCTGTTCGAGATCGCCAATCGGGTGATGGCCCGCGACATCGACCAGATCGACCGGGTGTTCCGCATGCGCCATGCCTGCGGCCAGTGGGTATGGATGCGGGTGCGCGCGCAGGTGGTCGATCCCGACGCCCCCGAGATCCAGCTTATCGGCATCTCGATGGACGTGACTGAGCAGCGCCACCTCGCCCTGCGTTCGGAAGCGGCGGACCTGAGGCTACGCACGGCGATCGAGAACATCACCGAGTCCTTCGTCTTGTGGGACGCCTCCGACCGGCTGGTGATGTGCAACTCCAAATTCCAGCAGGACAATGGTCTGTCGGACGACGACGTGGTGCCGGGCGCGCCGCGCACCACGCTGGAAGACCGCATGCAGGCTTTCGCCTCCGAGCGACGCCTCGCCAATGTCCACGGTCCGCGCGGCGGCGTCACCTATGAGCGCCAGCTCGCCGACGGGCGCTGGCTGCAGGTCAACGAACTCAAGACACGGGATGGCGGCACCGTGGCGGTCGGGTCCGACATCACCCAGATCAGGCAGCATCAGGACAAGCTGCTCGACAGCGAGCGCAGGCTGATGGCCACCATCCACGACCTCAGCCTCGCCCGCCGCGCCGATGAGCAGAAGGCGCACGAACTGGCCGAGCTCAACCGCAAATATATGAAGGAGAAGGAACGCGCCGAGGCGGCCAATCAGGCCAAGTCCGAATTCCTCGCCAACATGTCGCACGAATTGCGCACGCCGCTCAACGCCATCATCGGTTTTTCGGAACTGATGTCGCAGAAGCTGTTCGGACCCCTGGGCTGCGAGCGCTACGAGGAATATGCCACCGACATCAATTCGAGCGGCACATATCTGCTCGGCGTCATCAACGACATTCTCGACATGTCGAAGATCGAGGCCGGCCAGTTCTCGATGGAGCGCGAGGATATCGATCTCTGCCCGCTGATCCGCGAGACGGTTCGCGTCGTTTCCTTGCAGGCTGCGGAAAAGAGGATCACGGTCGACACCAATATCGCCGAAACGCTGAAGCTCTATGCCGACCGCAGGGCGATCAAGCAGATCGTGCTCAACCTCCTGTCCAACGCCGTGAAGTTCACCGGAGAAGGCGGCCGTATCTCGGTGCGCGCCCGCCATGCTTCCGGCGCGCTGATCCTTTCGATCGAGGACAATGGCTGCGGCATCCCCAAACATGCGCTGAAGAAGCTCGGCAGGCCCTTCGAACAGGTGCAGAACCAGTTCTCGAAGAACCACACCGGCTCCGGTCTTGGCCTGGCCATTTCACGCTCGCTTGCGGAACTGCATGGCGGCGCGCTCAAGATCCGCTCGACCGAAGGTTCCGGCACCATCGTCTCGGTGCGCATCCCCGCATCCACGAAAAAGAAGCATGCGGGCCAGCCGATCAAGGCCGCCGCCTGACTATTTCGCCTTTCCACGCAAGATGCGATCGAAGCAGCGCCGCACCCCGGCTTCCGTGTCCCTGAGTTCGGCCTCCAGCACCGAAAAATCGGGCATGCCGGTCACCGCCAGCAGAAGATCGGACAGGCCAGGCGGCACATCTTCCCTGTCGAAAGGCCCGGTCAGGCAAAGCCGCGTGATCTGGGTGATGGCGGCGTAGAGCGCGTAAGCGCGAACCAGTTCCTCGCGCATCCCGGCATCCGCATAATCCGGCGCAAGGCCCGCCAGCACGTCAAGCGTCGCCGTTATGCCGGGCTTGCCGGTGAAACTGCCGGTAAGGACCGCGACCTGGGCGATGAATTCAAGGTCGATCAATCCGCCCCTGGCCAGCTTGATGTCCCACAGGTCGCGCGGCGGCTTCTCCTCCTCTATAAGCTTGCGCATATCGGAAGCCTCGCGGCGCACCTTCGCCGCCTCGCGCGGCTGGATAAGGATCGCTGCGATCTCGCCGGCGATTTCGGCGCACAGTTCCTTGTCCCCCGCGACCGGACGGGCTCGGGTCAGCGCCATCTGCTCCCAGACCCACGCATCCTGCCGCTGATATTTGCGAAAGGCGTCCATATGGGTCGCAACCGGCCCCTTGTTGCCGGAAGGGCGCAGGCGCAGGTCCAGTTCGTAAAGCACGCCTTCGGCCGTCGGGGCAGATACCGCCGCGATCAGGCGCTGGGTCAGGCGGCTGTAATAGTGCGCGGGCGCCAGCGCCTTGTCGCCGTCCGACTCATCCGCATCCGGATCGTGATCGTAGAGCAGAATGAGATCGACATCCGAGCCGGCGGTCAGTTCCTGACTGCCAAGCTTGCCCATGCCAAGCAAGGCCACGCGCGCGCCCCGGATGCGGCCATGCCGGATTGCGAACTCGGCCGTCACGGCGTCGAGCGCCGCGCTGATAGTGAGATCGGCAAGATGCGAGAACGCACGCCCCGCCTTGCGTGCATCGATCGAACCGGCCAGCAGGCGCACGCCGATCAGGAACTTCTGCTCGGCAGCAAAGATTCGCAGCCGGTCCAGAACCTCCTCATAGGGCCTGTCGCCTTCAAGGAAGGCCGAAAGCCGCGCTTCCAGATAGGCGCGATCCGGCAGTTCGCTGAGCAAGGCCGGGTCAAGCAGCCCGTCGAAGACGTGCGAGCGGCGCGTGATGACCGCCGCCAGCCGCGGCGCTGCTCCCATGATGGTCGCCACCAGACGCAACAGCGCGGGATTGGATTGCAGCAGGGAAAAAAGCTGGACCCCGGCGGGCAGGCCGGACAGGAATTCGTCGAAACGCATCAGCGCCTCGTCGGCGCGGCGGGTCTTGCCGAAAGCTTCGAGAAGCGCCGGGGTCAGTTCCGTCAGCCGCTCGCGCGCTTCGGCGGAACGCGTCGCCCGGTAGCGACCGAAATGCCAGGCGCGAATGACCCGACAAATGTCGCTGGGCCGCTGGAAGCCGAGATTGTGGAGCGTCTGCAACGTATCGGGATCATCGACATCCCCGGTGAACACCAGATTGCCCATGCCCGCCGACAGTTCCGGGGCGGCCTCGAACAAGGCCGCATAGTGACGTTCAACGTCCACGAGAGATTCACGGAAGGCTTTTGAAAAACCGTCCGCATCGGCGAAGCCGAGCAAATGGGCGATGCGCTCCAGCCCTTCGTCGTCTTCCGGCAGAATGTGCGTCTGTTCGTCGGCGACCATCTGCACGGCATGTTCGACACGGCGCAGGAACCAGTATTGACGGGTGAGCGCATCGCACGCCTCGGCCGTGATCCAGCCGTTGCCGGCAAGCTGGGAAAGCATTTGCACCGTCTCACGACCGCGAAGCTCCGGGAATCTGCCGCCGGCGATGAGCTGCTGTGTCTGCACGAAAAACTCGATCTCGCGAATGCCGCCGCGCCCAAGCTTGACGTTGTGACCCTTCACCGCGATCTCGCCATGGCCCTTATGGGCATGAATCTGGCGCTTGATGGAATGGACGTCGGCAATGGCCGCGTAGTCCATATATTTGCGCCACACATATGGGCGCAATTCCTTCAGAAAGGCCTCGCCAGCCTCAATATCGCCCGCCAATGGCCGGGCCTTGATCATCGCGGCGCGTTCCCAGTTCTGTCCGCGCGCTTCATAGTAGGTCAACGCCGCCACGACGGGGATCGCCAGCGGCGTGGAGCCGGGGTCCGGCCGCAGCCTCAAGTCGGTGCGGAAGACATAACCATGCTCGGTGCGGTCCTGCATGATGCGCACCAGCCGGCGGGCAAGCCGCGAAAAGATATCCGTCGCCTCCATCGGATCGCCGACCACGGCCTTGTGATCAAAGAAGAGGATGAGATCGATGTCGGAGGAAAAATTGAGCTCATGCGCGCCGAGCTTGCCCATGCCAAGGACGATCAGGCCGCTGTCGCGGGCCGGATCGTCGGGGTGAGGCAGGTTCAGCTTGCCCTGCCGGGCGAGGTCGGCCAGCAGAAAGGCGATGGCGGCGTGAACGCAGTTTTCCGCCAGCCTGCTCAGGCGGTGGACGGTGGCTTGCGTATCGCCCTCGCCTGCCAGATCCGCCAGCGCGATGAGAAAATGCGCTTCCGTCTTGAGCAGTCGCAGCCGCTTCATCAGTTCGGATTCCGAAACACCCTCGCCTGTCCAGCAGCATTCGATCTCGGAACCAAGAAAATCCAGCCGCTCCGCGACCGTCTGGTCGAAGAGCGCATCGAGCATTTGTGGCCGCCGCCGCGCCAGATCGCGCAGGAAAGGCGACAGTTCGAAGACGGCGGCAAGGAAGCGTCGGACGTCGCCGTCCCTGCCCAGCAATGCCGCGACGCGCGGCAACTCGCGTTCCGATGCGCTGGCGGCTATGTCGGCAAGCACCGCGTCGGCATGGCTTTCATCGAGCGGCCGGAGTTGAAATGCGGGCCGCAACAGCCACCCGTTTGCAGCGCGTTCGGCAACCATGCTTGAAGCCATAGGGGTCAGGACCTGTCCTTGTCGGGGAACACCATGACCACGGATAATCCAGGATCGGCAGGTAAAAGATCAAGCCTGCCACCATGAAATTTCATCACCGCGCCGGCAAGGCTGAGGCCGAGCCCCGAACCGGGCTGTGACCGGCTCTTTTCCAGCCGCACGAAACGCTCGGTGGCGCGGGTGCGGTCCTGCTCGTCGGGAATGCCGTGGCCATTGTCGGTCACGGACAGGCGGATTTCCGCGCCAACCCGCTCAAGCCGCACATGCACATGCGGCGCGCCGGTGGCATCTGCCGAATATTTGATGGCGTTGTCGACGATGTTCGACAGCGCCTGTCCGATCAGTTCGCGATTGCCGCTGATGGTGAGGGATTGCGCGGGATCCGCCTCCAGAGCGACACCGCTGTCTTCCGCCAGCGGCTCGTAAAGCTCGACAACGTCGCGGACGGCTTCGGCGAGGTCAACGCCGGCCATGCTCTCGGCCGAATAACCGGCCTCCAACCGGGAAATCATCAAAATGGCGTTGAAGATTTTGATGAGCTGGTCGGATTCGGCAATGGTGGCCTCAAGCGCGGCACGGTAATCGGCCGGTTTCTGCTTGCCGGCCAGCGTCGCTTCGGCACGGTTGCGGATGCGGGTGAGCGGCGTCTTGAGGTCGTGCGCGATGTTGTCGGAGACCTGTTTCAAGCCTTCGTTGAGGGTGTCGATGCGCGCCAGCATGGCGTTGAGATTCTCCGACAGCCGGTCGAACTCGTCGCCCGCGCCGGTCGTCGGCAGGCGGCCGGAAAGATCGCCGCCCATGATGCGGCGGCTGGCCGCCGAAATGGCGTCAATGCGCTTCAGGGCGGCGCGACCGACGAAGAACCAGATGACGATGCCGCCCAGCCCCATCATGCCGAGCGCCAGCATCAGCGAACGATTGACCACATCGCGAAAGCGTTGCGGCTCACCCAGATCGCGTCCGACCAGCAGAATCATCTGGTTGGGCAGGCGCAGCACCACAGCCAGCGCGTCATGTCGGCGCATCTCCGTGCCCTGCTCCTCGTTCTGGCCGTTCTCGGCCCGCTGCCGCTCCGCCTCGCTCTCACCGTAGCGACGATAGTAGAAGGATCGTGTCGTCCAACCCTCGGTTTCAAGAACGCCCGGTTCGAGACTCTGGACATTGCCGGACAGGATCTGGCCATTGACATCGGCCAGCAGGTAGAGATTGGCGCCGGGCTGGCGCGAACGCTGCTCCACCACGCGCACCAGCGTCGGCAGACCGCCGCGCTGGTAGGCCCCGCCCAGGCTCAACACCTCTTCATTGATGGTTTCCTGCGTCTGCGTCGCCAGCATGCGCACCGACAGGGAGCTCATGTAGAAGACGAGAAGGATGGCGCACAGCGCGAACAGCAGCAGAAAGAGCGCCGAAAGCCGCGCCGCCGTCGTCTTCATGATCGGTGGCAGGGAAAGCGCCATCGGCCGTCAGCCGTGCTTGAGCATGTAGCCGGCCCCGCGCACCGTGTGCAGGATCGGCCTGTCGAAACCTTTCTCGATCTTGCCGCGCAGGCGCGAGACATGCACGTCAATGACGTTGGTCTGCGGATCGAAGTGATAATCCCAGACATTTTCCAGAAGCATGGTGCGGGTGACAACCTGCCCGGCGTGGCGCATCAGATATTCGAGCAGCCGGAATTCGCGCGGCTGCAACGTGATCTCCTGGCTGGCGCGCTTCACCGAATGGGACAGTCGGTCGAGCTCAAGATCGCCGACGCGGTAGACGGTTTCGCTCTCGCGGCTGCCGGCGCGCCGGTTCAGCACCTCGATACGGGCCAGAAGCTCTGAAAATGCATAGGGCTTGGTGAGATAGTCGTCACCACCGGCGCGCAGGCCGGTCACCCGGTCGTCGACCTCGCCAAGGGCTGAAAGGATAAGCACCGGCGTCGTATTGCCGCGTGAACGCAGGCTGGCGATCACGGAGAGCCCGTCACGACGCGGCAACATGCGGTCCACCACCATGACGTCGTAATCGCCGGCGTCGGCCAGGGCGAAGCCGGTCTCTCCATCGCCGGCCACATGGGCGGTGTGCCCAGCCTCCGAAAAGGCCTTCTCCAGATAGTCCGCAGCCTCGCGGTCATCTTCAATGACGAGAATCTTCATCGCATCACTATAGGTGATTCCGGCGAAAAGGATTTGAATCTTAAACAACAGCCCCGGCCGCTGCTGGCACAGCAGCGGCCGGCTTTGATTGATCAACCCTGATTTATCGGCAGAGCGACGAAGCGATTGTTGGAGTCGCGGCTGACCTGCACCAGAACCGACTTGCGACCGGCCTTGGCGGCCTTGTCCATGGCGTCCGCAACGTCCTTCACGCTGGTCACCTCCTCGGAATTCACCGCGGTGATGACATCGCCGGTCTGGATGCCACGGTCGGCGGCGTCGCTGTCCGGATCGACATCAGTGACGACAAGGCCCTTGCCGTCATCGGCCGTGGTCACGGTCAGGCCGAGGTCGGCCAGCGTATCGGTGGATGAAGGCGCGGCACTCTCAGGAGCAGCCGACGCCTGCGTGTCGCCGCCCGGCAGTTTGCCAAGCTCCACCTTGACGCTCTCCGACTTGCCATCGCGCCATACGGTCATATCCACCGTCGTGCCCGGAGCGTAGCCGGCAATGACACGCGCCAGATCACGGGAAGACGAGACATCCTTGCCGTCCACCTGGGTGATCACGTCGCCGGACACCACGCCGGCCCTTTTGGCAGGGCTCTCGTCCTGCGCGTTGGCCACGATCGCGCCCTTGTCCGACTTCAGGCCAAGCGATTCGGCGATCTCCTTCGTCACCGGCTGGATTTCGACACCGAGCCAGCCACGGGCGACCGAGCCATCCTTGATCAAACCCTCGACCACCTGCCTGGCGGTGGAGGCGGGAATGGCGAAGGCGATGCCGACATTGCCGCCGGACGGCGAGAAGATGGCGGTGTTGATGCCCACAACCTGACCACCGAGGTCAAACGCCGGGCCGCCGGAATTGCCGCGATTGACGGCCGCGTCGATCTGGATGAAGTCGTCATAGGGGCCGGCGCCGATATCGCGGCCGCGGGCCGAGATGATGCCGGCTGTCACCGTGCCGCCGAGGCCGAACGGATTGCCGACGGCAACCACCCAGTCGCCGACGCGGACCTTCGCGTCATCGGCGAACTCGACATAGGTGAATTTGGTGTCGCTATCGACCTTCAGCACGGCGAGATCGGTGCGCTCGTCCTTGCCGATGAGCCTGGCGTCCATCTCCTTGCCGTCATTGGTGACGATGGTGAACTCCGCGCCGCTATCGACAACGTGGTTATTGGTGACCACATAGCCATCCTCGGAGATGAAGAAACCGGAGCCCTGGGCGACGGGGCGCGGCTTGGCCGGGCCGCGACGCTCGGCGCGGGGGCGCCCGTCGCGGTCACCGAAACCACGGAATTCACGGAAGAAGCGGCGCATGGGATGATCGGGGGGAAGATTGCCGAAGCCCTCGTCGGGGAAGCCGAAGCCGGGGCCGCGATCGGCGGTCTGGTCGACCTTGGCCTTGACGCGGACGCTGACGACGGCCGGCGTCACATTGGACACCACATCGGCGAAACTGGGAACCTGCGGGGCCTCGACGCGAACGGCTTCGGCAAGCACCGGCGCGGTGCCGGCCGTCACGGCCGTGAAGCCCACGGCGCCTGCTATGGCGAGCGAAGCGGCGGCGGCGGCGAGCCTCCGGCTCCTGAGGGAAACGATTTTTGAGATGCTGGTCATCGATCTCGGTCCTTCTTGCGCTGGATGCCTCAAGAGCATCATCGCAGGCACAGATAGGACGCCGGACCTTACTGCGCCATTTCCGGTTGATGAAACTTTGTTAATGTTGAGAAGTCTGGTCGCGCTTCAGCAGTTCATCCAGAGCTGTCCGTTCTTCATCGGTCAGCTTCGCGATCTCGGCCGGACGCTTGCGCCTTGACGCAAGGAAAACGAAGGCGCCGCCTGCCAGCAGCAACACGAACGGCGCGGTCCAGAGCAACACGGTCTGCGCAGTGAGACGCGGCTTCAGCAGAACGAACTCGCCATAGCGGGAAACCACGAAGTCAGTGACCTGTTGGTCCGTGTCTCCGGCTTCGATTCGCTCGCGCACAAGCACGCGCAGATCGCGGGCCAGATCGGCGTCGGAATCGTCGATGGACTGGTTCTGGCAGACCAGACAGCGAAGTCCGGCCGAGATGCCCCGCGCGCGCAGCTCCAGAGCTGGATCGTCCAGCATCTCATCGGGCGTCACGGCGCGCGCAGCCGGGACCGCCAAAAGGCTGAGACAGATGAGCGCGAAGGCAAGGCGGCGGATCATGCGACCTCCGCGGCCGGTTTCGCCGCGCCTTTCCTGGAACGGCGCGCCGGCGCGCCGACCCGAAGCCGCCGGTCGAGCAGCGAGAGCGTTCCACCGGCCATCATCACCAGACCGCCGCCCCAGATCAGCGTTACGAGCGGCTTCCACCACAGGCGCACAACAAGCCCGCTATCCGTGGTTTCGCCGATCGAGACATAAAGCTGGCTGAAGCCGAGCATGGCGATGCCGGCCTCGGTCGTGTTCATCTGGCGTACGGGATAGAAGCGGCGCGACGACCAGATTTCGCGCCTGACCTGTCCGGCCGGACCGAGCAACGAAAAATGCGCGCGCTCGTCATTGTAGTTCGGACCCTGGACCGGCGCCACATTATCGAAACGCACCCGTTTGCCCGAAAGTTCGGTGATCTGCCCCGGCTTCATCGTCAGCACGCTTTCGGCGCCGAAGCAGATGGCGCCCACCAGCCCCAGCACGGTCAGGCCAAGTCCGAGATGTGCGAGCGCCGTGCCGAAAACCGAGCGCGGCAGGCCGATGAAACGTCGCCAGGCGACAGGGAGCTTCACATTTCCAAGACCGGCCTTGACCGCAAGGTCGGTCAACGAGCCGATCACCAGCCAAATGCCGAGCCCGACACCGAAAGCCGCGATTGCAGACGATCCGTCAATCAGGAAAGCCGTCACAAGCGCCGCCACAAGCGCGGCGGCGAAGGCGAACATCAGCCGCTGGGCGACCGCCATCACATCACCCCGCTTCCAAGCCAGAAGTGGGCCGAACGGCACGAGGAGGAGCAACGGCGCCATCAGCGGAATGAAGGTGAGATTGAAGAACGGCGGGCCGACCGAAATCTTGTCGCCGGAAATCGCCTCGATCAGCAGAGGATAGAGCGTGCCGATAAAAACGGTCGCGGTCGCGGTCGTCAGAAAGAGATTGTTCAGCACCAGCGCGCCTTCGCGCGAAATCGGCTGGAACAGGCCGCCTTGCGTCAGCGATGAGGCGCGCAGTGCAAACAGCGCCAGCGAGCCGCCGATGAACAGCATCAGGATGCAGAGGATGAAGACGCCGCGCGACGGGTCGGTGGCGAAGGCGTGAACGGAGGTGAGCACGCCGGAGCGCACGAGGAAGGTGCCGAGCAAAGACAGCGAAAAGGTGAGGATCGCCAAGAGCAGCGTCCAGATTTTCAGCGCGGACCGCTTCTCCATGACGATGGCTGAATGCAGCAGGGCGGTGCCCGCCAGCCATGGCATGAAGGAGGCGTTTTCCACCGGATCCCAGAACCAGAAACCGCCCCAGCCCAGTTCGTAATAGGCCCAGTATGATCCCATGGCGATGCCGCCGGTGAGGAAGACCCAGGCCACCAGCGTCCACGGCCGCACCCAGCGCGCCCATGCGGCGTCGATGCGCCCCTCGATCAGCGCAGCGACAGAGAAGGCGAACGAGATGGAGAAGCCGACATAGCCGAGATACAGCAGCGGCGGATGGATGGCGAGACCGATGTCCTGGAGAATCGGGTTGAGGTCGCGGCCTTCGATCGGCGCAGGAGAAAGGCGCGTGAACGGATTAGAGGTGATCAGGATGAAGAGGAAGAAGGCGACGCCGATCGAACCTTGCACCGCCAGAACGGTCGCCCTCAGCGTTGTCGGCAAGTTGTTGCCGAAGATGGCCACAAGCGCCCCGAAGAAGGCCAGGATCAGCACCCACAGCAGCATGGAGCCTTCATGGTTTCCCCACACCCCGGTGACCTTGTAGAGCACCGGTTTCAGCGAGTGGGAATTCTCCCAGACATTCTGGAGTGAAAAGTCAGACTGGGCATAGGCCATGGTCAATATGGCGAAGGACAACGCCGTGAAGGCGAAACCGGCCAGCGTGACCGGTCCCGCGACAGCCATCATGCGCTCATCGCGAAGCCGCGCGCCGATCAGCGGAACCGTCATCTGCACCAGCCCCAGAGCCAGCGCCAGAACGAGAGCGAAGTGACCGATCTCAACCATGGCTCCGCCTATTCATTGTGTTGCCACAGGCCCTTTTCCTTGAGGCTGTCCGCAACTTCCCTGGGCATGTAGTTTTCGTCGTGCTTGGCCAGAACGCTGTCTGCGACAAAGCCGCCATCCGGGCCGAAGGAACCTTCGGTGATGACGCCCTGCTCCTCGCGAAACAGGTCCGGCAGGATGCCCTTGTACGTAACCTTCACGGTTTCATCCGTATCGGTCACCCCAAAAGTGACGGTCGCGTCCTGCTCACGAACGATGGAGTCTTTTTCCACGATCCCACCGAGACGGATACGCTGGCCGGGCTGCAAATTCGCGGTGACCACGTCTCCCGGCATATAGAAGTAGGACGCCTTCTGGCCCAGGGCGACGAAAGTCAGCGCAGTCGCTGCCCCGAGGAACGCCAATCCTCCGAAAATGACAGCTAGCCGTTTCTGCTTGCGGGTCATTGCACCTGTTCCGTCATGGTGAGGCCGTTCGATGCTGCAAAGGCGATAAGCGCCCGTGCCTGCTCACTGTCCGCGCCGAGCGCCTCGATTGCCCGGGTGAGCGCATCGCGCGCCTTGTCTGCATCGCCCAGAACCAGATGCGACCGGATGAGCTGGGTCCAGCCTTCCGCGTCCTTCGGGTTTTCGCGCAGGCGTTCGTCAAGCCGCTCGACCATACCGGCAATCATGTCGGCGCGTTCTTCAGCCGACATCGAAGCGGCTGCCTCGACCTCTTCCTGTCCAGGGCCGCGCTCAGTCGTTTCCTGGCCGGCCTGCACCAGCGCCTGTTCGGCTGCGCCGCGCCATGGTGAGCCTTCCGGAAGATCATCGCGCATGCGCGTCCAGTCGGCAACGGCCTCTTCCATGCGCCCATCCTGCGCGGACGCCATGGCAAGGAAGAACCGCGCCCTTGCATTGGAGGGATCATGTCTGAGAGCCGCCTGAAACGCGGCGCGCGCATCTTCGGCGATCCTGCCACCGGCGACATTGACCATCGCCTCGCCAAGTCCGGACTGCCGGTCCGCATTCGAGCCAAGCAACGTGATGGCGTTGTCATAGGCTCGCGCCGAATCCGAGAAGCGCTGCATGCGCATATAGATGGGAGCGAGAACTTCCCAGCCCCTGCCGTCGGATGGATTTGCAGCCAGATGCGACTCGGCGCGCGCGACGAGTTCGTCGACAGTACTGTCTGCCGGATTCCTGGCAAGCCGCTCGCCGAGCGGCTGCGATGGAATGTCGGGAGAGCCGAGGCGCGCATACACGCCCCAGCTGATCAGGGGCACGGCAAGGACGGCGATCACCGGGATGAGGCGCAGGCTGAAAGATTTTTCAACGCCTGTCTTTTCTTGCGGCGCAGCGGAAAGGCGCAAAATACGCCGCCCGATCTCGGCGCGCGCCTGTTCGGCTTCGGAGGGCTGGATCAATCCGCGGGCAAGATCGCGATCAAGCTCGGACAATTGATCGCGATAGACTTCGAGATCATGCGCCGTGTCCGAATTTTCGGATTTGGGTCGCGTCGCGAGAGGCAGCAGAACCGCCAGACTCGCGCCCAAGGTCAAGACAGCGGCAATCACCCAGAACAACATGTTGTCTAAATAGCCTCAGGGCCATGCGCTGCCAACATGGCGAGCCTGCGACCCTTTGACGATTCTTCGTGAAGAACCGTCGAGGAGACGTGGACGCACATGTCAGGTAAGGGGGGTCCAGCTTCCATCCGCATTTCGACAGGCAGTTCCCCGCGCGCTCACGCCGGTTCCGCCAGTATAGACGGTGTGCGTATATTGGCGGCAATCCTGCGAGCCCACGCGATAGGGTTGCGCGGCGACAACTTCGCCATACCGGCTGGGCTGATTGCCTTTCCAGGTCACCGTCTGTCCGCTCGGTGTATATTCAAGCGCCTTGTATTCCGCTTCCAGACCACTGCGCCTTTCGCTGCCGGAAAGGCCCGAACCGATGGAGCCGCTGACGAGGCCTCCGCCCATCGCGGAAATGACCGTGGAAGGCACAGAGCCCGGCTGGCCGCTCACGCCTGCTCCGCCCCTGCCCATGCCGGTCGTGCCGCAACCCGCCAGCATCAGAGATCCAGCCACGAGAACCAGACGAACGCTCATTTCATCCCCTGCACCCTGGAGCATCGAACCGAAATGGAATCCTGTTTTCGGACAACCGACGCCCACACAAACCTGCATCGCAGGCTTTTCCGGCTATGGCCAGCGCTAACATGTTTAATTTGACCAAATTCAGGTCGCGTCGCCCCGCGCCTCTCATTCGATCCTCCGCAACTGGACAACCGCTTTCAGCCCCCCCAGCCGGCCTCGCTCCAGACGCAGCTTTCCGCCATATTCATTGACCAAATCGGTGACTATTGCCAGCCCAAGGCCCGTTCCCGGCTTGCTTTCGTCCAGTCGACGGCCGCGCTTCAAAGCGTCGCGCGCCTTGTCCTCCGGAATACCGGGGCCATCATCCTCGATGCTGATCTCGAAACTGTCCGGCTCGCCCTCCGATTCGGGAAGGGAGGCCACAGATATGGACACCTTGCTCCGGGCCCATTTCATCGCGTTCTCGAGCAGATTGCCAAGCATTTCCTCAAGGTCTTCGCGCTCACCGGCGAACACGATGTCGTCCTCCGGCAATTCAACCAACAGTTTTGTATTCGGGTTCAGTTTGCCGATCACTCTCGCCAGCCGTTCCACGAGCGTTTTGACAGGCGTGCGGTAAACCACGCTGTCACGCTGCGCTGCGACGCGCGCGCGCTGCAAGTAGTGCTCCACCTGCTGCTGCATCGATGACGCCTGCTCCGCGATCAGCTTTCCCTTCGCTCCGCCCAGTGCGCGACCTTCATTAAGCAACACAGCCAGCGGCGTCTTCAGCGAATGTGCGAGATTGCCGACCTGCGTACGTGAGCGCTCCACGATACGGCGATTATTTTCAATGAGCGCGTTGGTTTCGTTGGCGAGCGGCTCGATTTCAGCGGGAAAACGGCCATCCAGGCGCTGCGCCGTTCCCTCCCGCACCATCGCAAGCGCCGCGCGCACGCGCCGCAACGGCTGGAGGCCATACAGAATGGCAACGGCATTGATCGCGATCATGCCAAAGCCGAACAGCGAAAGATAAATGAGCAGACGACGCTGGAATGTCGCGATTTCATTCTCCAGCTCGCTTTCATTGCCCATCACGCGGAACCGGGCGATCTGGTTACCGGTGTCGAGCACGAACTCGCTTTCAAATACCGCCAGTTCTTCCCCGGCAAGGCCCTTGGCAACATAGCTGCGCTGGAATTCGGTGTTGAAAGGCGCGTCAGCGGCGCTCGGCGACGGAATTGCTCCCGTCATGGACGAAGAGCGCAAACCACCGGTCACGCCTGGAGAAGCAGGCTCCACCGACCAGTACCAGCCGGATCGTGGCTCGGAAAAGCGCAGGTCGCCGAGGTCGGGCGCGCCTGTGAGCCTGCCGTCGTCGGAAACGCCGACGGAGCCGATCAGATTGAAAAGATGCGCGGAAAGCAGGCTGTCGAAGCCGCGTTCGCTCGCCTGCCTGTAAAGGGTTGTAATAAGGGTAAAAACAACGACCTGCGCCAGTATTGCCCACATGGTCGAGAAGGCAATGACGCGAAAGGTCAGAGATCGGGGCCAAAGCCGCACCCGGCCGATCCGGCCAAACCGTCTGGCAGGTTTCGATGCAGGAAGTGCGGGCAACTTCTGCGAGTTCAAGCCTCCGGCTCACGAATGCGATAACCCATGCCGCGCACGGTTTCGATCAGATCGACGCCGAGCTTCTTGCGCAAACGTCCCACGAACACTTCTATAGTATTGGAATCGCGATCAAAATCCTGATCGTAGAGATGTTCCACCAGTTCGGTGCGGGATACGACCTCGTTCATGTGGTGCATGAGATAGGCGAGAAGCCGGAACTCGAGCGATGTCAGCTTGAGCGGAACCCCGTCGACATCCGCCTTGGAAGATTTCGTATCGAGCCGCAGCGGGCCGCAAACGAGTTCCGACGAAGCGTGGCCCGCGGCCCGGCGGATGAGCGCGCGCAGCCGTGCCAGAACCTCCTCGATATGGAATGGTTTGGCCACGTAATCGTCCGCGCCTGCATCTATGCCGGCCACCTTGTCGCTCCAGCGATCACGGGCGGTCAGCATAAGCACCGGCATCTTGCGTCCGTCGCGACGCCAGCGCTCGACCACGCTGATGCCGTCCATCTGCGGCAGACCGATATCCAGTATGACGGCGTCGTAGGGTTCGGTATCACCGAGAAAATGGCCTTCCTCACCGTCATAGGCCTTGTCGACCACATATCCGGCATCGATCAGGGCGTCGGAAATCTGCCTGTTGAGATCCTTGTCATCCTCGACGACGAGCACACGCATGAAAACGATCCTGCCGTAGCGGCCAGTCGGCCCAATTGCTGTCAGATATAGAGCGATTCCGGCGTCATTGAAACGAGACGCATTTCAGCCCTTCGGCACCACGACCTCGGTTCGGCGGGGCCGTTCGCCATCTCTGCCCGGAACCAGCACGACGATGACGCACACCGCCTGCCCGCCCCTGTTGGCTTCGGAAGCTTTTGCCAGCGTTCCACCGTTCTGCGCGGCAACCTGCTGTCCGATCGAATAGCAATCGGCGGCGACAGCGGGCGGCGCGAGTAGTGCGCCGGCGCAAAACGCCAACATCGTCGACCGGATCGTGTTTCGAAACTTTTCCATGGTCGCCGTTCTAACCTGCCATGGCTGAACGTGAAATGAATGCTGAACGCATCGCGCATATCCCCCCAACAGGCATTTGCACACAAGAACCAAGCCTCGCCGGAGGCGCTACATGTCAATCCTAACCTATCCTGTCCTTTGCAGACAACCTGCCAAGAATGGCGATCAGGCCCGAGATTGCGCTTACGCCTTGTAGCAGCGTGTCGGTAAGCAGAGCGCCATGGGTTGCCTCGACAGGCAGACCGGCCACACCGGCCGCACCTGTCACGACCGTTATGATCGACGCCCATATGGTTCGGGAAAAATACCAGGGTTTGATCGCTTTCATTGGCTGTTCCTTTCACATGTCGGTTGATTCAAATGATGCTCAGGCGCGATACACCGGGCAGCCCCCACCCGGTCGGCCCGCCCGCCTGGCGCACCGTCAGACCGATGGTTTCAGGCAGCGTTGCGAAATCCGTGGCGATCAGGGCCTGCGCATACAGCCAGCCTTGCTCGGTCACCGTTTCGGTGCGCACGACCTGGCCGGTGGGATCGGCAATCTCGATACGATATTCTTCGCGCTCCTCGCCCACGGGAATATCGGGCGCTTCCCAGCTATCCGCGTCCAGCCGGCCACGGCGGATCCACGAAAGCCGCACATCGTCTCCCACGCGCTTCGCTTTCAGATGCACCGGAGAAAGCGGAACCTGTGACCGCAATCCACCGATATGCCGCTCCGTTATGAAGTGGAGATCGGAAACATCCATCGCCGTCGGGCCGACCTGCCAATTGAGTTCGAGGCCGACTTCCGCCGGTTGAAGGCCTGTCGGAACCACCGCTTCGTCGAGAATCACGAAATCGGAACCGGCAGGCGCGCCGGCCGCCATGGCGTCACCGGTACCCAACTGCCCCCGAAGCAGAAAAGACAGACGCCATGTTTGCGAAGCCACCTGCTCAGCCTGTCTGAACTGCATGACCTCCCAGGCGCCAGAAGCCGATTTGACCGCCGCCGAGTTGGCTCCATTGAGCATCTGAAGCAGGCTTACGCTTTGCACATCGGCGTCGAACAATTCGACCATGATCGAACTGCCATGTGCGAGCCGGCCTTCAAACCCCGGTGGCAATGGTTCAAGCAGGCGTCCCAATGAAGCGGGTCTTGGAACAAGCTGCCGATAAGCGAACCCCTCCCCTTCGGGAGAGGCAAATACTGTCTGGCTGCGCCAGGGCTTTTGCCAGACCGCAACACGAAACTGTTCCGTCGCGCCGGTTCCGCCAGCGCCTGCGGGCAAATCAAGGAACAATACATGTGGCTGGCCCGCGACGACGGATATCTGCGGCACGCCGGGAAGAACGGCTTCCCGCCATGGAGAAGGAACGGCGGCGTAAATCTGGCGCGCCTCCACCCTGCGCGTGACGCCATCCTCTATGCCGGTTACGAGATAATCCGACGGGAAATCGGAAAACGGCAATCGGACCACCGCGCCCGGCAAGATATCCGCGTTGGGCTGAGGCACGGCGAAAGAAACCGCCTCGCGCTGACGCCACACGCGCCTGAGCCAATCATCGAGCAGAGCCCCTGCTTGTCCTGCTTCCAGTACGCCGGGGAAATAGATGGCTTGCTGCCTGCTGCCGGTTACGCCGCCACGGGCGCGCCTGACCGTGGCGACCTGATAATCGTTCGCAGGATCGACAAAGCTGAGCAATGCTTCTACAGGCAATTCATGGTCAGCCTCGCGGACCGCCTCCAGCGTTGGCGCGCTGTCGTCAACGACAAGTTCATCGATGGAAAGCGCCGGCCTTTTCCCGGCGCCCGCGCGTTCGATGATCAGCTTTCCCCAGGCTTCATGCGCGCTCAGGTCGAACAGGTCCATCAGCGGCTCAAGTGCTGCCCGCGCTGTCGTCGGGTCGGCGATGACGTAGCCGCTCACGCAACCATCGACCTCACCGACAATTGCGTCATGATAGCCATGATCCCGCAGGATTGCGGCGACCAGTGCAGCTACGTCAGGATTGCTCAATCGCCCGTTCAGCCAATGGCCGCGGCTCCAGTGCTCGCCATCCGACCAAAGGTCGACACGCTGCGGAAACGCGGGGAACGGGCGCGCGTCCCAGGCCCACAGGTAGCTCCGCTCATGATCGACCATCCGACCGGCGTAGACAGGCGAGAGCGGATTTCCCGGCTCGTCAAAATCCCCGGAAGACGGATCCCAGTGCGACATGTGGGCCTCAAGAAACCGCATCTGCGCCAGATCGGATCGCCCCTTGTTCGAGAAGTAGGGAGTGGTGCTCTCGGCAGATTTCGGGTCCGGGAATGCATTCGGCTGGTTCGGCCCCTTGTCGACAGCGGGGCAGCCCAGTTCCGTAAACCAGATCGGCTTGCTCATGGGTGCCCAGGCGGTCGGCACAGGTTTCTCGACACCCCCCACACGGTCGTAGTGCGGACTGGACCACCAGGACAGGATGTCCTTGTAGCGGAAAACCCATGGTTTGTTGTGCGCGCCATCGGCGATCGGCTCCCGCGCACGCGCCTCTCTTGCCGCAGCATCGGGATAATACCAGTCAAAGCCCTCGCCGCTGGCGACGCCAGCCTGCAGGCCTCTCAAATCATAGGGACCGGCAAAGCCGTCAGGGTTGCCACCTGCGTAATCCGCGTCCCGCCAGTCCGACAGCGGCATGTAATTGTCGATCCCCACGGCGTCGATGGCGGGGTGCGCCCATAACGGATCGAGATGGAAGAAGACATCGCCCGAACCATCGGCCGGGTGGTGGCCGAAATATTCGCTCCAGTCTGCTCCATAGCTGATCCGCGTCGACGGACCGACCACCATGCGCACATCGGTTGCGAGCGCGCCAAGCTGTTCCACGAAGGGAAACGCGTCGGCCTGATCGCGAAGCGTCGTGAGACCGCGCAATTCACTGCCCAGCAGGAAGGCGTCGACCCCTCCTGCCCTTGCCGCGAGATGCGCATAATGGAGGATGAAACGCCTGTAGCCCCAGTCCGCTCCGCCACTGAACGAAATCGTGTCTCCGGAAGGGGAGAATTGGTTCCTCTGGGCCGAGCCGCAGAATGTGGCAACCTGCGCTCTCGACAGAGCCGTGCGGTCGGCCGAATCAAGCTGTAGTGGCCCCGGATGGCAGGTAATGCGCCCGCGCCATGGATAAGCTGGCTGGTTCGCCCCGCCATAGGGGTCCGGAAGCCCGTTGCCGGCGGGCACGTCCATCATGATGAAGGGATTGAGCGTAACCTCGAGGCCACGCGCCCTTATCTCGGCGATAGCCTCCATGACACTCCCGTCCGAGGGCGTTCCGCCATAGGCTGGCCCGTCGTCATGTTTCGAAACAGCGGGGGCGGCCTGTCGTGAAATTCCCGATACCCGCCACTCTTTCGAGAAGCCTCCATCGAGGCCGGTGGTCGTCATCGGCCTGATCCGGCACTGGCCGGCGCGCAGATCGTCGCCGAACCAGGCGACGACCAGCGCCACATGTTTCAGGTTCGGGCAGGTCTGCTGCAATTCGCCCAGCGAAGCCTGGATATCGGTGCCCGCAAACAACACATTGCGGTTCACATAGGCCTCTTCACCGGGCCGCTTGCGGCTTGTCACGGGTGTCGTGGAAAGCCCGTATTCCGTCGCGCCGGGGATCAGCGCAACCGCCCTTACGCCCGTGTGCACCTTGCCGACCGGGCGGATCACCTCAAATTGCAGTTGCGGAATACGATTGCCGAAAGGGCTCAGGTCCATCTGCTCGATGACCACGTAGGCCGAACCTCTGTAGGCGGGGGCGTTGCCCGTCCCCTGCCGCGCCTCGATCAACGGATCCGGCTGCTGGTCCTCGCCGCCGGTGTAGACACGGAACTCAAGCGTCTCGCGATCAATCTCCTGCCCGTCCGCCCAGATACGCCTGACGCCGGCGATTTCGCCCTCGCACAGCAGAAACGCGGCGTTGGCGAAATAGGAATATTCGGTGACCTTCGGTCCCGTCTTGCCCTGTCGCCGGGTAGAGCGGCGCTCCTCGAAACGCGTCGCCCATATCAGCGTCCCGCCCAATCTCGCCGTACCGTACAGGCGCGGTATGGATGCGCCTTCCTCGGCGCTGAACGGTCTTGCATTCGCCAGTCTCGGTCCCTCGATCCGCTGCGTGCCGCTGATCAGCGCGCGATCGATCGCATAGCCCGCCACCGCGCCAACCGCGGTCCCGATCGCACCGCCGAATGTTCCGAGGAAGCCGCCCAGATAGGCTCCGGCCGCCTGCAGCAGGATGGTCGCCATGAAACGCTCCGGCGTTGGTCAGTTGTCAGGAAAAGCGAAAACGCCGGCGATGCGCCGGCGCCATTGCGGAACAAGGAAGGATCGCACGACCCCGCCGCCGCCGTCATAGGCATGCACGAAGTGATCTTCTGCGACCGCAATGCCTGCGTGCCGCGCCGGCAGATGCGGCCTCCAGCGGAAGATCAGCAGCCGCCCGCGCAAAGGTGCGCCGGTATCGCAGGACTGGAAATGTCGACAAGCACCGGCAAGCAGCGCTTCCTTCGCATCGCTGCAACTCCAGTCTGGGGCGTAATCCTGCGGCGCAGGCAGTTCATTGTGGTAGAGCGCACGCCATACGCCCCGAACCAGTCCGAGGCAGTCGCATCCGACACCTTTGGCGCTCGCCTGGCGTCGATATGGCGTCCCGATCCATGACAGCGTTTCGATCACGACATTCTCGGCTTCCATCATGGCGTCACCGGGCCGCCGTCGAAGACGCCACCCTCGGAAACGTAGGCATAAGCCACGTCATTTCCGGGCAGATGCGGAAAGCCACGGAAGTTCAGCGAATTTGCGAATTTCGCCTTGCAGGTCGCAAATGAATGATCGCAACCGGCCACGATGGTGAAACCGTCTCCCGCGCCGATCACCGGTCCGGCGCCGACTTGCAGCGTCAGGACAGCAGATGCGCCGTCGCTTCGGTGATCCACCACCCTCTCGCTTCGTCCCTGCCGCGCCCCGCCTGTCCATGTCAGCGCGCCAAACGAAAACCAGCCGGTATCAATGCCTCCGAGCCCCGAAACACGGACCATATCCGGCCCCTCGATGGCGTCGACCATGCCCACGCCGTTGAAGGCAGGCTGGCCAAGATTGACCCCACAGCGCACGTCACCGACTTCGGCATCGCATTTGCGTGCTACATGGCGTCCATTGGGTTTGTCCAACTGATGCAGGAGACTTTCCAATTCGGCCAGGAAGCGCCCGTCCGTGCGCGTGATCTTGCCCACCGTCGCCTTGCCGATCAGCGCGTAGTCCTCGGGCTTTCGCCAGTTGACCAGAAACGTCTCGACCACCGCCCCATCATAGAGGCCCGCAGCGATGTCCTCATCGCTGATACTGTTCGATGACAACGCGCCTTCGACATCGACGGTGTCCACCGAAAGTCCCAGAGATTGCCGCGCCTCGCTGGCGCTCAGTCCGGTCTCCGGTTCGAACGTCATCCCGTCAACGGTCAGCTCGCGATCATGATCGGTGAAGCCGAACAAGATTCCGTCCCTGCGCGTCAGCCGCCAGCAATGGCAAACGCTGGTCACGTCCTGCCCGAAATGGTCGAGCAGTTCCTGCGGATAGGCGGTCATGGCTGCACCTCGATCAGGGGGATGGAAGGAATCTGGCCGGCCTTGAAGGCCCGAAGGCTCATCGACAGCCGATCCGTGTCGAACCGCACCGGCACGTCGAATTCATAGCCCGCCGTCACCGCCTGCCCGCCTCCGGGCGTCTTGCCCGAGGCGAACACCACCTCCCCGGTCGCCCCATTGAAGCTGAAATCCGCCGCCGGAATTTCCGTCCCGCCCACCGCGATCCGCAATGTGCCGGCCACCGGCTTTTCGATTGGCCGCCGATATGCGTCAGGGCCGTTGCCATAGGTCTTGACCAGCGCGAAACGATGCGTCGTGCCGTCGCCGGTTCCCAGTATCTGGTCCAGAGCCACAGGAGACGCGCCTGGCGGGCAGGATTTCATGTCGAACGGATCGCGGAAACGGAAGCCGTGCAGCGAACCGCGCCGGGCCTCGAAGAAAGCCAGCACCTCGTGCAGGTCTTCCAGCGAGCGCAGGCCGGTGCCGGCATCATAGTGCCGGCGCGAATGGGCGAAGCGTGCGTTGCGCTTTTCCCGGCCGGAAGTCAGCGCCACGATCTCGTTGCGCCGCTCCGGCCCGCCCGTCGCGCCAAAGGATACGGCGAGCGGAAACAGCACATCATGAAAGCTTGCGAGTTCGGACACGCATCACCTCAGAAGGTTCGTGTTCCGCGCGACACGGCACGCGCCAACATGCCAGTGATCTGCGCTTCAGATTTGCGGAAGGAGGCGGCGTCCTGTGCGCTCACGTTGAAGACGACATTGACCGGCGCGCTTCCCCCGCCGGCGGCGACACCGAGACTGCCGTCGGGACCGCGCTTCAGCGGCAGGATCGCCTCGCTGCCCGCCTCGCCCATCAGGCCGATCTGTCCGCCCATCGGGAAATAGGTCGGCGACGACACCACACCGCCGGATGCGAAGGGCACCACGCCGCCCTTGGCGAAGGGGAGCGCACCGCCCAAACCGCCGAGCAAACCCGAAAACAGCGATCCCGCCAGCGATTGCAGCGGCTTTAGCCCTTGCGAGAGAGCCATGCCGGCAAGATTGAGCGCTAGCTTGCGCAGCACGTCGTCCAGTTCCTTGCCGCCCACCACGGCCTGCTTCATGGCTCCGGCCAGATTGGCGCCGAAGCCGTCAGACAGTTTTTCCAGATTGGCGAGCGCCATCTGGAACGGCGCGACATCCGCCTTGATGGCCACGGTCATGTCTTGTGCCAAGATCAGCCTCCTGTGTCATTGATCGGGAAATGCACGCATCAGTTCCGTCAGTTCGGCCCGCGCCGGAGCGGCTTGCCGGGGCTGCGAAAACGGCCGTGCCGCGCGCTCGAACTCGATCGGCGTCATCGCCCAGAAATCCTTCGGGGAAAGCCGCAGCAGGCCAAGGCCGGTCGCCATCACCTCATCCCAGGGAAAGGCTGTCGTGCCCGCTGCGGCGCTCAAGGGCGTGGCGACTGCTCGCCCCCGGGGGAGCCCCCGAATGTCGTGATCAGCAGATCGCTCACGATAGCGGCGAATCCCGCCATGCCGCCCGGCGCGCTCATGCGCCCGATCTCCTCGTCGCTGATCGCCTCGCCCGCGCCGCGCAGCCCGGCCCCGATGACGCGGATCATGTCGAGCGCCGAAAGCTTGCCATTTGAAAAGCGCTCCACCAGCTTACCGAGGTCGTCGGCGGCGAATGCGGCTTCCAGTTCGGCCAGCGCACCCAACGTCAGGCACAGCCGGAAATGCCTGCCGTCCAGTTCCGCTGCGATTTCGCCGCGCCTGCGATTGGCGTTCATGGCGTCACCGCAAAGCTGATTGACCCGGCCGATTCCAGCGCCATCTCGAACGTGACCTCACCGTCATGCGCGCCGGTATATTCAAGCGAGGTGATCTGGAACGGTCCGGAAATCACCCCGAAATCCGGAACGCCGAGCTGCCAGCCGACGATGTCGCCGGCAAAGAAGCATTGCCGCATCAGCGCATCGGACTGCGCGTCCTTGAAAATCCCGGAGCCACTGACGGCCGCGCGCTGCACACCGCAGCCGGCCAGAAGTTCGCGCCAGCGCCCGGTCGAATCCGCGTCGGTCACGTCGACAGTCTCGCTGTTGAAGGCGATGCGCTTGGTGCGCAAGCCGGCGACGGTGACGAAGGCCCCCTGCCCATCGGAATCGATCTTGAGAAGAAGGTCCTTGCCCTTCTGTGCGACCATGTCGGTCTCCCTGATTGCAATGAAGTGGAAGGATCAGACGGCATCCTCGGTCACGGCGCGCATATGCAGCAGGCCGTGATGGACGGAAATGTCGTCATCGAAGATTACATCCGCGGATTCGAAGCGGAAATTCACCAGATGCTGGTTGTCGATCGTCAGCGGCGTTTCCAGCGCCGCCCTCACGGCGTCGACAATGGCGAAGGCTTCCTTCCTGCCCTTCGCCTTCGACCAGACATGAAGCGTCACCAGATGTTCGAGACCGCTTTCGGTCGAGGTGCTCCAGTCGAACACGCTCGTCCGGCCGAAAGTGACATAGGGAAACGCCGCATCGGTCGGCGCGCGGTCGAAAATGCGCCCGCCGCCCAGCAAGGCGACGAGCACCGCATTCCCCGTCAGCGTCTCGAACATGACCTTCTGCAAATCAGCGCAGGCTGCGGTCATCGCGTACCTCCTTCATCTGATCCGCGTTGCGTGCCTGCTCAGGCCTGCGAAATTCTATCTGCTCCACCAGTTCATGACCTTTCCAGCGCAGGGCGCGCAGCAACCCGTCGAGGGTCAGGGCGATGCTCACATTCATGGCGCGCCCTCCCTCGCCCGGCAGACCAGATAGCGGCCGGTTTCGTCAGGATCGTGCACGGTCACGATCTGGAAAATACGTCCGCCGCGGTGAAAGCGCATACCGCCGGCGACACCCTCACGCTTGCGCAGGGTGATGCGATGCGTCACCGTTTCCAAACTCCTGTCGGCGCCGAAGCGGCTTTCGGCCGCCAGCGGCTCGATATGCGCGAAAACGGTCGCCACCTCGCTCCACTGCTCGGAAAATCCGCCCATGCCGTCCGGCGCAGCCTCGACCTTTTCGAGCGCCAGCTCTGTGCGCAGCGCACCCGGATTGATGAAGGAGGCCAGCATTCAAAGCCTCCTTGTCCGGAACGGCGCGATCAGCCGGTCGTATCCGGCCGGATATCCGACCGGCTGATCCTTCGGGCCAAAGGCGGTGCGGAACTCATACCAATGCGCCACGAGAAGCAGCATCGCCCTGAACAACAGGTCGGGCACGTCAGTCCCCGCCTCGCCGAAGCCGGCCGCAAAATCGATCTCGATGCCGTTCATGGCCCGCAGGGCCGTCGGCGCAGCGCCGAAGGCGATGCGCGCCGGGCGCGAGATGGTATCGGCCCGATAGCTGGTCGGATCGACCAGCGATACCTCGCCGTCCCGTCCATAAGCCGTCACCGAGAGGATTTCGCGCACGGGGTGCAGCGGGATCGTCACCACGCCATTGCGCGGCCATGTGTCCAGCACCAGCCGCCAGCTTTGTTGGATGAGCGCCAGGCCAGCGGCCCGCTCCACCTCCTCGCGCGCCGCGCGAATGAGGCCCGAAAGCAATTCGTCCTCGCTGGAATGGTCAATGCGTAGATGCGCCTTCGCTTGCGCCAGCGTCACCGGCTCGGCGGATGGCTCCACGGTTCTGATCAGCGTCATGCAATCGCCTTATGATGGAGACAAAAAGCGGCCCCGGAGGAGGAATCCGGGGCCGCATCGGCAGGCTTGAGCAGCGTAAAGCGCCGCTTAAGAGACGCCGAACTTGACCAGCTTGATAGCGTCGAAATCCTGCACACCGCCGCCCACGCGCTTGGTGGTGTAGAACAGCACGTAGGGTTTGGCGGAGTAGGGATCGCGCAGGACGCGCACACCCGCCCGGTCGACCACCAGATAGCCGCGCCCGAAATCACCGAAGGCGATCGGCGTCGTATCGGTGGCGATGTCGGGCATGTCCTCGGCCTCCACCAACGGGAAGCCCATCAGCATGGCGTTCTGGCCGGGGCCGGCCGGCGGCTGCCAGATGTAGTTGCCGTCGCCGTCCTTCAGCTTGCGGATCGCGGCCTGCGTCTTGCGGTTCATCACCCAATGCGCGTTCTGGCGATATCCCGCCTTCAGCGCATAGACCGTGTCGATCAGGATGTCGGACTCGTCACTGGCCGGGAAATCGCCCGCCACGCCGGTCGCCTTGTAGCCCATGGAACCCCACGCCCAGGAATCCTCCTCCACCATCGTGTAGTCGAGAAAGCCCTTCGGCTTGTTCACGCCGTCGCCGGACACGAAGGCCGCCCCTTCCTGTTCGGCGAACGCGGCCTCCACCTCGGCCGAAATCCACTGGTCGAGATCGACGATGGAATCCTCCAGCAGCGTCGCGGTCGCAGCCGGCATGGCGTACAGTTCCATGGTCGGGAACTGCAACTCGGCCAGCATCGCCGTATTGGTCTGCGGGCGCGCCGCTGTCTCGGCCACCCAGCCGACCGCCGGGCCGTTCACCGCGAAGGGCTTCTTCAGTACGGCCGACGACACCTGACGCACTGAGGCGATGGCGCGGATCGGCGAGATGGCGGCAAGCCGCTTGCCGATTTCAACCTCCGTTTCCGGTGGCACCAGATAGCCGCCATCCTGCCCCGAACCGTAGGACATGGCCTTGGTGTCGAGCGCGCGCAGATGGCGGTCATCGCCGCTGCGCATATAGGCGTCGAAGGCCTGTTTGTGTTCGGAGGGCAGGATCGCCTGCTCCCGGTCCAGAACCGGCCGCGCCCGCTTCAGGGCCAGCTGATCGATAGCGCGCTTCTGTTCGTCGAGCGCCCGCGAGATGCGGTCCACCTTCTCGGTGGTGAGCACGTCAGCGTCCATCCGGCGCTCCATCTCGGCAAGCTTTCCGTCATTGCTTTCCCTGAAAGCCTCGAAGGTGGACATGAACTCGCCGAAGGCGTCCTTCAGGTCCAGATGATCACCGCTCATCGATTTGGTTTCGAGCGGCTGGGCAGGCTGCGATGCATTCATAGAGAACGTCCTTTCGGGTTGATGATGCTGATTGCGTGACGGATTTCTCTGGTGAGCTGACGCACACCGGCTTCGTCGTCGGCGGGTTGCTTGCGGCGCTCTGCCTTGACGGTCTCGACACGGGCCGCCGGCTGCATGGGAAAGGTCACGACCGAGATTTCCCACAGATCGGCCTCGATGATGTGGCGGACGCCGCTTGGCTGATGGCGTCGCGTGCGCACCGCCTTGAAGCCGATGGACAGCCCGTCCAGCGCGCCGCTGCGCAACAGCGCCAGCACTTCATCGGCACGCTGCACGCCCGGCGTAAGCCGGCCCCGCACGAACAGGCCGCGCCTGTCCTCCCGGATTTCGGTCCACACGCCGATCGGCTGCGCCGCATCATGCTGGTAGAGCATTCGGATGCCGGAGGCCTTTCGCCGGCGCAGCGACTTCGCGAATGTGCCCGGCTCGACCACATCCTTGCCGAGATCGACCATCCCGAACACGCTGGCATAACCGGCGAAAGTCCCGTTCGCCTCGATCCGGTCGACAATGAGGTTCGCGAATTTTCGTTCGAATCCGGGCGCGACAGGGTCAGCGTTCATGGCCGTTCCCCTCTTCGCTGTCACCGCGTGGACGATCGGGGCGATACTGTCCAAGAAGCTTCAGGACGAAGCCCAGCGCCCACCAGGCGCACAGGCTGGCCAGCGCCGATCCCATCAGCACCATCTCGGAGGAGCCGATTCGCTCCTCGATGCCGAGATCGGTCGCGACCTTCAAACCTGCCGTCCCGCCGAAAACAACGCCGCACATCACCCCGACGATGAAGCGCGACGCCGCCTCACGGCGTCCCTGGGGCAGGATATAGACAAGCGAGGCCGCCGATCCCGCGATCGCGCCAACGCCCTTGGCTGCCCACAGCCAGCTTCCCTGCGACATATCGGTCATGACCGGTCTCCTTCATCAGCGCGGCGCGGCTGATAGCCCACAGCCTCGCGTTTCTCGTCGTCGCTCAGGAAGGAAGCGGCTTCCAGACGCGTCCACAGCGCATCGCGGTCGCTGGTCAGGCCATCGACACGATCCGCGTCGTACCAGAGCCTCAGGCCCTCTCCGAAGGCCGGCCTCATCCAGGCCGACAGGTCCCTGGCCGTGCGCGCCAGCAGCGGCAGCACGGTCAACCGGTAGAAGGCGCGGTTCGCTTCCTGATAGTTTGCATAAGTGTTGTCGCCCGGAATGCCGAGCAGCATGGGCGGCACACCGAAGGCCAGCGCGATGTCGCGGCTGGCCGAATGCTTGGCCTCCACGAAATCCATGTCGCGCGGCGTCAGGCCCATCGCCTTCCAGTCGAGCCCGCCTTCCAGCAGAAGCGGCCGGCCGGCGCGGGTTGCGCCCGAATAGCCCTGTTCCAGTTCGGCTTTAAGCCGGTCGAACTGCTCGTCGGTCAGGTTGCCGCCTTCCTTCGGCGCATAAACCAGCGCGCCCGAAGGCCTGGCCGAATTGTCGAGCAGGGCCTTGTTCCAGCGCCCGGCAGCATTGTGCGTGTCGAGCGCCATCAGCGCGGCTTCCAGCGGCGGAAAGCCGTAGTGATCCTCCAGCGGATGAAAAAGCGTCAGATGCACCGCTCCGCCGGCATCGAGCGGCACCCTCCGTCTCGTGCTTCCTTCCCGGTGGTCCAGCGCCACGGGCCAGCCGGCTGCGTCCGTAACCACCGTCACCCGGTCGGGGCGCAGCAGATGCAGTTCGCGCGTCTGCGCACCGGCCTCGACAAGTTCGACATAGGCGTTTCCGGCAAGCAGCAGATGCCCATAGAGCGCCTCCAGAAAAGTCGCGCCCGCCTGCCGCTGGTTTGGCCGTTCCAGAAGATCGAGCAGCGGATGCGCTTCGATCTCGCTGCTGCCTTCGTAAAGAAGCCATGGGATGCTCGCGGCCGCCTCAGCGATCAGCCGCACCGCCCTATGTACGATCGGGTTGCGCATGAAGCCTTCGCGGGCCAGCGTCGCATAGTCGCGCCGCGACCAGTTCGCCTCGCCTTGCGCATGAAAGGCGATGAAGCCGGAACCCGCCGCTTCCTTGGTTTCCAGGCGCGCGCCGCCATCCCCCGCGCTTCGGGGCCAGGGCCATTTCCAAGCCATTGCAAATCCTGTCGTTTAAAGAAGATCGCGAATACGCGGGGCCGAACCCCGACCTGACGTCAATTCGGTGATCGCCCAGACCAGCGCATCCATGCGGTCGGGCGACCGGCCGCCGGGCAAACCGTCCGGGCCGAAATCGCACATTTCGTCTTCCAGTTCGGGAAAGCGGCCGGCATGGCGCACCCTGCCCTGCTGGTAGAGCGCGGCCACCGGCTCGGCCCGCAGCCATTTTCCACGGCTCGCCCGTACCGGCTTCACCGGAACGGCGGGGTCAACCGTGTGCAACACGGCCGTCGCCATCTCGCCTCCCTGATTGACCTCCACCACAAGACAATCCGCCTGAAGCCTGTGGAACAGGCCGATCGCCTTCTGCGCCCATTGCTGCGGTTTGGCCGCCCGCACGGTCTCGTCGGCCAGAACAACCGCGAAACCTTGCGCATCCAGCCCTGCCGCAACGATGCCGCAAGCATCCGAAGTGCGGCGCGAACTGGCCGGCGGGTCGACCGCCACCACGATCCGCTGCAACTCCGCCGCCACGGCGCTCGCCGCCGCCTGCTCCAGCATGGAGCGCGACCAGAGCGCGTCCTCGCGATCCTCGATCAGTTCGCCGCCCAGTTCCTGCCGCCCAAGCCGTGTGCCCGCATAGCGCCGCTCGATCGCCTCGATGAAACCCGGCGCGAGATTGGCGACATTCTCATGGGTGCCAAGCTTCGTCAGCATCATGGAAGGATCGGCCAACAGCCGCTTCATCAATGGTGTCGGGCGCGGCGTGGTGGTGATGAGCTGGCGTGGCCTTTCACCAAGCCTCAGGCCGAATTGCAGCATGTCATAAGTGGCCTCGGCATTCTTCCATTTGGCCAGCTCATCGCACCAGGCCGCAGCAAATTGCGGGCCTCGCAGACTTTCGGGGTCTTCGGAGGAAAACACCTGCGCCACCGCACCGCTTGGCCACAGAAGCCGCCGCCGGGACGCCTCATAGCGGGGCCGGTCGCCCCGGGCCACGCTGGCGATGCCTGAAGCGCCATCGATCATCACCTCACGCACGTCACCCAGCGTCTCGCCCACGAGAGCGATCAGCCCATGCCGGTTGCCGGGCCGTGCGAAAGGCGGCAATCCGCGCGCCAGCGCGATCACCCATTCAGCGCCGAGACGGGTCTTTCCCGAGCCGCGACCGCCCATCACCAGCCATCCAGCCGGATCGCGCCCGAGCTGAATCTGGTTGGCCCGCCCCCGGATGAGCCATTCATGCACCGCCTTGCGCGCCTCCTGCGGCCGCAGATTTTTCCTCAACCATTCGAGTTGCGAGTTCGCCCGCAAGCTCGACGATACGTTCCTCGATCCGTCGCAGCGTCTCGGCAAGGTCCTCATTATCCCTGATGTGGTTTTCCCTGGCGGCTTCTTCCGGCCGCATGATCTCGCCGATTTTCTCGAGCCCGCGGATCATCGCGATCAGCCCGTCGATGGCGCCCTTGTCGATATTACCGCCGTTTTCTGCTGCCTTTCCCAATTCCTCCACCTTGCCAAGGACCATGCCGGCCGCCTTGCGTATACGCGCCGAGACATCCAGCGGGCCGGCCTCGACCAGCTTCCAGCCTTCGTCCCGCGCCAGACGCCGAAGGGAAGCGACCGATCGTCCACTGGCCATCGCCAGTCGCTCGATCGTCGCATGCCCGCCTTCGGCCAGTATGCGCAACGCGTGCAAACGGGCCATCCGCCCTGCCGCAGCTTCCGGCATGGTCCTCGCCTCATCCAAACATGAGCAAACGGGAATTGTGATTGATTGGATCGCCAAGCGCCCGGTTCCGGCCGCTTCCTTGTGAACCGGCCTGCGCCAGTCACACTTTTTTGACGATAACTGAACACTATCAGAGCAGCGTTACGGTGTCAAGAATTAATTCCTAGGAATTTTAACTTATTTCGGCCGCACGCGCTTTGATTGAGAATCCCTCTTGCCGGCCATTTGCGGATGGGGGAAAAGGAATATGTGGGCGGTTTCTGACGGAGTGTTTCCGGCGCCCAATACAGCCGGGCAGCTTGTAGATGGTCAGTCCCTTGGAGCCGAAGAAGAAACGTGGCCGGATCGCCGCCTTCCTGCTGGCGATCGACGCCTGGCTCGATTCCACTCTCTACGAAGTCGGCTTCAAATTCCGTGAGTTCTGGGAAGCCGCGACGATCTTCTTCCGCCGCTTCCGCGTCAAGGGCTGGCGGCGCGGTGTCATTGAACTGCTGAGCGAGGGCTTCACGCTGGGCGCGGGAGGGGCGGTGGTGATGCTGGCGCTCGCCATGCCGGCCTTCCAGGAAACCTCGGGAGACTGGCGGGCGCAGGACGATTTCGCCGTCACCTTCCTCGACCGCTACGGCAACGAGATCGGCCAGCGCGGCCTCATCCAGCGCGATTCCGTGCCGGTGGACCAGATGCCCGATCACGTCATCAAGGCGGTTCTCGCCACGGAAGATCGCCGCTTCTTCGAGCACTACGGCATCGACGCTCTGGGGCTCGTGCGCGCCATGACCGAGAATGTGCGCGCCAATTCGGTCGTGCAGGGGGGCTCCAGCCTCACCCAGCAGTTGGCCAAGAACCTGTTCCTGTCAAATGAACGCACGCTGGAGCGCAAAATCAAGGAGGCGTTCCTGGCCCTGTGGCTGGAGGCCAACCTCTCCAAGAAGGAGATTCTCCAGCTCTATCTCGACCGCTCCTATATGGGCGGCGGCACCTTCGGCATTGAAGCGGCGGCCGACTTCTATTTCGGCAAGAGCGTACGTGATCTTACTCTGCCCGAAGCGGCGATGATGGCCGGCCTGTTCAAGGCGCCCAGCAAATACGCCCCGCACGTCAACCTGCCGGCGGCTCGCGCCCGCGCCAACGTCGTGTTGTCCAATCTCGTCGACAGCGGCTTCATGACCGAGGGACAGGTGTTGCAGGCCCGCAGGCATCCAGCGGATGTGGTGGATCGGGGTGACCGCAAAAGCCCGGATTATTATCTCGACTGGGCTTTCGAGGAGGTGCGCAAGTTCGCCGCGAATTCGCGCCAGCATTCGCTGGTCGCCCATACCGCCTTCGATCCCAACATCCAGCAGGCAGCCGAGGAATCGCTGGAATTTCACCTTCGCCAGCATGGCAAGGAGTACAACGCCTCGCAGGGCGCAATCGTGGTCATCGAGACCAACGGCGCGGTCCGCGCCATCGTCGGCGGCCGCGACTATGGCGCCAGCCAGTTCAACCGCGCCACCAAGGCGCTTCGCCAGCCCGGCTCCTCCTTCAAGGTCTATGTCTATGCCGCGGCCGTCGAACACGGCTTTACACCGGAAACCATCGTTTCGGGCGCTCCGGTAAGCTGGGGCAACTGGCATCCCGGCAACTACAACGGCGCTTCGGCCGGCCGCATGACGCTGACCACGGCGCTGGTCAAGTCGATCAACACCGTGCCTGTGCGCCTCGCCAAGGACAATCTCGGCATCAAGCCGATCAAGGAACTGGCTGAGGCGATGGGCGTCGAATCGGTGCTGGAATCGCACAAGACCATGGTTCTCGGCACCTCGGGCATGACCGTCATGGATCAGGCCACAGGCTACAGTGTCTTCCCGCAGGACGGCATGGTCGGCACGCGGCACGGCGTCACCCAGCTCGTCACTCATACGGGCGACGTCATCTATGATTTCGCCAAGGATGCTGCGCCGCCTCATCGCGTTCTGTCGGAACAGGCCGTTTCCTACATGAACACGATGCTGGTTCAGGTGCCCGTCATCGGCACGGCGCGCCGCGCCGCCCTGCCGGGCATCGTCTCGGGCGGCAAGACGGGCACCAGCCAGTCCTATCGCGACGCCTGGTATGTCGGCTTCACCGGCAATTACACGGCCGCGGTCTGGATCGGCAATGACGATTACAGCCCTACCCGCAACATGACCGGCGGTTCGCTGCCGGCCATGGTCTGGCAGCGTCTGATGGCCTACGCTCATCAGAACATCGACCTAAAGCCGATCCCCGGCATCGCCAATCCGTTTGTCGATGCAACCGTCGCCGCCAAGGCCGAGGAGGCAGCCAGGGCTGCCGCGCAGGCGGAAGCCGACCGCGCAGCCTCCGAACGTCCGCCGGTCCTGTCCAGCCGCAGCACGCAGCTCCTGCGACAGATGAACAAGCAGTTCCTGTCGGCCCCCGTCCTCCAGCCGGATGCCGAACCGGAGACGGTGTCTTCGCTGTGAAGCTTCAGACAACTTGCCACGCGGACGCCGCTCGCGGTAACTGCGCCTCGACTATTCATCGGGGCCGCTGATGCTGAAAAGAGCCATGCTGACGCTGATCGCGCTGGTCATCGCCATTGGCGGCGGTGCGGCCAGCGTGTGGTATGCCCTGCATGTCCAGAAGGGCGCAGGCGCAATTGGCGTCGGTTCATGGACCGCCTTTCCCGATATCGGCACCCCGCAAGCGGATCCCTACACCAATGCCCGCGTGGCGCGTGAGGGGGTTCTCGCCCTTGGTCGCGCCGAAGGGCTCGCCTTCGTGGCCGAACACGATTCGGGCGGAAGACCGCTGACGAAGGAATGCACCTACCGCCTTGAGGGTCATCTCCCGATCGCCCGGTTCTGGACGCTTTATGCGGCGGACCGGTCACTCGATGTCATCAAGACAGGCAAATCCCGCCCGGCTGCGCTGCAATCCTACCAGGTGGTGAGAGAACCGGACAATTCCGTGCGCATCACAGCGTCCAGACACCCGGCTCCCGGCAACTGGCTTCTGACGGCGGGAAGCGGAGCCATGTATTTCGTGCTCACTTTCTACGACACACCGATCGCCAGCAGCACGGGTCTGTCCGGCATCGAACTGCCGCGCATCGTCAGGAGCGGCTGCGATGCGTAATCTTCTATATGCCGTTCTGGTCGGGCTTGTGGGTGCGGGCATCATCCACATTCTGGTGTTGATGCTGGTGCCGGAACTGTCCGAACGCGATGCATGGTCGCGCCTCGCCATGGCTTCGGACCTCTATCGCATGACGCCGCTTGAGGCGGAAACCGGCGGTCAGCCCGTGGTGAAATCCGTCGATCCGCTGTTCCTCGCCGTCGCCTGCCGGTTCGACCTCCGCGAAGGCATGGTTCAGCTCAAGGCTCCCGGCAAGGCCCCATTCTGGTCGGTCTCGATCTATGATCGCAACGGCCATAATATCTACAGCTTCAACGACCACAGCGCGACCAACGCCACGCTCGACGCCGTCGCCCTCACTCCCGCCCAGATGCTGGAGGTGCGGCGGCAACTGCCGGACGACCTCGACGGCTCCATCTTCGTTGAAACCCCGATCGGCGAAGGCGTCATTGTGCTGCGCGCCTTCGTTCCCGATGAAAGCTGGCGGCCCGCGGTCTCGCAGTTTCTCCGGCAAAGCTCCTGCGAACTGAAGGAGCTTTAGCCGCGCCCTTCAATGCTTCGGCGCGGGCGGTAATTCCACGGGCAACAAAGGTGTTTTGCCTTGCGGCGCAGCCGCGCCCGCTTGTTCCCGCTCGTAGCGGACGCCGGGGAAGATCACCACCGCGGCGGTTCCACAGCCTCTCGAAGGTTTCTTCATGGCCGCGCTTTGCGGCGTGAAAGACAGGACTATACCCATTTCGCGCATCCCTCTCGGTTCAACCGGAGCACAACGCAACGCCTCCTTTATGCATAGAGTCCCCTTGAGGGTTAACGGAGCGCTAACGGATCGCGGCTAATTTGAATGTTGTTCTGCCGCGCATGCCGCTGTTGGCCTGCGGGTTTCATCGCGAGTCGTTGAAGGCGTATCTTCGTGTCATCCTCGGATTTCCGGCAAATCGCGATCAGGACTGAAGCCGGCAAGGCCGAGCGCCTGTTCCGCGCGGCCATATCCGCCTTTTGCGCCCTGACGCGCCCTTCGCGCCGGGAAATTACGCAGCTGGACGATCTGACGCTGCCATTGTTCGACGAGGTTTCGCCCGAAGCCCGTCGCTTCGCCGCCGCCGCCCTGTCGGAATGCGAAAGTGCACCGGCCGGCCTTGTGAAACGCCTCTCGGATGAGCCCGTCGAGATCTCGGCTCCCCTGCTCGTCCGCTCGCGCGCGCTCGCCGATGTGGAACTTATTGCGCTCATCGGACGTCATGGATTGCCGCACGCGCGCGCCATCGCCCGCCGCAAGGAGTTGCACCCGACGATCGCCAGCCTTGTTCGTGCGCTTGATCGCCCCGGCACGTCATCAGAACAAAAAGCGTCAGCGACCCAGGGCAAGGCGGCAGACAGGACGCGCGACCAGCTCAGATCGATGATGGCCGATGGCCCTCACCCGTCCTTTTCCGTCACACCGGCGACGCCGCATGGCTTCGGCCGGTTGCTGGATGCGGCGCTCGACGCAAACGCCGCCTTTTTCCATACCGCCCTTGCCGACGCTCTCGCAATCGAGTTCGACGCCGCCCGCAAGATCGCCTCGTCATCCGATCATTTGTCGCTGCTCACAGCGCTGCGCGCACTTGAACTAAGAGAAGCCGAGGCGTTCCTGATCACCAGCGCCGCCCTGCCCGGCTCCTTCCCCGACACCGGCAGCGTGCGCCTGTTCATCGAGCGCTATCGTGGCCTCGAACCGAAAAACGCCATCGCCAGGGTCGCATCATGGGCGAAAGGCGGCGACATCTCCCCTGCTGGCGGGCGGACGCTCAAAGCCGGCTGAGTTTCAGCCTTTTATCGGAACCAGCTCTTCGACAGGCAGCGCGCCGGTTTCGATTTCCAGCACCCATATATCGGGATCGAAACGCTTCTCACGCTCGATGCGGGCCTCCAGTAGCTCGACTGTTTCCCCGTCTCCCATTCGTGTGAACAGGCGCTCATCGGGTCTGGCGGAATCATAGCTTGTCTGCGGTGCGGGCCCGTATAGCGCCACCTCGCCAAACCTGTCCCTGACAAGGACAAAGGCCGCCCCCGCCTCACTGGATCCGCGCTTCAAAATCGCCGCGAACCCACCGGAACCGAACACGCGGCGCACCAGTGCAGACGCCCACAGGTCTGTCGTCACACGCATTTCAGGTGAAGAAATTCAGATCGATCATCCTGCTGCATAGCAGCCGGAACACTGTATGACGAGACGTTAGTCGGTTAGGCCCACTTCGCGCATCTTGATGTAGACAGAGGCGTCCGGCTCGCCGGTGGCGGCGAGACCGAAGATGGACTGGAACTCCCGGATCGCGGCCTTGGTGCGCGCGCCTGCGATGCCGTCGAGCTGAATATCCGGATTTCCGAAGGCTCTGAGGCCCGCCTGAATCTTCACAACCTGGCTCGCGCCGGAAACAATATCCGTGTTCGGTTTCACCGATCCCGTCATGTCATTGCGATTGCCCGGAACAGGCATGGCCGACGCCGGAGCTGCGCCCAGCTGATCGAGCAGTGCATCGTCGACCGCTCCGGTCGGCGCCAGCCCTACCTTGCGCTGATAGGAGGCTATCGCGTCGCGGGTGTTCGGCCCGCTCAGGCCGTCGGGTTCGGCTGTATAGAAACCAAGATCGCGCAGGATGGACTGCACCTGCCGCACAACCGGATCGCCTTTGGGCGCTGCCGGCCGCACCGCCGGGTCCGGGCGTACGATATTGATGGTGGTCTCCGGCTCGGCTGGCTCGGCGACGGGAAAATCCTGCAGGCTTCTGGTGGCGAAAAAAGCGCCTGAATGCGGAAAGGGCTGATACCAGAGCGCATTCGCCGACACGTAGAACAGCGTCACGAGGAACGCCGTCGAGCCGCCAACCAGCACCGGATTGCGCGTGACCATCTCGCCGACGGCGACCGCTCCACGCTGGATCACGCCCGGACGGTTCGACCGCTTTCTGGCCTTAGCCCGTTTTGCGGAGCGAGCCATGCACTTCCTCATTTTTCCTGCCTGCCGGCGTCGCATCCGCCAGCACCACCAGCCTGTCCTTGTCCGCCTTCGGTCCATCGACCGGAATGCTCACTGAAACCGTGGTGCCTTCACCCGGCATGCTGTCGATGGACATGGCGCCCTCATGCAGGCTGACCAGCCCCTTGACCAGCGACAAGCCCAGCCCCGCTCCCTCGAAACCGCGCGTGTAGTCGTTCTGCACCTGTACGAACGGGTGGCCGATTTGGGCCAGATCCTCTTCGGCAATGCCGATTCCCGTATCGCTCACCCAGAAATGCAACCGCGAACCGACACGCCGCGCGCCGATCGCCACCTCGCCGCCCTCCGGCGTGAACTTTATGGCGTTGGAGGCCAGGTTGATCAGGATTTGCTGAATGGCGCGACGGTCGGCATTCACCTCGCCCGTATCGGCAGCCACCCGCATTTCCAGCCTGATTTTCCTGGTTTCGGCCTGCAACTGCATCATGGCGCGGCACATTTCGGCGGCTTCCGCGAAGCGGAACGGCTCCGGATTGGTGCGGTAGGCGCCCGCCTCGATGCGCGACACGTCGAGGATCGACGTCACCACTTCCAGCAGATGCTGCCCGGAATCACGTACCAGCGTGACATACTCCTTCTGCCGCGGATCGTTGAACGGCCCGAACATCTCATGCAGCAACATATCGGAAAAGCCGATGATCGCATTGAGTGGCGTACGCAGTTCATGGCTGACGGCGGCGAGGAAGCGGCTCTTCGTCACCTCGGCGCTCGCCGCGCTCTCCTGCGCTTCGCACAGCGCCTGCCGCAGTTCGGCCACTTCGGAATTGTCGCGCAGCAAGGCGAGGAACGCATTGCCTTCCTCGTCGCCTCTGGCCAGTTCAAACATGAAAGGCTTGTGGCTGCTCGTGCTTTCGTCTGTCGCCTTCGGCAGGCGAACGCGCATTTCCACAGAAGCGGAAATCGCACCGTCGCGCATATCGGCAAGAGCGTTGAGATAGCTGATGCGGTCGGCGATGTGGATGCGATCGAAGAGAGCGTTGCCAAGCAGAAGATGAGGCGCCAGGCCGAGCACGGCGTTCGTGCGCTCACCGGCGTCAAGCACATCGCCCTGCCTGTTGATCCGTAGAAGGACGGCGCTCGTCAGCCCCTCGACATCGAGATCGGCCGCGGTTTCCATTTTGACATCGCCGTCATGTCGGAACCCGGCCCAGCGAGGAACAAGCGTCGCGCCCCAGGCCAGCGGCAGAAGCCAATGCCAGGGCGCAGGCTGCACATAAGCGGGCAGCGCCGCTTCACCCGGCAGGAATTGCATGAGCGCACCGGCGATTGCCGCGGCGGCTCCGGCCAGCGCCCAGCGCCTCGACCGGCTGACCCAGAATGCTTCCACGACAGGTGCAGCCAGAAGCAATGCGGCTGGTGATGCAAGCCCGCCCGAAAAGGCGACAAGAGCGCCGATAGCCAGCGCCGAGATGGCAAGAATCGCGGTGCCGGATTCCACATGGCGACCGCTCGCCGACACCAGCAGGGCAGCGAGCCAGCACACGCCAAAGATGGCGAGAATGGTCGCCAGCGTCGCCGACGCGCCGAGGCTGGCGGTTACAAGCATAACCGCGCTTCCGGCTGCAAGGAACGGCGCGGCAAGCATGACGCCGATGAAACGGGCATGTCTGGCGCGCGCCGTTTTTTCGGTCACGCAGCCATGCACGAGACGCTCGCAGCCCGTCGCAACCGCGTCAGGCAATCCAACGTATCTTGCCGCAATCGAACTCAACTCAACGCCTCGTACACACCTGCTTCGCAGATCGTTTCTGATTGGACCTGAAAGTCGCATCCAGCCTTTAAGGAATGGATAAAGCACCGCGCGCGCGATCCATTTCGGGGTCATTTTTCCGTAGAAAGGCCTCATGAAAGGCGTCAATTCACCCCATGGTAAATGTCGGGTTAGCCGCGAGCACAATCTGAAGGCGATCCTCACGACAGCTTGCAAGCGGACCTTTCAACGCTGAATCAAAAGGATAGGTTGAACCGGTCACCATGTCTTCACGCAGGTTCCGCGTGGGAGGCAAATGCGAGGTGCACGGGAATTATTTCAAATTTTAATAAAATTCCTGTCTTGCTTGCAATCGCTCCTTGGTGCGGTCCAGCTAGGATGGCGCGAGTTGAGCAAGGGGCTCTGGAAAGAAGAAGAACATGGGTTTCCTGATCAGGTTTGCGTTCTGGTTTTCTCTGGTGCTGCTTGCCCTGCCCTTCGACGTTGGGCCGGACGGAAGCGGTCGTGAAAGCGTCAATCCGATTCAGGCGCTGCTGGCGGCGCGCGACGCGGTGGGCGATATCGCCGGCATGTGCGACCGTCAGCCGGATGTCTGCGAAACCGGCGCTTCCGCAATCCATACCGTCACGGAGCGCGCCAGGATCGCGGCGCGCCTGGCCGCAACCATGATCGAGGATGCACCGGCCACATCTGCGCCTTCACCCCAGGAACCCGTCACGACCGGCAGTATCCCTTCCAAAGACTGAGCATCCTCACCTTTGTGGAGCGGCGGGCCGTTCTGGCGTTTTTTTCCGTGACGCGACCCTTTCCCGACACTATATCCAACCGCATGGTGACGACGATCCAAAGCATATTCGACGACTTCGCCCTGCTCGACGACTGGGAAGAGCGGTACCGCTATGTCATCGAACTCGGAGAAGCGCTTCCCGAGTTCCCGGAAAGCGAACGTACGCCGGGAAACAAGGTGCCGGGTTGCGTCAGCCAGGTGTGGCTGACCACAGGCTATGGTGACGGCTCCGATCCAGTCATCACCTTCAGTGGCGATTCCGATGCGCATATCGTGCGTGGACTCGTCGCCATCCTTCTGGCCTTGTACTCGGGCCAAAGGGCAAGCGACATTCTCGACATCGACGCGGAAGGCACGTTGCGCAAGCTCGGCCTCGACGAGCACCTCACCCCGCAGCGCTCCAACGGGCTGCGCTCCATGGTCAGGCGCATCCGCACGGATGCGGACAGAGCACGTCAGGCCGTTTGAGTTCCATCTTCTAGGACCCGTGCATGCTCGGCTTGTAGTCCTGCGCGCCCCAGTGCAGCATGCGCGCCGGCTTGCTTTCGTCCGACGCCGCCTTCGGCCAATAATGGCGGGCCAGCGCGGACAGCGCAGTCTTGAGCACAATCTTGCCTGACCTTACGGGCCACGCGCGTTCAAGCTCGACCGTTTCCATGCCTTTCAGGAAACAGCATACGTCTATCAGCACGCCGGAAAGCTCGGGGCCTACCGCTGCAATTGCCTTTTCGACCCGCAACCGCGCGGCAAGCGCCACTTCCGTCAGTTCCGCCGCACCGCCCGCTCCGGAACGTTTGCCGGACGCAACGCTGGCAATCCAGTTGGCGCCGAGGCGGGGCATGATCTGACCACGGGTGTAGTCTGCGCGAAGTCGTTCGCCTGCCTCGAACTCGCGTGCAGAGAGGAACGGATTTCCTGTTTTCGTGCGCAATCTCGCCAGCTGCGCGAGAGGCGACTCCGACAGATTGACCAGAATTGGTCGGGCCTCGCCGGCTACATCGGCGTACACTGCGCCTGCTTCACGCCGCCTATTCCCGGACGACCGGGCGGCCGTAAGATCGTGCGCTATCTCAAATCCTGTTCGCGACAAGGAAATTTCGACTCCGCGCACAGTGACGATCCCTTCCGAAACCAGCCATTGAAACACATCTTCGTCAACCGAAACGGCGCCTCTATCGCCTGCCTCGACCAGCAGCTTGCCGCCTTGTGCAGCTTGCGTCACGCGTCCCGATCCTTTGGACAGAAAAGTCAGGAGACGAGCAGGCAATTCCCGAAAAGACCCCGGCATCAGTCAAAACCCCAGTCGGCTGCGGAATGCGGCGGAGGCGATCTGCTCGAACATATGCACGACCCGGTCGAATTCAGGGTCGTCGCGCAGATCCTCGATGGTCTGGCAGGCGTGCATCACCGTCGTGCGGTCACGTCCGAAGCCGCGTCCCACGTCGCTCATGGTCATGCGCAGCACCACATGGGCCACATACATGGCGATCTGACGCACGCGCGACACCGGCTGAGACGTCCTGCCCGCCTTTCGGAGCTCCTTCGAGGAGAGCGCAAACAGCGCGGAGGCAATGTCGATCAGGCATTCGCACACCTCCAGCGCGATCTCATCCTTCCGTTTGGGAAGGACATGGCCGGGACAGTCGCCTGCCTCGGGTTCGGTGGTCAGATGTACGGGATCGTCCGGGATAGGAGTGAGATTTGCCTGCACGAAACTTTCTCCAAAATAGGAATATCTTCCTTATAGGAGGTTTCGGACGATATGTGAACAAACAACGAACATCGATCTCTGTCAACATTCCATAGGATATTGATATTGAACGATTTTCATCACCCTCACACAGGTGCGGCAGGAATTTTACTCCCCACCCTCCGCTGGCGGATCGAAAGTAGGCGCCTTGTTTCAGGGAGATGACAGATGCGATCGCTGCAGCGAGATGCCAGCAGATTTGCGAGGCACAGGCAGGAAAAGGCGACAGAGGCAGGCCAGCGCGTGGCGTTGCGGCTGCTGTGCGGGCTCGATCTTGAAGACGTAATGGCAGCCGGAAGCCAGGAAAAACTCCGGCTCATCGAGCGTGTGGACCGCTTGCTTGAGCGTGAGCGTCTCAGGGGGTTGCGACGACACTGGAGCTACGATCTGAACCGCCACATAGCCTTGAAGCAGGCGCGCGACCGGCTGCGGGAGATGAAAGGATAGGGGATCGGGACAATCCAGAACTAAAAAACGGCGCGGTGAAGCGCCGTTTTCTGTTCTTGCGCCTGATTTGGCGCTCTGCTCAGTGGCTCTTGCGCTTGCGGCCCAGACCCATTTTCTTAGCCAGTTCGGAACGGGCGGCGGCATAGCTCGGCGCAACCATCGGGTAGTTGGCGTCCAGGCCCCACTTTTCACGATACTGCTCCGGCGTCAGCCCATAGTGCGTCATGAGGTGACGCTTGAGGGATTTGAACTTTTTGCCGTCCTCCAGACAGATGATGAAGTCGTCATGGACGGATTTTTTTGGATTCACTGCAGGCTTCTGTTTGTCGACGGGCTGCGGTTCCGCCGAAACACTGCCCCCTACCCGGCCGAGTGCGGCATGGATGTCTGCAATCAGGTTCGGCAATTCGGAAGCCGGCACCGGATTATTGCTCACATAGGCTGCCACGACATCAGCTGTAAGTTCGATCAGCGTGTCGATATTTTTCGGAGATGTTTCGGCAGTGTCCATGATAGTGAAATCCCAACGAGAGACGTGATGACGATGCCAGTGATCGTTTCAAGGGCATCTACGGATTCTGAGGTTGCAGACCTCGACTGCGATTCGGCCTGCGTGATTTTCATGATACCTGATGACTGTCAAGTCAATCACCTCTTTCGGTCGCTTCGGTAATCATTCAATGTTTTTTACATCTGAAGTACTCAATTATTAATACACAAGTTCAAACTCCAGTCGCCCGAGGCCACACCTCAACTGCTTGTCCAACAAGAGAACTATTACAAATTGAGCCCGCAACGCCGGACAGGACTTGAACCCGGATGCATGTCATGGTCATTCACCTGTGAAAGAAACGGAAATGACATGATGACGACGACTATGCCTTTTGAGCAGGCGCAGCCCCCCCGCCCGGAGCAACGGCCCCACTCCGACACGCGGCACGGCATCGCCCGCTCCGACGAATATGCATGGATGCGGGCCGAGAACTGGCAGGAAGTGTTCCGCGACCCCTCGCGGCTCGATCCCGCCATACGCGCGCATCTGGAAGCCGAGAATTCCTATCAGGAAAGGCTCATGGCCGACACGGTCGAGCTCCGTAAAATCCTGTTCTCCGAGATGAAGGGGCGCATCAGGGAGGATGACTCGTCCGTGCCCATGAGGGACGGCCCTTATGCCTATGGCTCATCATACAGACTCGGCGGCCAGCATCCCCGCTACTTCCGCAAGGCTTTGGAAGGCGCGCCGGATGAGGAAATCCTGCTCGACGGCGACCGCGAGGCAGAAGGCAAGGCCTATTTCCAGCTCGGAGGCATAGATCATTCGTCAGATCACAAGCGTCTTTTATGGGCGTATGACGACAAGGGTTCCGAATTCTACACCCTGCGTGTGCGCGACATCGCCACCGGCGCCGAACTGCCGGACCGGGTCGAGAGCACCGGAGGCGGCGGCGCATGGGCTGCCGACAATGACGGTTTCTTCTACACGCTGCTGGACGACAACCACCGGCCCTCGAAAGTGCTGTTCCACAGGCTGGGAGATGACATTGCGAACGCCCGCCTGATCTATGAAGAAACCGACCCCGGCTTTTTCATGAGCGTGGGCGGCACGCGCCGCAACGACTGGATCATGATCAGCATCAGCGATCATGAGACATCGGAATATCGCATCCTTCCTGCGGCCGATCCCTTCGCCGAACCCCGGCTCGTTGCGCCACGCGAGACCGGCCTCCAGTACGACCTGGAGGAAGGCGGGGATGTCTTCTTCATCCTGACAAATGAAGGCGACGCCAAGGACTTCAAGATCATGACCGCGCCGGCGACCGACCCCGTACGCGCAAACTGGGAGGAACTGGTTCCGCACCAGCCGGGACGCCTCATCCTGTCAATCGCCGGCTTCAGCAATTATCTAGTCCGCCTCGAACGTTTCGAGGGACTGCCACGGATCGTCGTGCGGGAGCGCGCCACGGGCGAGGAACATGCCATTGCTTTCGATGAGGAAGCCTACTCGCTCGGCATGGCCGGATCGTATGAATACGATACGGACGTGCTGCGCTTTTCCTATTCGTCCATGACCACGCCTGCGCAGGTGTTCGACTACGACATGCGCACGCGCACGCGCACCCTTCTCAAGACGCAGGAAGTTCCTTCCGGTCACGATCCGGACGCCTATGTCACCCGGCGTCTGATGGCTGCGGCGGAAGATGGCGAGATGGTTCCCGTCTCCCTCCTCTACCGCCGTGACACGCCGCTGGACGGGTCTGCGCCATGTCTGCTGTACGGTTACGGCTCCTATGGAATCAGCATCCCCGCTTCCTTCAACACAAACTGCCTGTCGCTGGTGGATCGCGGCTTCGTCTACGCCATCGCGCATGTCCGGGGCGGCAAGGACAAAGGCTATTCCTGGTACGACGACGGCAAGCGAGCGCACAAACAGAACACCTTCAGGGACTTCATCGCAGTCGCGAAGCACCTCGCCGGCGAAGGCTACACGGCGCACGACCGCATCGTCGCGCATGGCGGCTCGGCTGGCGGGATGCTGATGGGCGCAGTAGCGAATATCGCGCCGGAGGTCTTTGGCGCCATCATCGCTGAAGTTCCTTTCGTCGACGTGCTCAACACGATGCTCGACGCGTCGCTGCCGCTCACGCCCCCGGAATGGCCGGAATGGGGAAATCCCATCGCTTCGGAAAAAGACTACAAGACCATCGCCGCCTACTCGCCCTATGACAATGTGGGCGCGCGCGACTATCCGCCGATACTGGCGCTCGCCGGTCTCACCGACCCGCGTGTCACCTATTGGGAGCCGGCGAAATGGGTCGCGCGGCTGCGCGATCGCAAGAGCGGCGACAATCCCGTCCTGTTCAAGATCAACATGGATTCCGGCCATGCTGGCGCTTCCGGCCGCTTCTCGCGGCTGGAGGAAATCGCCTACACTTACGCGTTCGCACTGAAAGTCACAGGCAGGGCCGGCGTCACGCCGGTTTCTTAAGCCCCGTCAGGGCCGGCGCGCCGGATAGCCATTCGGATGCGCCGGTATGGCCTTGAGATAGGCCGCGATCGCTTCGCGGTCTTGTGGGGTGAGTTCGGCCATGTTTTTTTGCACCTCGACCATCGATCCGCCGACGGAATCGAAGTCGGGCGTGAAGCCGGTTTCGAGATAGCCGGAGATGTCCGCTTCGGACCAGTCGCCGATACCACCCTCGCCGGAAGTGATGTTGGGCGTCACGCCTTCGCCCTCCGCAGCGACCGCGCCGGCCAGCCACTTGCCTTTGTCTGTGCCCCCGCCGAAATCGCGCGGCGTGTGGCATTCGCCGCAATGGCCCGGCCCTTCGACCAGATATTGCCCCGCCAGCACCTTGTCGGATGCGCCGGCGATATCCACCGCCGGGCCATCGTTCATATAGAGCAGTTTCCAGAGGCCGATGCCCCGGCGGATATTGAATGGAAACGCCAGCTCATGCCCGGCTGTCCGCCCCGCCACTGCTGGCAATGTCTGCATGAAAGAAAACAGATCGGCGATGTCCTGCGGCTTCATGCGTGCATAGGACGTGTAGGGAAAAGCCGGATAATAGTGTCTGCCGTCCGGTGAAACGCCCTTCAGCATCGCTGCGGCGAAATCGTCCGGCGTCCAGTTGCCGATGCCGTCCTTTGCATCCTGCGAGATGTTGGGAGCAATGAAGGTGCCGAACGGCGTTCTGAGTTCCAGGCCACCGGCAAGCTGGAAGCGGGCGTCGCCTTCCGCACCCTTGGCTGCATGGCAGGGCCCGCATCCGCCGGCATGGAAGATACGCAGCCCGCGCTCCGCGTTTCCAGGTTCCGCGGCCGCCATGATCCGGTTATCCAGTTGCTGTGGCGCGGAGAGGAACCAGCCTGCTGCCGCACCCGCTGCAACCACGACGCCGAAAACGGCGCCGACTTTTCCACTCCTGGACATGAGCGGCGATCAACCCTTGCGGATGCGAAAGTTTTCGTGGCACGCGCCGCAGCTCGCACCGATGGCGCCGAATTTCGCCTTGAGCGCATCCAGATCGGCCGGCGCATCCGCGACTGCCGCATCGACCGCGTCTTCGAATTTCTTTTCGGCGTCGCTGAAGCCGTCCGGGTTCTCCCAGATCGCGGGCGCGGCGGTCGTGTCGCCCGTATTGGAGCCTTCGGGATAAAGCGCTTCGATATCGAATCTGCCGGCATTGTCCTTCATCGCCTGCAACGTCGTCAGCACAGCGGCGGCGTCGAACGGCTGCTCGCCTTTCACCACCTTGGCAAGCTCGCCGGTCAGCTTGCCTCGCTCCTTCATCAGGGCCTGCCGGTCGCCAAGGGGGTCGGCGGACGCCGCAGTTCCGGCAAGGGCGAGGATGGAGATGGCGAGTAGAAGTTTTCTCATGCGTGGCTCCGTATCTGGCGAAGAAACGTGGCTATTCCGAAGGAATCGGAGGATGGGGCCTAAGCTGTCCCAAAATGTGGAGGATTGCCCATCACGCTTGCGTGAGGCGTGGGTGAAGGCGAAAAAACAAGGCCCCGGACTGGCCGGGGCCTTGCGCTTTAAAACGATCAGGCGCTGGCCTTCTCGTACATCTCCAGCACGTAATCCCAGTTGATCAGGCTGTCGACGAAAGCTTCGAGATATTTCGGGCGGGCGTTGCGATAGTCGATATAATAGGAATGTTCCCACACATCGACGCCGAGGATCGGCGAAGCGCCGTGAACCAGCGGGTTCTCGCCGTTCGGGGTCTTGGAAATTTCCAGCTTGCCGTCCTTGACCGAAAGCCAGGCCCAGCCCGAGCCGAACTGCGTGGCGCCTGCATTGGTGAAGTCGGCCTTGAACTTGTCATAACCGCCGAGATCGCTGTCGATCGCCTTCTGAAGCGCGCCCGGTAGCTTGTTGCCGCCACCGTCCTTCTTCATCCATTTCCAGAAATGGATGTGGTTGTAGTGCTGGGCGGCGTTGTTGAAGAGGCCCTGGTTCTTGCCGAACGATTGCTTGACCACTTCCTCGACCGAGAGATCACCCATGCCGGCTTCCGCCGCCAGCTTGTTGCCGTTGTCGACATAGGCCTTGTGGTGCTTGTCGTGGTGATACTCGAGCGTCTCCTTGGACATGAAAGGCTGAAGAGCCTCGTAGTCATATGGGAGATCGGGAAGTTCGAAAGCCATTGGTCTTACTCCTCAAAAAAAATCCGGCGGGTTACCGGACTAACATAGGTCTCTATGCCTCGGGAACAACTCCCGCCAGCAGGCAATGGGCACCTTTTATGTGGTCACGCGGCGGAAGTCGAATGCGCCCATTCCCAATAAAGCTCCCGCCCTTTCCTGGCCACAGGCCCTGCCGGCAATTCCCGGTCCTCGAAACGGGTCACAGGCACCACCTTTGAGTGATTCCCGGTGGAAAATATCTCGTCGGCGTCGCGGAAATCGCGCACCGTCAGCGTCTTTTCAGTGGTTCGGAAACCATAGTCCGCCAATAATCGGATCGTGCGGGCACGCGTGATTCCGGCGAGGAACGTGCCGTTGGCGGCTGGCGTGAAGACGTGGCCATCCTTCACCATGAAAATATTGGTCGAGCCGGTCTCGGCCACATTCCCCAGCATGTCCAGCACCAGCGCATTGTCGAAGCCGCGCATTCGCGCCTCCATGATGGCGCGCGCATTGTTGGGGTAAAGACACCCGGCCTTGGCGTTGGTGGGCATGGTTTCGATGGTCGGCCTGCGGAACGGCGACACGGTGACCGAAAACCCTTCCGGGGCAAGCATTGGCGATTCGTAGAGACACAAGCAGAATCGGGTCGAGGCCGGGTCAGCCGGCACGCCCATATAACCACCATGCTCTGCCCAATACATGGGACGGATGTAGACGGCTGTCTTGCCGTCGAACTTTTTCAGGCCATCCCGGGTCAGTTCCACGATCCGGTCGGCGCTCATGGTCGGCTTCAGGCCCAGCGCAATCGCAGACGCATTGACGCGAGCCGCATGAAGATCGAGATCGGGGGCCACGCCTTCGAACCAGCGCGCTCCGTCGAATACGGTCGAGCCCAGCCACATGGCATGGCTCATCGGCCCGATCAGCGCGACATTGCCCTCATGCCAGTCGCCGTCCACATAGGTCCAGGTCGTCGTGCGCGCTTTTTCCGCCAATGTCATGTTGTTTCCAGTCCGTCCGGTTTTTAACCAATGTCTCATTGGTCTTCTCTTGCCGCCCGCCCGTCAATCACGAAGACGTCATAACCATTGATCCAGAGCCGTCCATATAATCTGTTTACCTTCCTTTCAGCAGCGCTGGTTAGGTTCGGACAACCCGTTGCCGATCGGCAACAGTGGAACCTTAGTCACATGTTCGCCTTTATTTATCCTCCCTGCGGCCAGATTCGGCGCTACCTATCGGCCCGGTCGGGAGAGGCGACGCCGCCGAGGGCGCGCCGATATGAACAGTAAGAAAGATCGAGACCGCAGCTTATGGCAACAGATTCATCTCCCGTCCTGCTGACAAGGCGTCGTTTCCTCAATATGGCGGCGATGGGCGCAGCGGCAGCTACCGTATCGGCCTGCACCACTACGGGCCCGTCCGTTCCGCTTGCCCCCCCGGAACCGCAAGCCCAGCCCGAGCTCGGCAGCTACGACATCATGTATGGCCCCGTATTCGACGGCGGCTACGAGGTTCCCGCGGTCCCCTACCGCAAGATCGATGCGAAATTCCTGCGCCAGATCGTGCGCGATCCGACCGGGGAGCGCCCCGGCACCATTGTCGTCGACACCTCCGAACACTTCCTCTATCTCGTCCGTGAAAATGGCGAGGCCATACGCTACGGCGTCGGTCTCGGCCGGGCCGGTTTCGAGTGGGCGGGACGCGCGGTCGTCCAGTACAAGCGCGAATGGCCGAAGTGGACGCCTCCGGATGAGATGATCGCCCGTCAGCCGGAACTGGAAAAATACAGCGTGCGCAATGGCGGAATGCCGCCCGGCCTGATGAACCCGCTTGGCGCGCGCGCTCTCTATATCTTCCAGAACAATGAAGACACGCTCTACCGTATCCACGGTTCGCCGGAATGGCATTCAATCGGCAAGTCGATCTCGTCAGGCTGCGTGCGCCTGATGAACCAGGATATCATCGACCTCCACAGCCGCGTTCCCGGCAAGACGCCCATTCTCGTCACAAGCGGGCTTGGCGCGCGGGTTGCCAGCCACGATCCGGGCGGCGTGCCTGTCGATGCGGGTGTGCCGGAAGACTCCACCCTGCTCGGTCGCGTCAGCCGTTCGTGGCTCTGACGGCAGGCTGAACGCTTCAATAAAAAGGCGGCGCATGGAGCGCCGCCTTTTTTTGAATTGCGTCGCAAACTGCTATTTTCGACTCAGGCTGCCGAGAATGCCGCGCACGAGCGCGCGCCCTACGGAAGATCCGACCGAACGGACCACCGACTTGATCGCGGCTTCCGTCACGGTCTGGCGATTGGATGGCCGTGGCGCGGCGGTTCCGCGGGTGCGGGTGGTTGGCGCGGGAGCATTGCCGAAATCGGGCAGCGTCCAACCCGTCCCGCTGCCGGTCTGCGCCGGGGGCTGCGCCTGCTGCTGGGTGGCCTGTGCTTCCAGCGCGCGCTTCTGGAGAATTTCAAAGGCGGATTCGCGATCGATCGGCTGGTCGTACTGACCGGCCACCGGGCTCATCGCCATGATCTTCTGCCGTTCCTGCGGCGTCACCGGTCCGAGCCGGGAGGATGGCGGGCGGATGAGCGTCCGCTGCACCATCGACGGAACGCCCTTGTTCTCCAATGTGGAAACCAGCGCCTCGCCGGTGCCAAGCTGGGTGATCGCCGTGGCGCAATCGAAATCCGGGTTGGGCCGGAACGTGTCGGCCGCCGTCTTCACCGCCTTCTGCTCGCGCGGCGTATAGGCGCGCAATGCGTGCTGGATGCGGTTGCCCAACTGGGCCAGCACCGTCTCCGGCACGTCGAGCGGGTTCTGCGTCACGAAGTAGACGCCGACGCCCTTGGAGCGGATCAAACGCACGACCTGCTCGACACGGTCGACCAAAGCCTTCGGCGCACCATCGAACAAAAGATGCGCCTCATCGAAGAAGAAGACCAGCTTCGGCTTGTCAGGATCGCCTACCTCGGGCAGCACCTCGAACAGCTCCGACATCAGCCACAGCAGGAAGGTCGCATAGAGGCGCGGATTCATCATCAGCTTGTCGGCGGCCAGCACGTTGATAGCGCCGCGCCCGTCGCGCGTTGTGCGCATCAATTCGGCGATGCGCAACGCCGGTTCGCCGAAGAAATTGTCGCCGCCCTGCTGCTCCAGCACCAGCAGCGAGCGCTGGATCGCGCCCACCGACTGCCTGGTGACATTGCCATAGCGAGCGCCGATCTCGGCGGCCCGTTCGGCAAGATTGGAAAGCAACGCCTGCAGATCCTTCATGTCGAGCAGAAGCAGGCCTTCCTCATCGGCGATACGAAAAGCGATGTTCATCACGCCTTCCTGCGCCTCGGTGAGGTTCATCAGCCGCGACAGCAGCAGCGGCCCCATCTCCGAAATGGTCGCGCGGATGGGATGGCCCTGCTCTCCGAACAGGTCCCAGAAGATCACCGGGAATTCCTGGAACTCATACGGATCGAGGTGAATTTCCTCAGCCCTTTTCAGCAGAAAATCCTTGGCCTCACCCATCATGGAGATGCCGGAGAGATCGCCCTTGATGTCGGCGCAGAACACCGGAACGCCGGCGTTGGAGAAGCCCTCGGCCAATATCTGCAAGGTTACCGTCTTGCCGGTGCCGGTCGCCCCTGTGACCAGTCCGTGCCGGTTGCCGTAGCGCAGCAGAAGGGTCTCCGCCTCCTGATAACTATCGTCAGGCTTGCGGCTTGCGCCAAGGAAAATGCTGTCGTCACCTGCCATCATCAGTTCTCCGCAATCCCGAATGGTCCAGAGCTTACTGGCCACCTTCCGGTATAGTAAGGCAGCGGGCAAATTCAAAGATGCATCTTCTTCCTCCTCCTCCATCTGTTGCATTGCGGTAGAGAAGCAGGGACCGTACACTGCGCGGGATCCGGCCAATGCGTGGCCGCGGGGGTGCAGCAGAGGAATAAATTCTTGACCGATACAGCAGCAGATCGCCACGGCCAGGAGAAGCGGTGGCGTGCCTTCGCCGAAAGGGTGCTTGGCGGCGAGGCTCGCCACGACGGCGGCGCCGGTTCGAGGCGTTGGATCGCGTGCCAGCGCATCGACGATCCGGATGTCGAACGCGCCCGCGCCCAGATCGCCGAAGATCTCGCCAATGGCGCGACAGGGCTGGCGCTCTTGTTCGACGGCGCGCCCAACGCTTTTGGCTACGGCCTGCCCGGCACGGCCGAGGCTCTGGAGCAGGTGCTGGAAGGCGTGCCGCTGGATCGGATCTATCTCAGAATAGACGTGCATCCCGCCAGCCGCGCCATGGCCGACTGGCTGGTGAGCCTGCTCAGTCGTGGCAAGGTCGACCCCGGGCGTCTCAACCTTTCCTTCGGCATCGATCCGGCGGCGACCTTCGCCGGCACCGGTCGCCTGCGCATGAGCATCGAAGCCTTGCAGGCGTCGATGCCGCAATCGCTGGCGCATTTCTTCGCCATGGACCTTCCGGGCATCCTGCTGGAAGCAGACGGGCGCGTGCTGCACAACGCAGGCGCCAGCGAGGCTCAGGAGCTTGGCGCGATGCTTGCCTCGGCAGCCGGGCATCTGCGGCTTTTCGAGGAAGCGCGGCAGGCGCTGGTCTATGCCGCGCCACATATCGGCTTTGCGCTGGGCGTGGATGACGACGTTGCGCTGTCGGCCGCCAAAATCAAAGCGTTGCGCGTTCTGTGGACCCGCTTGCAGGAAAATTTCATGATCGCGCCTGCGCCCGCCGCGATCCATGCCGAAACCTCGATGCGCATTGTCGAACGAGACGATCTCACCGGAAACGTCGCCCGCAACGCCGCCGCCTGTTCGGGTGCGGTTGCCGGCGGCGCGGATTCAATAGCAGTTCTGCCGCACACCATCGGGCATGGCCTGCCGGAGGAATCCGCCCGGCGCGTCGCTCTCGACATCCAGATGATGATGACGCATCACGACGTCGAAACCTCCGACGACATCAACGTGCTTACCAATAACCTTGCAGAGCAGGGATGGGCGGAATTCCAGCGCATAGAGCAGGAGGGCGGTATTTTGCCAAGCCTCAGGGCCGGGCACATTCAGTCCCGCGTCAGGGCCTCCGCCCGACAGCGATTGCAGGCCGGCGCGGGCAAGCGCGCGACCCGTGCGAATGCGGAAGGCACGGTCCCGACCCTTGCGGCGGAGCGCCATTCCGCCCCAACCGATGGGGTCGTCTTCTGCGAGGCGCTGCACCCGCTGGGAATGGACGCCGTGGCTGGCGACGCGCCCTGACCCTCATCGATTATAATTCTGCTCGCAACGCAGCGAGCCAAAGCGACAAAGCTGGCGCGGCCGCCTTTCCACGATCCTGCCGCACATGACGAAATGCCGGATCTTCAGGCGTCCGCCGTCAGCGCCACGATCTCCCACTCGCGAGCGTTGACGGTCACAAGGTCACCGACCTTGCGGCCGAACAAGGCCTGCGCCATGGGCGAGACGTGCGAGATCGAGCCTTTCGCCGGTTCGGCTTCATCCTCGCCCACGATCCTCCACCGGGCCGTCTTGCTGTCTTCATCCTCCAGCGAAACCGTCATGCCGAAGCGCACGACATCCGAATCCGCTTCCGGTAAGGACAGTTCGGCACTTTCGCGCCGCGCGGTCCAGTAACGCAAGTCGCGCGCCATCAGCGCCACGCGCTCACGATCTTCATCCGACTCCACGTCCGCCATTTCCTCACGCAGCCGCGCGAGTTCGGCCTCGATCATCGCAAGGCCGCTTCGCGTGACGAGATTGCGATGCGGGCTCACCGGGCGTTCGCCAAGCGCCGACGCCGCATTCTCGTTATCTTCCTCTCTCGTAAAGGCCCTGCTCATAGCTGCTCGACCAATGCTCCTCCCGGTCTCATTTCGCCCACCTTCACGCCGTTGCGGCTTAGTATCGGCTGTATCGCCTGCCCGTGCAAATTTCCGGCCAGGTCCTCATCTTTCGCCAGCAGCTTCGCCAGCACACCGGCAATGGTGATTTCGGCGGCACGTATTGCGCCATCATCGCATTTCAGCGCGATCCCGAGGCCCAGTTGCGGAATGGCCGCGCAGTAGACACCTTCCGCCCCCATCTTGACGAAGATGCGGCCGGGCGCGGCCTTCATCAGCCGCTCGTCGGCGCAGCCTGTGCCGGACACCATGAACGGTTCGGCCATGCAGGCCGAAAGGAGGCGACGCGCCGCATTCGCCCTCACCGGCCCCAATCCCGTACCTGTCGCCATTCTTGCAAATCCGGCGGCGAAGCTGCGCAGCGGCACGGCATAGGTGGGTATCGAGCAGCCATCAACGCCGCAGTGGTCCGCGTCATGGGCCGCGCCCGTCACCGCTTCCATGGCGTCGCGCACCATATCCTGCAATTCATGTCCGGCAGCCACGTAACCGCGATGCGCCACCCCGGAATGGCGACAGGCGCACAGAAAGCCCGCATGCTTGCCGGAGCAGTTGTTGTGCAAGGCGTTCGGCACGCCGCCGCTGCGCGCCAGCGCTATGGTCGCCGCATGATTGCCCGGCCAGTGGACGCCACATTCCAGCGCCGTCTCGTCCAGTCCCGCCCTTGCGAGCATCGACCGCGCCGTCTCGACATGCTCCGGTTCGCCTGAATGCGAGGCGCATGCCAGCGCCAGTTCGCGGTCTCCGAAGCCGTAAGCGTCAGCCGCGCCGCTTTCCACCAGCGGCAGCGCCTGTATGGCCTTCACCGCAGAACGCGGGAAAACAGGCTTCGCCGTATCGCCAATTTCCCAGACCAGCTTGCCCTCCCCATCGCAGACGGCGACAGCGCCACGATGCAGGCTTTCCACCACAGCGCCGCGAAGCACCTCAACCAAAACCGGATTCGTCATGTCTGTTCAGTCCTCAGCGATCGGCGATCTTGGACAGAGACATAGCCGCCAAATACGGTTCTGCTCAAGCCGATCCCTATCGCCCAACAGGAGAACGACTATTTTGTTGATTGATCAGTCAATTAAAAATACCATCGCCGCAAGGAGAATTCGAAATGCCAAAAATCGGTATGGAGCCGCTGCGCCGCAAGGCGCTGATCGACGCGACCATCTCCACCATCGGCGAACGCGGCACGCTCAACGTCACCGTGGCGGAGATTGCCGGGCGGGCTGGCGTATCTTCCGCGCTGGCGCATCACTATTTCGGCCCGAAGGAAGAACTTTTGCAGGCCACGATGCGACAATTGCTTGCCGATCTGGGCCGCGACACCGTTTCCGCCTTGCGCGGGGCGGCCACGCCGCGCGAACGGGTGTCGGCAGTCATCACCGTCAATTTCAACGCCGGCCAGTTTCGGGAAGAAACCGTGCATGCCTGGCTCGCCTTCTATGTCGAGGCCCAGAACTCGCCGCTGCTGCGACGGTTGCTGCGCGTCTATGCGCGGCGGCTGCACTCCAACCTGATGAGCGGGCTCCTGCCGCTCACCTCGCGCCCGGAAGCTGAACGCATGGCCGAGGCCATCGCGGCCCTGATCGACGGGCTCTACATCCGCCGCGCCTTGCGCGATGGCCTCCCAAACCCGGCAAGCGCCACATCGCTTGTGGAAGATTATGTCGACGCGAAACTCGAAAGGCAGGCCAACGCACCATGAGCGCTCGTCCGAACGTCCTCATCCTGATGGTCGACCAACTTGCGGGACCCCTGTTCCCGGACGGTCCGGCCAGCTTTTTGCACACGCCCAATCTGAAGGCGCTGGCGGCGCGGTCGGCCCGCTTCCGCAACAATTACACCGCCTCTCCGCTTTGCTCCCCCGCCCGGGCCTCCTTCATGAGCGGCCAGCTTCCATCACGCACGGGCGTCTATGACAACGCCGCCGAGTTCGCCTCCTCGATCCCCACCTTCGCCCATCATTTGCGCGCCGCTGGCTACTACACCTGCCTGTCGGGCAAGATGCATTTCGTCGGGCCGGACCAGTTGCATGGCTTCGAGGATCGGCTGACCACCGATATCTATCCGGCCGATTTCGGCTGGACGCCGGACTACCGCAAGCCCGGCGAGCGCATCGACTGGTGGTATCACAATCTGGGCTCCGTCACCGGGGCGGGCGTCGCCGAGATCACCAACCAGATGGAATATGACGACGAGGTCGCCTTCCTCGCCGGCCAGAAACTCTACGACCTCTCGCGCCAGTCCGACGTGGCCGGCCGCCGCCCCTGGTGCCTGACGGTCTCCTTCACCCATCCGCACGACCCCTATGTCGCACGCCGCCAGTACTGGGACCTCTACGAGGGCTGCCCGCAACTGGAGCCGGAAGTCGGCTTCATCCCCTGTGAGGAGCACGACCCGCATTCGCAGCGCCTCTATCTGGCCAGCGACTATGCGAGCTTCGACATCACACCGGAGCAGGTGCGCCGCTCGCGCCAGGGTTACTTCGCCAACATCTCCTATATTGACGACAAGGTGGGTGAACTGCTCGACGTGCTCGAACGCACCCGCATGCTGGACGACACCGTCATCCTGTTCTGCTCCGACCATGGCGACATGCTGGGCGAGCGCGGCCTGTGGTTCAAGATGAGCTTCCTCGAGGGCTCGGCCCGCGTGCCGCTGATGATCGCCGGACACGGCGTCGCCCCGGCCCGTATCGACACCCCCGTCTCCAACCTCGACATCTGCCCGACGCTTTGCGATCTCGCCGGCATCGACATTTCCGGCATCATGCCATGGACGGACGGGCAATCGCTCAAGCCGCTCCTGCAAGGCGGCGCGCGCACCGAACCCGTGCTGATGGAATATGCAGCCGAAGGCTCCTACGCCCCGCTGGTCGCCATCCGCGAGGGCAAATACAAGTTCGTGCATTGCGAGATCGACCCGCCGCAACTGTTTGATCTGGAATCGGATCCGCTGGAAGCCAACAACATTGCGGCCGACCCTCAACATGAGTCTCTGGTCGCCGGATTTATGGAAAAAGTCCGCGCCCGCTGGGATATGCCCGCCTTCGACGCCGCCGTGCGCGAGAGCCAGGCGCGGCGCTGGGTCGTCTATCCGGCGCTACGCAACGGCTCTTATTTTCCATGGGATTTCCAGCCGCTCAGACAAGCTTCCGAGCGCTACATGCGCAACCACATGGACCTCAACGTTCTGGAGGAACAGAAACGGTTTCCGCGAGGTGAATAGCCATGCATGAGGCAGATTTCGTCATCATCGGCTCCGGCTCCGCCGGCTCGGCCATGGCCTACCGGCTTTCCGAGGATGGCAGGCATTCGGTCATCGTCATCGAGTATGGCGGCACCGATTACGGCCCGCTGATCCAGATGCCGTCCGCCCTGTCGATCCCGCTCGGCATGTCGCGCTACGACTGGGGGTTCGCCAGCGAGCCTGAGGCGCATCTGGGCGGACGCGTTCTGGCCACGCCGCGCGGCAAGGTTCTGGGCGGCTCCTCCTCCATCAACGGCATGGTCTATGTGCGCGGCCACGCCCGTGATTTCGACCATTGGGCCGAGGAAGGCGCGACCGGCTGGGGCTATGCGCATGTGCTGCCCTACTTCAAGCGCATGGAACACTCGCATGGCGGCGAGGAAGGCTGGCGGGGCGTTGACGGGCCCTTGCATGTCCAGCGCGGCAAGCGCGAAAACCCGCTCTACGCCGCCTTCATCAAGGCAGGCAGGCAGGCGGGCTTCGAACTGACCCGGGACTACAACGGCTCAAAACAGGAAGGCTTCGGGCCGATGGAGCAGACCATCCATGGCGGCCGCCGCTGGTCCACCGCCAACGCCTATCTTCGCCCTGCCCTGAAACGGAAAAACGTTCGCCTTGTCAGCGGCTTCGCGCGAAAAGTCGTGATCGAGAATCAACGCGCAACCGGCGTCGAGATCGAAGCTCGCGGAAAGATTCAGGTCGTTAAGGCGCGACGTGAGGTGATCGTCGCCGCCTCCTCGATCAACTCGCCCAAAATCCTGATGCTGTCGGGCGTCGGTCCCGCCCGGCACCTGCAGGACAACGGCATCGCCGTGGTGGCGGACCGGCCGGGCGTCGGCGCCAATCTTCAGGATCATCTCGAACTCTACATCCAGCAGGAATCGACCCAGCCAATCACGCTGAACTCCGTGCTGAACCCCTTCTCCAAGGCGTTGATCGGGGCGCGGTGGCTTCTGTTCAAGAGCGGGCTTGGAGCCACCAACCATTTCGAGGCGGCGGCCTTCCTGCGTTCCGCGCCCGGCATCGACTATCCCGACATCCAGTATCATTTCATTCCCGCCGCCGTGCGCTATGACGGCAAGGCGGTGGCCGACACGCATGGCTTCCAGGCCCATGTCGGTCCGATGCGCTCTAAATCGCGCGGCTCGGTCACGTTGCGTTCGCCCAATGCATGGGACAAGCCGGTCATCCGCTTCAACTACATGTCACACCCCGACGACTGGCTGGAATTCCGCCACTGCATCCGCCTCACCCGCGAAATCTTCTCGCAAGCGGCTTTCGATCCCTATCGCGGCAGGGAGATTTCTCCCGGCGAGGATGTGCAGAGCGACGATGAGCTCGACGTCTTCATTCGCGAGCACGCCGAAAGCGCGCTGCACCCTTGCGGCACCTGTCGCATGGGTCGCGCCGACGATCCTATGAGCGTGGTGGACCCCGAATGCCGGGTTATCGGCGTGGAAGGCTTGCGGGTGGCGGATTCTTCGATCTTTCCGCGCATCACCAACGGCAATCTCAACGGACCTTCGATCATGACCGGCGAGAAGGCCGCCGACCATATTCTGGGCCGCACACCGCTGCCACCGTCCAATCAGGAACCATGGATCAATCCGCGCTGGCAAGAGTCGGACAGATAAAGCATGATCCGCCCCACCTGCCCGATCCGATAGAAGTTTCCGGAGCCCCCATGATGCGCGCCCAGCCAACCGCCTCCCACTATGTCAATGGACGCTATATCGACGACGATCGCGGCACGGAGATCGCGGTCATCTATCCGGCGACGGGCGAGCGCATCGCAACACTGCATGCGGCCACGCCCAACATCATCGAACTGGCGATCGAGTCCGCGCGCGCCGCCCAGGTCGAATGGGCGCGCATCAAGCCGGTGGAGCGCGGCCGCATCCTGCGCCGCGCCGCCGACATATTGCGCGAACGCAACGAGGCGCTGGCGCGGCTCGAAACGCTCGACACCGGCAAGGCCATTCAGGAAACGCTGGTTGCCGACGCGCCTTCCGCCGCCGATTGCCTCGAATATTTCGCCGGCGCCGTCGCTAGCTTCAACGGTGAGTTCATCGATCTCGGCGGCCCCTTCGCCTATACGCGGCGCGAGCCGCTCGGCGTCTGCGTCGGCATCGGCGCATGGAACTATCCCATCCAGATCGCCGGCTGGAAATCGGCCCCGGCGCTCGCCATGGGCAACGCGATGGTCTTCAAGCCATCCGAGAACACACCGCTTTCGGCGCTGGCGCTGGCGGAAATCTATTCCGAGGCCGGCCTGCCGGACGGATTGTTCAACGTGGTGCAGGGCTATGGCGAAGTGGGGTCGGCGCTGGTTGGCCATTCTTCCATCGCCAAGGTTTCGGTCACCGGCTCCGTCGCCACCGGCAAACGGGTTCTGGCGCAGGCCGGGGCGGAGATGAAACACGCCACGATGGAACTTGGTGGCAAGTCGCCGCTCATCGTCTTTGACGATGCCGATCTCGAAAACGCCATCGGCGGCGCGATGCTCGGCAATTTCTATTCCACCGGACAGGTCTGCTCCAACGGCACCCGCGTGTTTGTCCAGAAGGGCCTGCACGACCGTTTCGTCGAGCGTCTCGCCGAGCGCACCAAGAAAATCCGCATCGGCGATCCGCTCGATCCCGAAACCCAGATGGGGCCGCTGGTCAACAAGGCACAGCATGAGCGCGTGCTGTCCTATATCGAAGCGGGCAAGCAGGAAGGCGCGACACTCGCCTGCGGCGGCAATGTTCCCGCCCTGCAAGGCTTCGATGGCGGGTTCTTCGTGGAGCCGACCGTCTTCACCGGCGTGACCGACGACATGCGCATCGCGCGGGAAGAGATTTTCGGCCCGGTAATGAGCGTGCTGGCCTTCGAGGATGAGAGCGAGGCGATAGACCGCGCCAATGGCACCGAATTCGGCCTCGCCGCCGGCGTCTTCACCCGCGACATGGCACGCGCCCATCGTGTCATCGGCGAGTTGCAGGCCGGAACCTGCTGGATCAACGCCTACAATCTCACCCCGGTCGAGATGCCATTCGGCGGCTACAAGCAGTCCGGAATCGGCCGCGAGAATTCGCTGGCCGCACTCCAACACTATTCGCAGATCAAGTCGGTCTATGTGGAGACCGGCGACGTCGACAGCCCTTACTGAGCTCTCTCGTCCGTCGCGTCGAGATACTGCATCAGCGCGTAGACGAGGTGGTAGAAGATCGAGGCCGGCACCTCGCCCGCCACCGACCGGCCGCGCTCATCGATACGGTCGACCCACAGTCCGACAGGCGCGGGATCGATATGCCAGCGGAAAAGGCGGCCCACGCGCGCCTCGACCTCGGGTTTGAGATCGGGTCCATCGGCCCTGTCCAGCGCGATCGAAGCCTTGATCGCCTCCGTCTGAGGCCAGCTCCGCGACACCCGATCGAGCGGCATGCCCTGTTTCGACACCGCGCCATAGGCTAGCCCGGTCGCCCGGTTGAGGCCGTTTGCTACGGCGGAGGCGTAGAGCTTGCGGGCATAGACGGTCAGGCTTTTCTGACCGCTGCGGTTGGCGAAATCGATCAGCAGGGACGCCCATTCGAAATGATGACCGGGCTCGGTCCAGTCCCCCTTGCCCTCCGCCGCCGGAGCCCAGCCGTCCTGGAAATATTCGCCGACCGTCCAGCTTTCGGCATCGAAGAAATAGCTGCGGAAGAGATCGACGATGCGGGCGGCGCGGCGCAGATAGGTGCGGTCGCCCGTCGCCTCATGCCAGGCTAGAAACGCTTCCAGCAAATGCATATGCGGGTTGGAGCGGCGCAGGCTGCCGCCTTCCGGCGCTTCGAGAAAACCGGCAAGACTGCTGTCCTCCAGATGCTCGTCAAGGAAAGCGAAAGTCTCCCGGCCAAGCTTCAACGCATCCGCATTGCCGCACATATGAGCATGCGCCAGCGCCAGCAGAACGCAGGAATGGTCGTAGGCGTCTTCCGTCGCATCGCTCACCGAGCCGTCGACATTGAAGGTGCGCGCCCAGCCGCCGCGATCCGTGCGGCCGCGCGACATGAATTCCAGACCGTGGGAGATCAGCCGGTCGGCCGGACCGTCCCAGCCGCGCGCTTTCGCCACGGCGAAGCCATAGACCTGTCGCGCCATGGTGCGCATGCGCTTGGGTCTGGCCAGCGGCACGGCATCGAGGCCCAGCGCTTCATGGAACCCACCATGAACTTCGTCCACGCCAACCGTGGACCATAGCGGCAGCGCTTCCTCGAACAGCCAGTGCCGCACCCGCCCGCGCCAAGCGCCGCTTTCCACCACGCGATCATGCGAGGGCGTGAAGCGTGTTTCCAGCCGGCCGCTCTTTTCAAGCTGCTGCACCACCTTGCGCACATTCTGGCTGTGCGACACCGGGGCCACGAAGGTCGCATCGGCGGTGGCGACGACCGCCGTACCGTTCAACCCGACCGCCGACAGAAGCCGTCCATGGCTGCGGATATAGGAATTCTGGCAATCGATGGCGACGACATCGCCGATGATGACATTGCCGTTCTCATCGGAAGGACCGACGTCGAGCAGCGACTGCCAGGAGCCGAGATCGTTCCAGCGGAAACCAGCCTGCACCATGGCGATATGCCCGGCGCGCTCCATCACCGCATAGTCGATGGAATCGGAGGGAATAGCGGCATAAAGCTCTTCCGGCATGTAGAGGCCGGAGAGATCGCTCGTGGCCGCCGCAAACGCCTTTTCCGTCGCCCCCCAGATCTCTGGCTGGAAGTGCAAAAACGCATCGCGCATCACACTTGCGCGAAACAGGAAGATGCCGGCGTTCCAGTAATAGTTGCCCGCCGCGACATATTTCTGCGCCGTTTCGACATCGGGTTTCTCCACGAAGCGGGAGACGTCGAACACGCCGCCATTTTCCGCGCCAACCTCGATATAGCCATAGCCGGTCTCGGGCTGGTCGGGGCGAATGCCGAACACCACCAGCCGCCCCTCGCTCGCCGCCGCAACGCCCTGCTCCACGGTCTGCCAGAATTGCGCCGTGGTGGAAATCTCGTGATCGGACGGAACCACCAGCACCAGACTGTCGCCGAAGTCGGCCAGCGTGCGCAGCGTGGCCAGCGCCACGGCGGCTGCCGTATTGCGCCCCACCGGTTCGAACAACACCCCGCCTCCGGCAAGGTCGATGCTATTTATGTCGGCATGCACCCGCCCGGAATGGCGTTCGGACGCGATCAGGAATACCGGAGCAGCACCGGCAGTGCGCCCCGTCATGCGGCGCAACGTCTTGGCGAGCATCGAGCCATCGCCCGACAGGTCATGGAACTGCTTGGGATTGTCCTCGCGCGAGAGCGGCCAGAGCCGCGAACCCACGCCGCCGCTCATCACGAAACAGGCAATGCGTTCGCTCATGATGTCACTCAGAAAGTCTGGTTATAGGGGCCGACTTCCGGGCTGCGCCGCAGCACGGCGTCCAGCGCCTCGAACATCTCGCGCCGCCGCTCCGAGGAGATCGGGCTTTCCACCACGACGACCAGTTCCGGCTTGTTGGACGAAGCGCGGATCAGCCCCCAGGTGCCGTCCCCAGCCACCACGCGCACGCCGTTCACCGTTACCAGATCGACGATTTCCTGCCCGGCGAAGCGCTCGCCGGCGGCCTTCATGCGCTCGAAATCGGCCAGCACGCGCTCGACCACACCGTATTTCAGTTCGTCGTCGCAATGCGGCGACATGGTCGGCGTGCCATAGGTGACCGGCAGTTCGCGATAGAGATCGGCCATCGTGTTGTCCGGATTGCGGTCGAGCATGCCGCACACGGCAATCGCCGTCACCAGCCCGTCGTCATAGCCGCGCCCGATCGGCGGGTTGAAGAAGAAATGGCCGGATTTCTCAAAGCCGGCGATGGCCCCGAGTTCGGCCACCCGCCGCTTGATGTAGGAATGACCGGTCTTCCAGTAATCCGTGGTAGCCCCTTGCGCCTGCAATTGCGGATCGGTCTTGAACAGGCCGGTCGATTTCACGTCGACGACAAAGGTCGAACCCGGATGCAGCCGCGAAATGTCGCGCGCCAGCATCACGCCCACCTTGTCGGCGAAGATCTCATTGCCTTCATTGTCGACCACGCCGCAGCGGTCGCCATCGCCATCGAAGCCGAGGCCGACATCGGCCCCCGTCTCCAGCACCTTGTCGCGGATAGCATGCAGCATCTGCATGTCTTCCGGATTCGGATTGTAGCGCGGGAAGCTGTGATCCAGTTCCACATCGAGCGGTATCACCTCGCAGCCGATGCGCTCAAGCGCTTCGGGCGCGAACGCCCCGGCGGTGCCATTGCCGCAGGCCGCCACCACCTTGAGCTTGCGACCGATCGCCTTGCCCTCGACCAGATCATCGAGATAGGTCTCGCGAAAGCCTCCCACGAATTCGTAGGACCCGCCGCCGACGAGATCGAAGTCGCCGCCCAGAACGATGTTCTTCAGCGCCGTCATCTCGTCCGGGCCGAAGGTCAGCGGGCGCTGGGCGCCCATCTTTACGCCGGTCCAGCCGTTTTCATTATGCGAGGCGGTCACCATGGCGACTGAAGGCGTGTCGAGCGCGAACTGCGCGAAATAGGCCATGGGCGAAAGGGCGAGGCCAATATCCTTCACCTTCGCGCCCGCCGCCATCAGGCCCGAAACCAGCGCCAGCTTGATCCCCAGGGAATACTCCCGGAAATCGTGCCCCGTCACGATCTCGGGGCCGATGCCCATGCGCCGGATCAGCGTGGCCAGCCCCATGCCCAGCGCCTGCACGCCGATGAGGTTCAGTTCCGGTTCCTTTTCTGAGCCCGGACGGCCGAACCACCAGCGCGCGTCATATTCGCGAAAACCGGTAGGCCTGATCAACGCCGCGGTCTCGAACTCGAACGTGTTCGGCCGCGCCTGCTCCACAATGGTCAGCTTCACTTGAGAGGCTCCCCGCACCTTCATATGCAATCCTGCCAGTTTGCCTAGCAGCAAAGCCTTTAAAGGGGGTTATCCTCTCACCTTCTCGCCTCTTGCACAAACAATCGTCACAAACCCGCAAGTTGTCGTGCCTTTGACGCTTGCAGGATTGAAATCGCAGCGCTATAAGCCCGGCCACTGGTCACGGAGTGTAGCGCAGCCTGGTAGCGCACATCGTTCGGGACGATGGGGTCGCAGGTTCAAATCCTGCCACTCCGACCAGTTGAAAAATCCCGAGAATTTCAATTCATCTTTATGAATCAAGGCGCTCACTCAAACGCGATGCGAGCTGGGCGCTGTAAGCCACGCCTTCGCCTCACGCAGGGTTCGGCTCGTTCAAGGCATGTAATCAAGCCTGGATGACGACCACTTTCGTACCCGGCTGGACGCGCGCGTAAAGATCGATCACGTCGTGATTGAGCATGCGGATGCAGCCGCTGGAAACCGCCTTGCCGATGGTGCCAGGCTGATTGGTGCCGTGGATACGGAACATCGTATCGCGCCCATCCCTGTAGAGATACAGCGCTCGCGCGCCCAGGGGGTTGTTCGGTCCGCCCGGCACACCGCCGGCATATCGCCGGTTACGGGGATCGCGGCGCATCATGTTCGCTGTCGGTGTCCAGCTCGGCCATTCGGCCGTTCGGCCGACGGTTGCATTGCCCCGCAGCGCCAGACCTTCACGGCCGACCCCGATGCCGTAGCGGATCGCCCGGCCGTTGCCGAGGACGTAATACAGCCGGCGCTCCGGCGTATTCACCACGATGGTCCCGGCAGACTCGCCGCCGCTATAGGCGACCTCGGTGCGGCGCAATTCCGGCTTGATCTCGGATGCAGGTATCGCCGGCAGCGGAAAGCGCTCGCCCTGGATGGCTCCGTAGTTGGCATATTGGGAGGTCGTGCACCCGGCCATAAACAATGGCAGCCCAATAATAAAACCTCTGCGGGAAATTGACATCGACCCGTCCGAATTCAGTTTATCTGCCTGAATTGATTAGGTCGCTATGGTTAACAAATGATTGCTGCGAGGCGGCAGCAGATATCGTTTGTCGAAGCGTCGGACCAAACAGTCTGCGCGGTTTGTCGGATTATTCCAATGCTCGATCAAAGTGTCAGAGCCCGTGCATCCAACTGGACGCACGGGCTGTGATGTGTGACTGCCGGGGTGCCCAAGCCCAACCACCCCGACAGCCGGCCCTCTCTGCATCGGGCCGCCGGCAAGGCCGGCATAGCAGGCGACGCATATCTCATGCCATGCGATATTGCGCCAATTTGAAACAGAATCTTTCCTCCGACGAGCTATCGGGCGAACCTGCCGGCTCAAATCGGGCCACGCCGTTTCCTATCAGGATCGGGAAGTTAAATGCCGCGGGGCTTGCGATGCGCGCGATGCAACATCCATGTCGGGACCAGCGCGATCAGAAACACCAGCGTAACGATCAGGAAGCCATCGTGGAATGCCAGCGTGTTGGCCTGAATGGCGATGACCTGCCCCAGAAACTGTATCGCGGCCGGAAGTTGCTGATAGTCCGGCAGACCGCTGGCCTTCGCCAAACCTGCGACGGTCTGGAGCAAATCCATGGTGGCGGGGTTGTGGCTCGTCTGCGTCGCCGTCAACGCGTCGGAATGGTAGACGGTGCGGCGTTCCAGAAAGACCGCCAGAAGATTGACGCCAAAAGCGCCGCCAAGCTGGCGGATGAAATTGATCGCGCCCGATCCCTGCGCCACCAGTTCGCGCGGCAGCACCTTCAGGGAGCCGGCGGTCAGCGACGGGAAAAGCAGGCCAAGCCCGATCCGGGAAATCACGGTCCACCAGGCAAGGGTCCAGAAGGCGGTGTCGACGCTGACCGACGCCGTCAGCCATGACGACCACGCGAAGATCAACATTCCCGCCCCGATCAGGTAACCGGCGGGCACCTTGTCCGACAGCCGCCCCGCAATGGGGAAGATCACCACCAGAACGAACCCGGAGGGCATCAGCATCAGGCCGGCCTGCGTCGGGGTAAGCCCCTGAATCGTCTGCACAAAAAGCGGCACCAGGTAGGTCGAGCCGAAAAGGCCTGCACCCATGATGAAGGCGACCAGCGAGGCTGAGGAAAAAGGCAGGTTGGCGAACAAGCGAAGATCCAGCATGGGCTTGCCCGTCGTCATTTCCCACCAGATGAAGCCGGCCAGCGCCGCCACGGCAATGGCGAACTGAAACAGGATCGGGTCCGACGACCAGCCGAGGCGCTGGGCATTGGTCAGCGCATTGAGCAGCGTTGCGAGGAACATGCACAGCAACACCATGCCGCCCCAGTCGAAGGCGGGACGCGGGCCGCCATCTTTTCGCCCCGGCAGAAAAAGATTGGCCAGCAAGATGCCTACAATGGCGAACGGAATGCCCAGATAGAAGACGTAGCGCCAGGTGAAGGCGTCGATCAGCAGACCGCCGATCCACGGCCCGAGGGCCGGCGCAAGCACCACGCCGATGCCGAAAATTCCCATGGCCGCGCCGCGCTGGTCTGGCGGAAAGACCTGGAAGAGAAGGATCATCGCAAGCGGCTGCACCACGCCCGCGGCCGCCCCCTGAATGACGCGCGCAATCGTCAGCACGGTCTCGTTCGGCGCGATGCCCCCCAGCACCGATCCCGCCATGAAGATGACCAGCGCTCCCACCATCGTGGCGCGCTGGCCAAAGGCCCGATCGGCCCAATCGGTCACCAGCATGGTTGCCGTCATGGCCGCGAGAAAGCCTGTGGAGAGCCATTGCGCCTGCACCTGGCTGATGCCGAACGCACCCATGACATCCGGAATGGCGACGTTGACGATGGTCGTTGAAAGCACAACCGCAATCGTCGCGACCATCACCGTACCGGTGGCGAACCACCGGTAGGAAGGCCCATAGCGGTCAAAAAGACCTTCAATTGACGACATCGACGCTCACTTCCACCATCATGCCCGGCCGCAACAGCCCGTCCCGCTGGTCGATCTCGATCCGGATCGGCAGGCGCTGGGTAATCTTGGTGAAATTGCCGCTCGGGTTCGGGCTCGGCAGCAGCGCAAACTGGCTGGTCGCCGCTTCGCCAATGCGGGTCACCTTGCCCTCGACCTTGAGCTGCGGGTAGGCGTCGACGGTGACGGCAGCCGGCGCGCCGAGCTTCAGCCGCGCGAAATCGGTCTCCTTCACGTTCGCATCCACCCAGATCACGTTCGGATCATGGTAGATGAGAAGCCGCGTGCCGGGCCCGACATATTCGCCCGCCTCGATAAAGGTGCTGTCGATGACGCCATCGAAGCCGGCCCGTATCTCTCGCTTGCGCAGATCGACTTCCTTCTGGCCGCGCTCGGCCGCCAGCGCCGCCTTCTGGCTTTCCAGAACGGCGATCTGGCGGTCAAGCACGGCAATCTGTGCTTCGTCGGCCTTTGCGACGTCCAGATTGGCCTTGGCGGCGGATATGGCGGCCGCCGCCGATTTTTCCTGCTCCGTGGCGGTGGAGAGCGCCGCCTGCGCCTCTTCCAGCACCTGCTCGGATGTGACCTTGCTGCTGGCGAGCCGGTTCACGCGTTCGAAACGGCTGTGGGCGTTCACGAGACCAGCTTCGCTGGCGCGATGATTGGCTTCGGCCGCGGTCAGTTGCGCTTCGCCAGCGGCCAGCTTCGCCACCACCTGGGTGCGCACCATATCCTGCTGCGCACGCAACTGCGCCTGCTGGGCGCTCACGCCGCCAATCTGCGCATCGAGCGCGGCAAGTTCGAGTTTGGCGTTCTCGCTGTCGATCGAGGCGAGCAGGTCGCCCTTCTTCACCTGATCGCCTGCAATCACATCGATGGAGGCGACGCGACCGCTGACCTCGCTGCCGACCGTGACCAGGTTGGCTGCGATGCGCGAATCGTTGATTGCGACATGGGTCCAACGGTGCGACAGCCATGGCCACGCCACCAGCGTCGCCGCAACCAGCGCCACGATCAGCAGGCCCAGCTTTGCCCTGCCCCCACCGATCCGCCCGCGAGCCCTTCCCGGTGGCGCGGCCGGCGGAACGGTCGGCGTCGCCTTGTGTCCGGCCTCCGCCACATCTTTGTCCTTGCGCAGTTCCACAACCTTATCCACGGACGCCTGACTCCAAACGATCTGCAATGATTTTCAAAAGCTCGCGCGCCCGTTCCAATTCTTCGGCAGGCACGCCTTCCAACAATTCCTGTCGCAGGCCGGCTGCAATGCGGCCGATCTCGGCAATCACCGGCCCCGCTCCTTCGGCCAGCTCGATCAGCTTGACGCGCCTGTCGGCCTCGCAAGCACGACGCTGGACAAGAGCTTGCCGTTCGAGATTGTCGAGAACGCGCACCAATGTGGGCCCCTCGACGCCGATGATGTCCGCCAGCTCGCGCTGTGATACCGGCGCACCCATCCGGGAAAGGTGCAAAAGCACCATCCACCGCGCCTGCGTGAGATCAAGATGGCGCAGCCTCTCATCGATGCGCTTGCGCCATTGCCGGCTCACACGAGCCAGTTCGACGGCGAACAGTTCGCCAGCGTCCATTTGAATGCACTCCTATTAAGTAGGATGCTATCGATATAGAGAAACGTCTTTCCACTCGCAATGGTTTCGCCGACGAAAATCCGCCGTTTCATGCGGCGCAGTCAAATACCCTTGCGTCAGCTCTCGATATGTTTTTATGAATATAACAGATCGATTCCATTAAATAGAATTTCCCATGAAATCATGGCCATAGTTTTTGTTAGTTTGGGGGAATAAAATTGCGATATATCCTGATTGGGTTAGCGACGACGGCGCTAGCCACCATCCTGTCCGCCCAGAACGGTCTGGCGCAGACAGCGGAAAATGAGATTTCCGAGGCCCGGCTTAATGAAAAGGACAAGAAACCTCGCGCCAAAAAGGCCGATGAGGACGTCTTCGTTCTGGGGCGCATCAACGTCTACGGCGATCGGCAAATTGGCGGGACCAGCGGTCAGGCGGTCTCGCAAAGCGTGGTTTCCGCCGAGGATATACGCGGCCAGAACCGCAACACGCTGGATGACGCATTGCGCACTGTTCCGGGTGTCGAATCCTCGAATTTCGGCGGCCAGCGCAACGAGCGCATGGTCTATATACGCGGCTTCGACCGTTGGCAGGCGCCCTTGTCGATCGACGGCGTGCGCATCTACCTGCCGGCTGACAACAGGCTGGACTACGGTCGCTTTCTGACGCCTGACCTTGCAGAGATCCAGATCCACAAAGGGTATGTGTCGGTGCTTGACGGACCGGGCGGCATGGGCGGGGCAATCAATCTGGTCACGCGCAAGCCCACCAGGGAACTGGAAGGCGAAGTCCGCGCCGGCTTCGATCTTGGCAACACCGGTGACATGGCGGGTTACACCCTGTCCGGCTCGGTAGGCACGAAACAGGAGATGTTCTATCTTCAGGCCAGCGGCGCAATCCGCGACAGCGATGGATGGTTCCTCTCGCGCAACTATGAACCCAGCTATTTCGGCGGAACGCCCACGCAGGAGTCGGGCAAGCGCGACTTCAGCGATGTCAACGACTGGCGCGGAAATGTGAAATTCGGTTTCACACCGAACGAAACAGACGAATACGTGATCAGCTATACGCGTCAGGAAGGCAGCAAGGGCGCACCGTACAATGTCCGGCAGGCTCTTGGTTCCCAACAGAACTGGAAATGGCCAGAGTGGGACATCGCATCGACATCCTTCAATTCGCACACACAGGTCGGCGACGATTCCTATGTGAAAACCAAGGTCTACTACAATACCTTCGACAATCTGCTGGCCATGTACGACGACAGCACGTTCACGTCGCAGGCCGGCAGCGGGGAAAACAGCTATTACAACGACTATGCCTATGGCTTCAGTATGGAAGGGGGAACCGAGCTGATCCCCATGAATACGCTGAAAGCCGCCCTGCATTTCCGCAAGGACGTCCACAGGCGCTGGAACCATCGCAATCCGGGCGCGGCTGGAACGCCCGACATCTCCCCGCTGCAACGCCGGATTGAAGACACCTGGTCCATAGCTGCCGAAAACACCTTCCATGCGACCGACACGATAGATCTGGTGGGAGGCGTCAGCTACGACTGGTATGACACGAAGCGCGCTGAAAATTTCGACGGAAGCACCTTGGGGGAATATCCGTTGTTCAGCAACCACGCCCTGAACTGGCAGACGGCGGCCATCTGGCGACCAAACGCCGAAACGGAATTCCACGCCAGCATTTCGTCGCGCACCCGCTTCCCGAACCTGTTCGAGCGCTACAGCACACGCTTCAATACAAATCTTCCGAACCCCGACCTGGGGCCGGAGCGCGCCACCAATTATGAGATCGGCGGCACTGGCGCAATTCTCGATGGACGTGCCCGCATTGGCGGCGCCATCTTTTACAGTGATGTCGGAGATGCCATCCAATCTGTGAGAATCGCCACCCCGCCCGGAGAAACGGGTCAATTCAGCCAGTTCCAGAATATCGGAAAGGCGACCTATTACGGCTTCGAGGTATCGGGTGAGTGGGATGTTCTTCCCGAACTTACGCTAGGCGGCAACTACACCTACCTGAAGAGCAAGTATGAAGATCCCGGCCGGCCAGATCTCAAGCCTGTGGGCCGCCCCGAGCACGTCGCCTATCTCTACGCACACTGGACCCCGGTTGAAGCGCTCACCGTCACGCCCAGCATCGAGCTTTCCAGCCATCGCTGGTCGACAAACAACAGGGAATTGGCCTTCTTCCGGGTTCCGGGATTTGGGCTCGCCAACATAAACGCCGAATATCGCTTCAACGAGCAGACCTCGTTCACGGCTGGCGTCCGCAACATCTGAGGTGGTCCCGGTTTCCGAGACAGGGGCATAAGGTGGATCGACCGATGAAAAGGACGATCCAGCATGAAGACACGCAGACGGTTCTCGGC
>NZ_JBEPMN010000014.1:0-95656 GCF_040545755.1 Aquamicrobium ahrensii
AGTCAAGACGCCGCCCATGCTCCCCCCAGAACCCATCAGGATCCCGCAAGCTCGCATCGTACCAATCCCGATACCGCGCAGCGTCAACCGACGCATCCAATCGCCACGAAGGCTGAACACGGTAGATGTGATCATCGGACATTACAGGCATTCCTCCCGCGAAAGACATCCGCCCGAGGATCGGGCGTGAGGCGCGGCATGCGCCGCGAAATCCGGGCGCATTATTAACATTGCCGCCGCAACGGCAATATTAGACGTTCGATTGTCGCCATTTATCGTCGCGACATTACGACATAAGCGCGGCTGCTTGTGGCGCGCCGCTTGCTGGCTCAAGCGATATGGCAGGCATTCCCGAGGCTCCCATCCGGTGGGCGATTGCCAAGTCGTGGCGCAGTCGTTATGCCTGAAATTCAGGACTTCGTTGAACCGGATCATGCGGATCGAGGTTCGCCAAATCGGGGTTCGGGTAACAGGGAGCACTATCATGAAAAAGAAGCTTTTGGCCGGCGTCGCACTGTTCGCCTCGCTGGCTTTCGCATCCGGCGCGCAGGCCGACATCGTCATCGGCGTCGTCGCTCCGCTGACGGGTCCGGTCGCCGCCTATGGCGAGCAGGTCAAGAACGGCGCCGAGGCCGCCGTGGAGAAGATCAACAAGGATGGCGGCATCCTTGGCGAGCAGGTGGTGATCAAGCTGGCGGACGATGCCGGCGATCCCAAGCAGGGCGTTTCGGCAGCCAACCTTCTGGTGGGCGAGGGCGTGCACTATGTGGTTGGCCCGGTGACGTCCGGTGTCGCCATGGCGGCTTCCGACGTGTTCGCCGAGAACGGCGTGCTGATGGTGACGCCGACGGCCACTGCGCCGGACCTCACCGCGCGCGGCCTGACCAACGTGCTGCGCACCTGCGGCCGTGACGACCAGCAGGCCGAGGTTGCGGCCGCCTATGTCGTGAAGAACCTGAAGGACAAGAAGATCGCCATCGTCGACGACAAGGGCACCTATGGCAAGGGTCTGGCCGATTCCTTCAAGGCGGGCATCAACGCCGGCGGCGTGACGGAAGTCAGCCACAACTCGCTGAACCCCGGCGAGAAGGACCTTTCGGCGCTGGTCACGCGTCTCAAGTCCGACGGGGCCGAGGTCATCTACTTCGGCGGGTACCACCCCGAGGGTGGCCTGCTCGCCCGCCAGCTCGCCGACGCCGGCGTGAAGGCGACGATTATCGGTGGCGAAGGGCTGTCGAACACCGAATACTGGGCGATCGGCAACGAAGCGGCCGCCGGCACGCTGTTCACCAACGCTTCCGACGCGCTGAAGAGCGGCGATTCGGCTGCTGCTGTTGAGGTTCTGAAGGAAAAGGGCATTCCGCCGGAAGCCTTCACGCTCAACGCCTTTGCCGCCGTGGAAGTGCTGAAGGCAGGCATCGAAAAGGCCGGCAAGGCCGACGACACCGCCGCCGTCGCCGCCGCGCTGAAGGACGGTACGGAAATTCCGACCGCCATCGGCAAGCTGACCTATGGCGAAAACGGCGATCTGAGCTCGCCGAGCTTCTCGCTCTTCAAGTGGGAAGGCGGCAAGATCGTCGACGCCGAGTAAGGCTTTCGCGACTGAAACAGAAAAGGCCGGAGCGTCATGCCCCGGCCTTTTTCTTTGGTGTCGTCTCTGTAAGGGGTCTGTACGGGAAGTTGTTACCGGCTGCCGAAGATGGCCGAGCCGACGCGCACGCTCGTCGCGCCGAAGGCCACGGCCAGCTCATAGTCGCCCGACATGCCCATGGAGAGCTTTTGAACTCCAGCCTCGCCGGCGAGCTTTTCGAGCAGGGCGAAATGCGGGCCGGGGTTCTCGTCGGCGGGCGGAATGCACATCAGCCCTTCGATGGCGAGGTCATGGACATCGCGGCAGCGGTTGACGAACGCGACGGCTTCCTTCGGCTCGATGCCGGCCTTCTGCGGTTCCGAGCCGGTGTTGACCTGAACATAGAGGCGCGGCGCGCGGCCTTGTTTCACGATCTCTTTCGCCAGTTCGGCGGCGATCTTTTCCCGGTCGACCGTCTCGATGACGTCGAACAGCGCCACGGCTTCCTTCGCCTTGTTGGATTGCAGCGGACCGATCAGGCGCAGTTCGATGTCGGGGAAATCAGCTTTCAGCGCCGGCCACTTGCCCTGCGCCTCCTGCACGCGGTTCTCGCCGAACACGCGCTGTCCGGCCTCGACGACCGGACGGATGGCGTCCGCCTCGAATGTTTTTGAGACGGTCACCAGCACGGCCGATCCGGTATCGCGGCCAGCCGCGCGCGCGGCCTTGCCGATCCTGTCCTTCACCTGTGCAAGCCGCTCAACCGCATCGCTCATGTCGAAAATCCTGCTGTCCTGAAATTCCGATTTCGCCCCTCGGGCCCGCCTTACGGTTGACGGGTCCCGCAAACCATGGTGAAGACCGGGGCATGTCCCCGCTGCCCGCCTGCGTGCGGCAGCTTCCAGCATGCTTTTAGAAGAAAAACCGGTCATGGCAACCGAACGATACAATCCGCGCGCGTCCGAACCCAAATGGCAGAAGGCATGGGATGCCGGGAAGCTGTTCGAGACGAAGAACGACGATCCCCTGCCCAAATACTATGTGCTTGAGATGTTTCCCTATCCGTCCGGGCGCATCCATATGGGCCATGTGCGCAACTACACGATGGGCGACGTGGTGGCGCGTTACAAGCGCGCCAGGGGCTTCAACGTGCTGCACCCGATGGGCTGGGACGCCTTCGGCCTGCCGGCCGAGAACGCCGCGCGCGACAACAGGGTCAATCCGCGCGACTGGACCTACGCCAATATCGAGACGATGAAGGGCCAGCTCAAGACCATGGGCCTGTCGCTCGACTGGTCGCGTGAACTGGCGACGTGCGATCCGTCCTACTATCGCCATCAGCAGAAAATGTTCCTAGACTTCTGGAAGTCCGGGCTGGTCGAGCGCAAGGCGGCCAAGGTCAACTGGGACCCCGTCGACATGACCGTGCTGGCCAATGAGCAGGTCATCGACGGCAAGGGCTGGCGCTCCGGCGCGCCCGTCGAGCAGCGCGACCTGACGCAGTGGTTCTTCAAGATCACCTCCATGTCGCAGGACCTGCTGGACGGGCTGGATACGCTCGATCGCTGGCCGGAAAAGGTCCGCGTCATGCAGCAGAACTGGATCGGCCGATCCGAGGGCCTGCTGCTGCGCTGGAAGCTGGATGCGGCGACCGCCCCGGCGGGCGAGAGCGAGCTGGAGGTATACACCACCCGGCCCGACACCATCTTCGGCGCGTCCTTCATGGCTGTGTCCGCCGACCATCCGCTGGCGAAAAAGGCGGCCGGGGACAACCCCCAGATCGCCGCCTTCATCGACGAAGTGCACCACATGGGCACATCCGTGGCGACGCTGGAGACGGCCGAGAAGAAGGGCGTCGACACGGGCATCCGCGTCGTCCATCCCTTCGATCCGGAGTGGACGCTGCCCGTCTACGTGGCGAACTTCGTGCTGATGGATTACGGCACCGGGGCTGTGTTTGGCTGTCCGGCGCATGACCAGCGCGACCTCGACTTCGCCAACAAATACGGTCTGCCGGTCACGCCGGTGGTGAAGCCGGAAGACGTTGAGGGGGCGAGTTTCCAGATCACCGAAGAGGCCTATTCCGACGACGGCACGATGATCAACTCGCGCTTCCTCGACGGCATGAGCCCGAGCGAAGCCTTCGACGAGGTGGCGAAGCGCCTGGAGGGCGCGGACCTCGACGGCCGTCCCCAGGCGAAGCGCAAGGTGCAGTTCCGCCTGCGCGACTGGCTGATCTCGCGCCAGCGCTATTGGGGCTGTCCGATCCCTGTCATCCATTGCGACGCCTGCGGCGCGGTTCCGGTGCCGGGGGACCAGCTTCCGGTGGAGCTGCCGATGGACGTCACCTTCGACAAGCCCGGCAATCCGCTCGACCATCATCCGACGTGGAAGCACACGACCTGCCCGAATTGCGGCGGGGCCGCGCGGCGCGACACCGACACGATGGACACCTTCGTCGATTCATCCTGGTATTTCGCGCGCTTCACCGATCCGAAGAACGAGAAGGCCCCGACCGACCTCGCCTATGTCGACGGCGAGAACGGCTGGCTGCCGGTCCACCAGTATATCGGCGGCATCGAGCACGCGATCCTGCACCTGCTCTATTCGCGCTTCTTCACCCGCGCCATGAAGGCGACCGGCCACGTCAACGTGGCCGAGGAGCCGTTCGAGGGGCTGTTCACGCAGGGCATGGTGGTGCACGAGACCTACAAGGGCCCACAGGGCTGGGTCTCGCCGGCTGAGCTGCGCATCGAGGAAGTTGACGGCAAGCGCACCGCGACCCTGCTTTCCGACGGCGCGCCGATCGCCATCGGCTCGATCGAGAAGATGTCGAAGTCGAAGAAGAACGTGGTCGATCCCGACGACATCATCGCCAGCTATGGCGCCGATACGGCCCGCTGGTTCATGTTGTCGGACTCGCCGCCCGAGCGTGACGTGATCTGGACCGAGGCCGGCGTCGAGGGCGCGCATCGCTTCGTCCAGCGTGTGTGGCGTCTGGTGTCTGACGCCGTGCCGGTGCTGGGCAAAGTTGCGCCCGGGGCAGGAACCGAAGGCGATGCGCTGACAGTCTCGCGCGGCGCGCACAAGATCCTCAAGGCGGTGGGCGAAGACATCGAGCGGCTGCACTTCAACCGTGCTGTGGCGCGTCTCTACGAACTCACCAACCTGTTGTCGCCGCAGGTGGCGGCGGTCGGCGAGGGCAAAGTCGAACGCGCGCCCGCCGTGCGCGAAGGGCTGGAATTCCTGATCGCGATGCTGGCGCCGATGATGCCGCATCTGGCTGAGGAATGCTGGCAAGCCATCGGTGGCGAGGGCCTTGTCGCGGCGCGTCCGTGGCCCGCATTCGACACCGCCCTGCTGGTGGATAACGAGATCGTCCTGCCCGTTCAGGTGAACGGAAAGAAGCGTGGGGATTTGACAATTGCCCGCGACGCGGATCAAGCTGCGGTCGAACAGGCGGTCATGGCTCTCGACTTCGTGCAGAAGGCGCTGGAGGGCAAGGCGCCCCGCAAGATCATCGTCGTGCCGCAGAGGATCGTGAATGTCGTTGCCTGACACAGCCAAGCGGACGATGGACGGGATCGGCGCGCGCGCCGGCAGGTTGATGGCGGGGGCGGCGCTGCTTTCGGCGGCGTTTCTCTCCGCCTGCACGGTGCAGCCGCTTTATTCCAGCCAGCCGCTTTCCGTAGGAGGCCAGACGGTCGCCACGGAAGAGCTCGCCTCGATCTCGGTCAAGCCGGTCAAGACGCGTTACGCCCAGCAGGTGCGCAACAACCTGATCTTCGGGCTCACCCACGGCAAGGGCGAGCCGGCGTCACCGGTCTATTCGCTCGACCTCGGCGTCACCGAACTGGTTCAGTCGGCGGCTTCCATTCAGGTGACCAGGGATCAGGACGAACCGAGCGCAGGCACGGTGACGCTGACGGCGAACTATCGCCTGACGGAAGTCGCGACCGGTAAGGTGGTCGGCGCCGGCAAGCGTTCGATCGCGTCGTCGTTTGACCGTCCAAAGCAGGAATTCGCCACCTATCGGGCGCAGCTCGACGCGGAAAACCGCGCTGCGCGCGAACTGGCGGAGGTGCTGCGTCTGGCGCTGGCGCAGGACCTGCTGAAGCGCAAATAGCGTCTGCCGGCCGGATCGTTGCGAGCTGCATTCGCCAATCAGGAGACCGGGGTGACGGGGGAGGCGAGGCCTCCCCTCGCAAGGCGGCTCCCTTTGGGTCGCCGCCTCTGGCTCAGCCGATTTTCTGGCCGGTCTTGGCCCAGTCGGCGAGGAAGGCTTCCAGACCCTTGTCGGTCAGCGGGTGCCTGACCAGCGAGCGCAGCACGGCCGGCGGGGCGGTGATGACATCTGCGCCGATCAGCGCGGCGTCCTTGACGTGGTTCACGGTGCGGACCGAGGCCACAAGGATTTCCGTCGCGAAGTGGTAGTTGTCGTAGATCTGGTGGATTTCGGAGATCAGGTCCATGCCCTCGATGCCGATGTCGTCCAGACGGCCGACGAAGGGCGAGATGAAGGATGCGCCGGCCTTGGCGGCGAGCAGCGCCTGATTGGCCGAGAAGCAGAGCGTGACGTTGACCATGCGGCCCTCGGAGCGGATCGCCTTGCAGGCCTTGAGCCCGTCGAGGGTCAACGGCACCTTGATGGCGACATTGTCCGCGATCTTCGCCAGCACCTTGGCCTCGGCCATCATGCCGTCATAGTCGGTGGCTGTGACCTCGGCCGAAACGGGACCGGAAACGATGTCGCAGATCTCGCGCGTCACCTCATCGATCTTGCCGCCCGATTTCAGGATCAGCGAGGGATTGGTGGTGACGCCATCGACCAGCCCCATATCGTTCAGTTCACGGATTTCCTTGATGTCAGCGGTATCGACGAAGAACTTCATTGCGGTCTCCTTGAAGATTCCGGCGTACGGGGAGGACGCACGCGCTATCGGCCTTTGCTCTAGACCAAAGACGATGCAAGGTCACGCGCGATGAGCCAAGATTCGCCCTTTTCATCCGCAGCGCCCGTGCTGGTGCCCATGCCTGCAGAACGCCCCTACACCTATGCGGTTCCCGAAGGAATGCGCGTTGTGCCGGGGTCCATCGTGCGCGTGCCGCTGGGGCCGAGGCAGGTGGCCGGGGTGGTCTGGGACGGCGGGGCGGAGCCGGTGGACGTCCGAAAGCTGAGGCCGATCGAGCAGGTGTTCGATTGCCCTCCGATCAGTCGTGACATGCGTCGTTTCGTCGACTGGGTGTCCCAATACACGCTTTCGCCGCCCGGCATGGTGGCGCGCATGCTGTTGCGCGCGCCTGAAGCCTTCGATCCCGAACCGTGGACGGAGGGCGTCAAGCTCACCGACCAGCGGCCCGACCGGATGACCGGGGCGCGGGAGCGGGTGCTGGCGGCGGCTTCGGACGGTTTTGCATGGACGCGTTCGGGCCTGGCCCATGCCGCCGGCGTGTCGTCCTCCGTCGTCGACGGGCTCAGGGAGCAGGGCGTGTTCGAGGCGGTGATGATCCCGCCGCGCCCGGTGGTCGCCGCGCCCGACACGGCCTATGCGGCGGCGGAGCTGACGCCGGACCAGCGTGCTGCGGCGGATGATCTCAGGGCCGGGGTGGAGGCGGACGGTTTCGGCGTCACCCTGCTCGACGGCGTGACAGGCTCCGGCAAGACCGAAGTCTATTTCGAAGCGGTGGCGGCCGCACTCGAAAAGGGACGGCAGGTGCTGATCCTGTTGCCAGAGATTGCGCTGACGCACGCGTTTCTCGAGCGCTTCCAGAACCGTTTCGGCGTCAAACCGGCCGAATGGCACTCCGACCTGCCGCCGCGCATGCGCGAGCGGGTCTGGCGGCAGGTGGCGGAAGGCGCGGTGAAAGTGGTGGCGGGCGCGCGCTCCGCGCTGTTCCTGCCGTTCCGCGAGCTTGGGCTGATCGTCGTCGACGAGGAGCACGACCCTGCCTACAAGCAGGAAGATCGCGTCTTCTACAATGCCCGCGACATGGCGGTGGTGCGCGCCCATATCGGCGGCTTTCCGGTGGTGCTGGCGTCGGCCACGCCATCCGTGGAAAGTCGTGTAAACGCCAGCCAGGAGCGGTATGGCCGCGTCGTGCTGTCGTCGCGCTTCGCCGATGCGGCGCTGCCGGATTTGCGCACCATAGACATGCGCCGTTCGCCGCCGGCGCGCGGCGGCTTCCTGTCGCCGCTGCTTTTGCAAAGGATGGCGGCGACGCTGGAAAAGGGCGAGCAGTCGCTGCTGTTTCTTAACCGGCGCGGCTATGCGCCGCTCACTCTGTGCCGCGCCTGCGGCCACCGCTTCGGCTGCCCGGTCTGTTCGTCCTGGCTGGTCGAGCACCGTTTTCGCGGCCAGCTCATCTGTCATCATTGCGGGCATACGCAAAAGCGGCCCGACGCCTGCCCAGAATGCGGGACCCTCGACCACCTCGTCGCCTGCGGGCCGGGTGTGGAGCGCATCGCGGAGGAGGTGGTGGCGCACTTTCCCGAGGCGCGCACCATCGTCCTTTCCTCCGACATCATGGGCGGCGTGCGGCGGCTGCGGCTGGAGCTGGAGGCGATCGCCAATGGCGACGCCGATATCGTGATCGGCACGCAGCTCGTCGCCAAGGGGCACAACTTTCCCAACATGACGCTGGTGGGCGTGGTGGACGCCGATCTCGGCCTTGCCAATGGCGATCCGCGCGCCTCCGAGCGCACCTTCCAGCTTCTCAGCCAGGTGACGGGACGCGCCGGCCGCACCGGCAAGAAGAGCCTTGGCCTGCTGCAAACCTATCAGCCCGACCACCCGGTGATGCAGGCCATCGTCTCGGGCGATTCGGAGCTGTTCTACGAGCGCGAGATCGGCGAGCGCGAGCGCACCGGTCTGCCGCCTTTCGGGCGGTTGGCAGGCCTCATCGTCAGCGCGCCGACGCGGGCCGAGGCGGAAGGTCATGCGCGTGCCTTGCGGCTTGCAGCGCCGAACGCTTCCGACATATTCGTGCTGGGACCGGCGGAAGCGCCGCTTTCGCTGCTCAATGGCCGGCATCGTTTCCGGCTGCTGATACATGGGGGGCGTCGCTCCGACATGCAGGGCTTCATCAAGGCGATGCTGGCGGCAGGCCCCAAGGTGCGCGGCCAGATCAGGGTGCAGGTCGATATCGATCCGCAGAGTTTCCTGTAAGGACTTCGGCAGGAGGAGACAGGCAATGAAGACCATCGGCCTTCTGGGCGGCATGAGCTGGGAAAGCACGGCGATCTACTACCGCCTCCTGAACGAAGGCGTCCGGGCGCGGCTGGGCGGCCTGCATTCCGCAAAGCTGGTGCTGGTTTCCGTGGATTTCGCCGGGGTCGCCGAGCTTCAGCACGCCGGCGACTGGCAAGGGGCGGGCCGCCTTCTGGCGCAGGCCGCACGCCAGCTTGAAGCCGCCGGGGCGGAATGTCTGGTGATCTGCACCAACACCATGCACAAGCTGTCTGGCGAGATAGAGGCGACCACCGGCATTCCGCTTCTGCACATCGCAGATGCGACGGCCGGAGCCATCCGGCGAAGCGGGGTGAAACGGCCGGCGCTTCTCGCCACCCGCTTCACCATGGAAGAGGATTTCTACAGGCGGCGGCTTGCGGATCGCCACGGCATAGAAGCTGTAACACCGGACGAGGCGGGCCGCGCCAGGGTGCATGAAATCATCTACGGTGAACTGTGCCGGGGAATCGTGAAACCGGATTCGAAGGCGGCCTATCTGGCGGAGATCGCACGCCTGCAGGCCGAAGAAGGGATCGACGGCGTGATCATGGGATGCACCGAAATCACCATGCTTATCGGCCAGCCCGATTTCGATATCCCGGTGTTCGACACCACGGCCATCCACGCCGAAGCCGCCATAGCCTTTGCGCTGGGTGACGCGTAATCTGCGAATCTGTCATTTTGACGTGAAGTGAAAGCGCCGGCCTTTCCGGCAAAAAACGGGGAACCGCGATGGAATTTTCGTTTCCGTGGCCGATGAGCCAGGGCGAATGGCTGGCATGGACGAGCGCCGTCGTCACCGTTGCGCTGGGCCTCGTCCTGTTCCTTGCGCCGGGATTCGGCTTCCGGCTGCTGCGCCTCCAGCCCCATCCCGAAAAGCCGGAGGCTGTCGCCGAAGGCCGCAGCCGGTTCGCCGGCTTCTATCTGGGCCTCGGCCTCACCGCGGTGCTGCTGGCGCAGCCTCTGCTCTATATGGCGCTCGGTTTTTCATGGCTATTCACAGCTTTCGGGCGCATGCTGGGCATGATGAGCGATGGCGCCAACACGCCCTACAATTGGGCCGCACTGGTTGTCGATCTCTTGCTGGCGGCGCTTCCGCTGGCTTTTGCCTTCGGTTTCTGGTCCTGAATCGCGGAGCCGCGAGCGCATTCATCAGGCGGATGCGACAAAAGTGCCGGAATCCACTGCCCTCCATGGATTGCGGTCTTGGGAGGCGTATGCTAGACGGCAACCGACTTTCAGCTAGGGGAAGCGGAAGCCGACCCTTTAGCTTTGAGAAACGTAAGCAAGGTCAAAGATTTAGCCAGAGTTCTCACTCGCGCCAACAATCTGCGGCCTGTCAGACATGAGAAAAGACGGACCGTGGCCCAAACGTCCTCGCCAATCTCCGCCGTTGCCGAGCGCTACGCCAGCTCGCTTTTCGAGCTCGCTCTCGAAGACAAGTCCATCGCCAGGGTCGAGGCTGCTCTCGCCAGCTTTGAAGCCATGCTGGCCGGAAGCGCCGACCTGCGCCGCCTGATCGAAAGCCCGGTGTTCGCCGCCGACGAGCAGGAACGCGCCGTCTCCGCCATTCTCGGCAAGGCGAAGATCGACGGCCTCGCCGGCAATTTCCTGCGTGTGGTCGCCCGCAATCGCCGCCTGTTCGCCGTTCCCGGCATGATACAGGCGTTCCGCCGCATCGCCGCCGAGCATCGCGGTGAAGTGTCTGCCGATGTGACCGCGGCGCATGCGCTGACGGCCGCCCAGCAGAACGAACTCAAGGCGGCGCTCAAGAGCGTCGCCGGCAAGGACGTGGTCATCAACGTCACTGTCGACCCGAGCCTGCTCGGTGGTCTGGTTGTCAGGATGGGCTCGCGCCAGATCGATACATCGCTCAAAACCAAACTCAATTCGCTCAAGCTTGCACTTAAAGAGGTCGGCTGATGGACATCCGCGCCGCGGAAATCTCCGCAATTCTGAAAGACCAGATCAAGAATTTCGGCAAGGAAGCCGAAGTTTCCGAAGTCGGCCAGGTTCTGTCGGTCGGTGACGGCATCGCCCGTGTCTACGGCCTCGACAATGTCCAGGCCGGCGAGATGGTCGAGTTCCCCGGCGGCATTCGCGGCATGGCGCTGAACCTCGAGGCCGACAATGTCGGCGTCGTTATCTTCGGCAACGACCGCGACATCAAGGAAGGCGACACCGTCAAGCGTACCGGCGCCATCGTTGACGTTCCGGTCGGTCCCGAGCTGCTTGGCCGCGTGGTCGACGCGCTGGGCAACCCGATCGACGGCAAGGGCCCGATCAAGTCGAAGGAGCGTCGCCGCGTCGACGTCAAGGCTCCCGGCATCATTCCGCGCAAGTCGGTTCACGAGCCGATGTCGACCGGCCTCAAGGCCATCGACGCCCTCATCCCGGTCGGTCGCGGCCAGCGCGAGCTGGTCATCGGCGATCGCCAGACCGGCAAGACCGCCATCATTCTGGACACCATCCTCAACCAGAAGGCCATCCACGACAGCGGTCCCGAGTCGGAAAAGCTTTACTGCGTCTACGTCGCCGTCGGTCAGAAGCGTTCGACCGTCGCGCAGTTCGTGAAGATTCTGGAAGAGCGCGGCGCGCTGGAGTACTCCATCATCGTCGCCGCCACCGCTTCCGATCCGGCTCCGCTCCAGTATCTCGCGCCGTTCACCGGCTGCACCATGGGCGAATATTTCCGCGACAGCGGCCAGCACGCGCTGATCGGCTATGACGACCTGTCCAAGCAGGCCGTCGCCTACCGCCAGATGTCGCTGCTGCTGCGCCGTCCGCCGGGGCGTGAGGCTTATCCGGGCGACGTGTTCTACCTGCACTCCCGTCTTCTGGAGCGCGCCGCGAAGCTGAACGACGACAATGGCAATGGTTCGCTTACCGCCCTGCCGGTCATCGAGACGCAGGCCAACGACGTGTCGGCCTACATTCCGACCAACGTGATTTCGATCACCGACGGCCAGATCTTCCTTGAGACCAACCTGTTCTTCCAGGGTATCCGCCCGGCCGTGAACGTCGGTCTGTCGGTGTCGCGCGTCGGTTCGGCAGCGCAGATCAAGGCGATGAAGCAGGTTGCCGGCTCGATCAAGGGCGAGCTCGCCCAGTATCGCGAAATGGCCGCCTTCGCTCAGTTCGGTTCGGACCTCGACGCCGCAACCCAGCGTCTGCTCAATCGTGGCGCGCGCCTGACCGAACTGCTCAAGCAGCCGCAGTTCTCGCCGCTTAAGACCGAAGAGCAGGTCGCTGTGATTTTCGCGGGCGTCAACGGCTATCTCGACAAGCTCGCCGTCTCCGACGTCGGCCGTTTCGAGCAGGGCCTCCTGTCGCACCTGCGCACGGTCGGCAAGGAAGTGCTGGACGGCATCCGCAAGGAAAAGGCGCTGTCGGACGATCTGCGCAACAAGCTGAAGGCCGAAGTCGACGCGTTCGCCAAGACTTTCGCCTGACCCGGAACGCACGCGGAACAGAGTTTGAAGCATGGCGTCACTGAAAGACCTTCGTAACCGCATCGCCTCGGTAAAGGCGACGCAGAAAATCACCAAGGCGATGCAGATGGTCGCCGCGGCGAAGCTGCGTCGTGCCCAGGAAGCTGCGGAGGCCGCTCGCCCCTATTCGGAGCGTATGGGCGCTGTCCTCGCCAACATCACGCAGGCTATCGGCGCGGGGGGCGAAGCCCCGGCGCTGATGACCGGCACCGGCAAGGACGACGTGCATCTGCTCGTCGTCTGCACCGCCGAGCGTGGTCTGTGCGGCGGCTTCAACTCGCAGATCGCCCGGCATGCGCGCGATCATATCCGCAAGCTTCTGTCCGACGGCAAGACGGTCAAGATCATCTGCGTCGGCAAGAAGGGCTTCGACATCCTGCGCCGGGATTATGCGTCGCTCATCATCGAGCGTATCGACCTGCGCGAGGTGAAGACGATCGGCTTCGCCAACGCCGACGCGATCGCGAAGAAGGTGATCCAGCTGTTCGAGCAGGGCGAATTCGACGTCTGCACGCTGTTCTACTCCAATTTCAAGTCGGTGATCAGCCAGGTTCCGACGGCGCAGCAGATCATTCCCGCTGCGGCCGCCGCCGAGGCCGAGGTGGCCAATGGCAGCGCGGTCTACGAATACGAACCGGAGCCGGGCGAGATTCTCTCCGATCTGATCCCGCGCAACATTTCAGTTCAGGTCTTCCGCGCCCTGCTGGAAAACGCGGCCGGCGAGATGGGCGCCAAGATGAGCGCCATGGACAATGCGACGCGCAATGCCGGCGACATGATCAACAAGCTGTCGATCACGTACAACCGCCAGCGTCAGGCGCAGATCACCAAGGAACTCATCGAAATCATTTCGGGCGCCGAGGCGCTCTAGCATGCGGCGTGAAGGCCTGGAGCTTTCACGCGGGCATGTGACAACAAACGGACGAAAAAGGGCTACAGACGATGGCGAAAGCAGCGACCCCGAAAAAGGCGACCGCTAAGACTGCAGAAGCTCCCGCTCAGGCGGCTGCTCCTGCCAAGGCGGCCGCTCCGGCCAAGAAGGCGGCAGCGCCCGCAAAGGCAGCTCCGGCAAAGAAGGCTGCGGCTCCAGCCGCCGCCGGAACCACGCGTGCCGCCGCGAAGGCGACCGGTGCGGTCGGCAAGGTTCGCCAGGTCATCGGCGCTGTCGTTGACGTCCAGTTCGAGGACAACCTGCCCGCGATCCTGAACGCCCTCGAAACCGAGAACGTCGGCAACCGTCTGGTTCTGGAAGTCGCTCAGCACCTTGGCGAGAACACCGTGCGCTGCATCGCCATGGACGCGACCGAAGGTCTGGTTCGCGGCCAGGAAGTCACCGACACCGGCGCGCCGATCTCGGTGCCGGTCGGTCCCGGCATGCTCGGCCGCATCATCAACGTCATTGGCGAGCCCGTCGACGAGGCTGGCCCGATCAACGCCACCGAACATCGCGGCATTCACCAGCCGGCGCCGGAATATGTCGACCAGTCGACCGAGGCGGCTATTCTGGTGACGGGCATCAAGGTCATCGATCTGCTCGCGCCTTACGCGAAGGGCGGCAAGATCGGCCTGTTCGGCGGCGCCGGCGTCGGCAAGACGGTTCTGATCCAGGAACTGATCAACAACATCGCCAAGGCGCATGGCGGCTACTCCGTGTTCGCCGGCGTGGGCGAGCGTACCCGCGAGGGCAACGACCTCTACCACGAGTTCATCGAATCGGGCGTCAACCAGAAGGGCGGCGGCGAAGGCTCCAAGGCTGCTCTCGTGTACGGCCAGATGAACGAACCGCCGGGAGCCCGCGCCCGCGTCGCCCTGACCGGTCTGACCGTCGCAGAATATTTCCGCGACCAGGGCCAGGACGTTCTGTTCTTCGTGGACAACATCTTCCGCTTCACCCAGGCGGGTTCGGAAGTGTCGGCGCTGCTCGGCCGCATTCCTTCGGCGGTGGGCTATCAGCCGACGCTGGCCACAGACATGGGCGCACTTCAGGAGCGCATCACCACCACCACCAAGGGATCGATCACCTCGGTGCAGGCCATTTACGTGCCGGCCGACGACCTGACCGACCCGGCTCCGGCGACCTCCTTCGCCCACCTTGACGCAACCACGACCCTGAACCGCGCCATCGCCGAAAAGGGCATCTATCCGGCCGTCGACCCGCTGGACTCGACCTCGCGCATGCTCGACCCGCTGGTCGTCGGCGAGGAGCACTATCAGGTGGCCCGTGAGGTGCAGCAGACGCTGCAGCGCTACAAGTCGCTGCAGGACATCATCGCCATCCTCGGCATGGACGAACTGTCGGAAGAGGACAAGCTGACCGTGGCGCGCGCCCGCAAGATCGAGCGCTTCCTGTCGCAGCCTTTCTTCGTGGCAGAGGTGTTCACCGGTTCGCCGGGCAAGCTGGTTTCTCTCGAAGACACGATCAAGGGCTTCAAGGGTCTGGTCGCCGGCGAGTACGATCACCTTCCGGAAGCTGCCTTCTACATGGTCGGCGGCATCGAGGAAGCGGTCGAGAAGGCGCAGAAGCTGGCCGCGGAAGCAGCCTGATCCATGTCGGATCGCGACCTTCGGCTGGAGGATGCGGTCAATGAAACCTGCCCCTGGTCGGGCAAGCCGATTTCGGTGGATTCGTTGACCGTTTACAAAGGCCATACGGTCGGTTTCTGTAATCCCGGTTGTCGGGACAAGTTTGCAGCGGCGATTTCTCATTTCGAGAAGTCGCTGCCCGAGGAATCAAAGGCATAGGCATCATGGCTGAAGCTTTCCAATTCGAACTGGTCTCGCCGGAGCGGCTGCTGGTCTCCGAGAAGATCGAGTCGGTCGTCATTCCGGCAACGGAAGGCGAGATGACCGTAATGGCGAACCACGCGCCGGTCATGACCACGATCAAGCCCGGCGTGGTGACCGTCAGGACCGCTGGCGGGCAGCAGGAACGTTACGTGGTGTTCGGCGGCTTTGCCGACATTCTTCCGGCAGGCTGCACGCTGCTTGCGGAGTCCGCCGTAGCCGTGAAGGACCTCGACCGCGAGGATATCGCCCGGCGCGTGCAGGACGCCAGGGAAGACGTCGCCGATGCGAGGGACGATGCCGCGCGCACGCGTGCGGAGCAGTATCTGGCGCAGCTCACTACGCTGCAGGGCGCTCTTCAGGCAGCCTGATCAGTCCCGAAAACTGGTATCGAAGAAGCCGGGCCTGCCCGGCTTTTTTTGTTGTCCTAACATGACGTGACAGAAGCAGGAAAGAACCCGCGCCTCGCAGAGACGCGGGCTGTCGCCTTGGCGCTTGCGCACCGCGGTACGCGATACTCGTGCCGCAGGCACACGAGAATGGCGGACGATGGTGAATACACGCTTAACCGTCGGCGCATGTTCCACCCAAGAGGCGGTGGAGAATCCGAAGCCAGCAGGATTGATCCGCTCAGATCCGGTCGCGTAGCGCGTACCAGTTGAGCGCGAGGAACAGGAGCGGCGCGCGCAGCTTTCGACCGCCGGGAAAGGCGGGAACCTTCAATTCCTCGAACAGTTTCAGCTTTTCGCGACTGCCGGCTACCGTGTCCGCGTAGAGCTTGCCGACAAAGTTGGACAACATGACGCCGTGGCCGGAATAGCCGCCAGCCGAGATGACGTTCGGCATCACTTCGCGCACGAAAGGCTGCCTCGGCATTGTGATGCCGACATAGCCGCCCCAGCCGTGCGTGATCTCGATGTCCTTCAGGTCCGGATAGATTTCGGCGATCTGCTTGCGGATATGAATGTGGATGTCGCCGGGTTCGGCGACTGCGTAGATTTCGCGCCCGCCGAACAGCAGTCGCCCATCCTTCGATTTTCGGAAGTAGCGCACCACGAAGCGCGAATCGTCCACCGATTCCCCGCCGGGAATAACCGGGCTGCCGGGGCCAAGCGGGACGGTGGCGCCGATGAAGGAGCCGATCGGCATGATGTGCGCGGCGCTTACCGGCTCCAGCTTGCCGCCATAGGCATTGGTGGCGATCAGGCACTTGTCGGCGGTGACGGTTCCGTAAGGGGTTGTCACCCGCACCTTGCCGCCGGTGGCGATAATCCCTGTTGCGGGCGTGTTCTCGTAAAGATCCGCGCCCGCCGCCACCGCCACCCGCGCCGTGCCGATGACCAGCCTGAGCGGGTGGATATGGCCTGTGCCGGTGTCGCGCACACCGCCAAAGAAGCGCTGCGAGCCGATACGTTCGGATGTTTCCTTCGCGTCCATGAAGGAAATATGAGGATAGCCGAAGCGGTCGGCCATGATCTCGGCGTGCGCCTTGTAGTTATCTACATAGCGCTTTTTGTGCGCCACCGAGAGCTGGCCGGGCATGTATTCGATATCGACGCCGTTGGTTTCGGCAAAGCTGAGCAGATGCGCCTTGGCTTCCTCGGCGACGTCGAACAGCGCCTTGGCGCGGGTGAAGCCATATTCGGCTTCCATTTCCTCCGGCCATGCGCGCTGGCCGGTGTTGAGTTGTCCGCCATTGCGCCCGGAAGCGCCATCCCCGAGGCGGTGCGATTCGATCAGCACGACATTTGTGCCGGCTTTGGCCAGATGCATTGCGGCGGACAGGCCTGTGAAGCCGCCGCCGACAATCACGACATCGCAGGAGCGGTCGCCGTCGAGCCGTGGATGTTCCGGACGTTCGCCTGCGGTGTCTTCATACCAGGAACGGCCGGGGGAAATGGGAGATTGATAGCGCATGGCTTGCTTCGGTGCGGGAGAGGGTCGTGAAGCAGGGACGGCGTCCATCCCTGCTTTTGCGCGCCTCAAACATTCAACAGCAGATATTCGCGTTCCCAGGGGCTGATGACCTCCATGAAGGTCTCGAATTCGGCACGTTTGATCGCGGCGAAGGTGGTGGCGAATGTCTTGCCGAGAATAGCGGACAGTTCCTCGTCCTGCTCGAACATATCGACGGCCTCCAGCAAGCCGCGCGGCAGGTCGATCTCGTCCTCATTGGCCGTATTGACCACTGGCGGGTCGGCTTGCAGCCGGTTGTTCAGCCCGATGAGGCCGCAGGCAAGCGACGCAGCGAGCGCCAGATAGGGGTTGGCGTCGGAGGAGGGAATCCGGTTTTCGACACGTCGTGCCGCAGGATCGGAGCGGGGCACGCGGAAAGCGGTGGTGCGGTTGTCATAACCCCACTTGTTGTTGACCGGCGCGGAAGCCGCCTGCGTCAAACGGCGATAGGAGTTCACATAGGGAGCGAGCATCGCCAGCGCGTTCGGCACATGCTGCTGCATGCCGCCGATGAAGTGGAAGAAGGCTTCCGTCTCGGAGCCGTCTTCCGCCGTAAATATGTTGCGGCCGGTTTTCTTGTCGATGATCGACTGATGGATGTGCATGGCCGAGCCCGGTTGCCCCTGGATCGGCTTGGCCATGAAGGTTGCGTAGATATTGTGTTTCAGCGCGGCTTCACGGATCGTGCGCTTGAACATGAACACCTGATCCGCCAGTTCCACCGGGTCGCCATGGCGCAGGTTGATCTCGAGCTGTCCAGCGCCTTCCTCGTGAATCAGCGTGTCGATCTCCAGACCCTGACTCTCCGAGAAATGATAGATGTCGTCGATCAGCTCGTCGAACTCGTTGACACCGGCGATAGAATATCCCGCGCCCCCGCCGATGGCGCGGCCCGAGCGACCGACCGGCGGGGTGAGCGGATAGTCGGGATCAGGGTTCTTGTGAACCAGATAGAATTCGATTTCCGGCGCGACCACCGGCTTCAGGCCGATCCTGTCATAAGCGGCGACGACATTCTTGAGCACGTTGCGAGGCGTGAATTCGACCGTGCGTCCGTCCTGATGCACGAGATCGCAGATCACCGCAGCCGTGGGGTCGTCCTCCCACGGCACCACGGTCAGCGTCGTGAGATCCGGCGCCATCTTCAGGTCGCCGTCATCCTCGGGATAGACGAAGCCGTTGCCGTCTTCAGGATAGCCGCCGGATATGGTGGCCATGAACACGGCCGAGGGCAGCGCCAGCGACGTATTGGAGGTGAACTTGCTCGACGGCATCATCTTGCCGCGCGCGACGCCGGCCTGGTCCGGCGTAATGCATTCTATGTCTTCGATGCCGCGCCACTCGAGCCAGGCGCTGGCTTCCTTCCAGTTCTTCACCCCACGCTGATTTTTCACGAAAGCAGGGGGGCGGGCGCGTTTCGAGCGAACTTCCTTCTTGACGGGAGGCATCAATCACCAAATGGAACAATATCGACCGACTATGCCGTTTCGGCGCGCGGAAGGGAAGGGGGGCCTTCCTCGTCACACGTCATGCCCGGATATTACAGCCACTTTGCGACGCGCATGTCGCGAACCGGGAACCGTCCAGCGAGCCTCCAGCCTAAATTCGCTTGCTGCGGGTGGCCGCCTGCCCGATCTTCGGGGGCGATTCCCGTTGCGGCGTATTCCGCATGTCGATAGATGCAGGTTTGCCGTGCGTTCCAATTTGCCCATCCCTCCGCTGCACAGATTTCTCCCGTCGAGGCCGGCATGACCGCCCCGCCCGCAGACGCGCTCTATCTGGGCATCGACACCGGCGGCACTTATACCGACGCCGTTCTGTGGTCGGAGGCCGCAGGCATCGTCGCCAAAGCCAAGTCGCTCACCACGCGGCACGATCTGGCCGAAGGCATTGCGGGCGCGGCCGATGCGGTGCTGGGAGCGGCGGGCGCCGCGCCTGCCGCCATCAAGCTCGTCTCCATGTCGACGACGCTCGCCACCAATGCGCTGGTGGAGGGGCAGGGCGGGCGCGTGGCGCTGGTGATGGTCGGCTTCGGAGCGGAAGATCTCGGCCGCAGCGGGCTTTCCGACGCCCTGGGAACCGACCCCGTGATTTTTTGTCCCGGCGGCCATGATGTTCATGGCAACGCCGCCGAACTGTCGCTGGAGGCGCTGGAAGCGGCGTTGCCGGAACTGGAGAAGTCGGTCACGGGCATCGCGGTGGCCGCCTATTTCGCGGTCCGCAATCCCGCCCATGAGATCGCGGTTCGCGACCTCATCCGGGCCAGAACGCGGTTGCCGGTCACCTGCTCGCATGAGCTGACATCGAAGCTGGGCGGGCCGCGCCGTGCGCTCACCACGCTGCTCAATGCCCGCCTCATTTCCATGATCGACCGGCTGATCGACGCCACCGAGGGCTTTCTTTCCCGCCGCGGAATCGAGGCGCCGCTGATGGTGGTGCGCGGCGATGGCGCGCTGGTCACGGCGGCGTTCGCCCGCACGCGTCCCGTCGAAACCATCCTGTCCGGCCCCGCCGCCAGCCTCGTGGGGGCCCGCCATCTGACCGGGCTGGACGATGCTGTCGTGTCCGACATCGGCGGCACCACCACCGACATAGCGGTGCTCGATCAGGGGAGGCTGCGGCTCGATCCCGAAGGCGCGACGGTCGGTGGAATGCGCACCATGGTCGAGGCCGTCGCCATGCGCACTTTCGGCCTTGGCGGCGATTCGGAGGTGACGCTGCAGGACCATTCGCTGGTGACGCGGATCAGGCTTGGGCCACGCCGGCTGGCACCGTTGTCACTGACGGCCGTCCATCACGCCGACGTGATGGATAAGGCGCTATCGCGGCAATTGCTCAGCCCCACCGCCAGCCGGCTGGATGGGCGTTTCGCCATACGCACCGGCGTGCCGGAAAGCGCGGCCTCGGGCCTGTCGGCGACCGAGACGCGGCTTTACGGGCAGGTCGGATATGTGCCGGAAGCGCTCGACCGCCTTTTGGTCTCCACCTCGCAGATCGCCACGCTTAACCGGCTGGTGGCGCGGGGACTGGTCCATATCGTCGGCTTCACGCCGTCCGACGCCGCCCATGTGCTCGGCCGGCAGTCGAACTGGGATCCGGCCATGGCAAGGCTTGGCGCGCAACTGATGGCGCGTCGGCGCAACGCCATGGGCCAGCCCGCAGCGGAAACCGCCGAGGCTTTCAGCGAACTGGTGCTCGCCGCCGTCACCCGGCGATCGGCCGAAATGATGTTCGAAACCGTGTTCGCCGCCGACGGTCTGGAGGAGGAGGCGTCGGTTTCGCACGCGCTGGTTCAACGGGCGTTGGACGGCGATGGCGGCATGGCCCGCTTCTCGATCTCGTTGGACCGGCCGGTGATTGGCCTTGGCGCTTCCGCCCATCTCCACTATGCCGGCTTGCCGCCGCTGGTCGGCAACGTGTGCGAGGCCGCGCCCGATGCCGATGTCGCCAATGCGCTGGGGGCGGTGGTGGGACAAGTGCAGATGTCGGCCGAGGCGCGCGTCAGCCAGCCGGAGCCTGGCGTCTACCGCATCAACGCCGGCGAATGGCTGGAAGATTTCGAGACGGAAGAAGAGGCGATGGCGGCGGCGGAGCAGGCGGCGCGCGCCATGGCGACAGAACTGGCGGAGCGCGCCGGCGCCGATCATGCCCGCATCGGGATCAGCCGTGATATCAGGGATGCGACAATCGAGGGCGAGCGCAGTCTGGTCGAAGCCTTCATCGTCGCCACAGCAGCCGGGCGTCCGCGGGTGGCGAGCTGAGGATCAGTCCGGTTTTGCGGCGTCCGGCAGATCGGGGACGTCTTCCTCGTCGTCGCGCACCGGGATGGCGTAGGCGCCCTTCAGCCAGCGATTGAGGTCGATATCCTTGCAGCGCTTGGAGCAGAAGGGATAGGTGTCGCGCGCCGAGGGTTTGCCGCATTCGGGGCAGGGGCGTTTGGGCCGCAGCGGCGTCACCTGCGCCTTGCCGTCGCCGGTCATGACAGACCCGTTGCCGGCCAGCCGGCGCGGGTGTCGAAGCCTTCACCGGAAAGCAACGCAACGGTTTCGTAAAGCGGCAGTCCGACCACGCTGGTGTAGGAGCCGATCAGCTTGACCACGAAAGCGCCGGCCAGGCCCTGCACGGCATATGCGCCGGCCTTGCCGCGCCATTCGCCGGAGGCGACGTAGCGGTCGATGTCGTCACGCGACAGGCGCCGGAAGCGCAGGCGCGTCTCGACCAGACGCTGGCGCAGCTTGCCGGATGGTGTGGCGAGACAGATTCCGGAATAGACGCGATGCGAGCGGCCGGACAGCAATTGCAGGCAATAGACGGCGTCTTCGATGGTTTCCGCCTTGGGCAGGATGCGGCGGCCGACGGCCACCACCGTGTCGGCGGCCAGCACGAAGGCAGGCCGCGCATCCGGCTCCGATTTCAGTTCGCCAAGCGCCTTTTCGGCTTTTTCCTTCGACAGGCGCTTGGCCAGCGAGCGCGGATGTTCCGCGCGCTGCGGCGTCTCGTCGATGTCTGTGGGCAGGACGCGGTCGGTCTCGATGCCCGCCTGTTGCAGGAGCTGGATCCTGCGCGGCGAGGCCGAGGCAAGCACCAGCGTCTGCGGTTTGCTTCCAGCCATGCCTGCCTGCCCGAACGACGCTTACTTGAAACGGTAGGTGATACGGCCCTTGGTCAGGTCGTAGGGGGTCATCTCGACCAGGACCTTGTCGCCAGTCAGCACGCGGATGCGGTTCTTGCGCATGCGGCCGGCCGTGTGGGCAATGATTTCATGATCGTTTTCGAGCTTCACCCGGAACATGGCGTTCGGCAGCAATTCCGTCACCACGCCCGGAAACTCGAGGACTTCTTCCTTCGGCATACGATACCTTTTCTCGGGTGATGATCCGGGGCGACCCCCGGAATTTGCGCGGAACCTATATGATAAAGCCGGCTTTGTGAACACGCTAATCCGCGCAGGCCGCAAATGCCGGATTGTGCCGTGGTCGCCGCGGTGAAACCGTGATCCGGCCGCCTGTCGCGTCGCCCGGAAACGGGGGTCGCCCAAGCATTTTGACTGCGCTCTACTGTGAATCTGCAAAAATGATCAACAACTTCCAGCGGAATTGTCGCCGTTGCCACTTGAACGGGTAAGCCAACGGGTCGAATGTGCGCCGATCTGGCGAGGTTGCCAGAGTTGTCGCAACCGCAATCGATGAATGGGCAGGAGGGGTCCGGCCCGCAAACGCTTCCGGTTTGACAGCAAACTCAAACGTCGCCTTCATTCCCATCAGGAGAGGGAGGAGCATAAGTGCTCGAATCATTTTTCAAGATCAAGGAAGAGGGGTCGTCGGTCCGCACGGAGGTGATCGCCGGCGTCACTACCTTCCTGACGATGGCCTACATCATCTTCGTCAATCCGGAGATTCTGTCCTCCACCGGCATGGACCGCAACGCCGTGTTCGTGGCGACTTGTCTGGCGGCTGCGCTGGGTTCCGCCATAATGGCCCTGCTGCCGCGCTGGCCGATCGGCATGGCGCCCGGCATGGGTCTCAACGCCTTCTTCGCCTTCACCGTCGTCGGCGCCATGGGCTTCACCTGGCAGCAGGCGCTGGGCGCGGTCTTCATCTCCGGCGTCATCTTCCTGATCCTGACGCTGACCGGGGTGCGCGCCTGGCTCATTTCCGGCATTCCGCGGTCGATGCGCAGCGCCATCGCCGCCGGTATCGGCCTGTTCCTGGCCATCATCGCGCTCACCAGCTCCAAGATCGTCGTCGCCAATCCGGCCACGCTGGTCAGCCTTGGCGATCTCACCCAGGCCGGTCCGCTGCTGGCGATTGCGGGTTTCTTCATCATCGCGGCGCTGGACGCGCTGAAGGTTCGCGGCGCGATCCTGATCGGCATCCTGGTCATCACAGTGCTGTCCATGATTCTCGGCGTCAGCCAGTTCGGCGGCATTGTGTCGATGCCGCCTTCCATCGCGCCGACATTCCTGCAACTCGACATTGTCGGCGCGCTTCATGCAGGCCTGTTCCACGTCATTCTCGTTCTCGTTCTGGTCGAGGTGTTTGACGCCACCGGCACGCTGATCGGCGTGGCCAAGCGGGCCGGGCTGATGCCCGAAGGCAAGCCGAACCGCCTCGGCAAGGCGCTGCTGGCCGACAGCACGGCCATCGTCGCCGGTTCGATGCTCGGCACCTCCAGCACCACCGCCTATGTCGAAAGCGCTTCCGGCGTACAGGCCGGCGGCCGCACGGGCCTCACGGCGCTGGTGGTTGCGTTGCTCTTCCTCGCGGCCCTGTTCTTCGCGCCGCTGGCCGGTTCCGTGCCTGTCTATGCGACGGCTCCCGCGCTGCTCTACGTGGCGTGCCTGATGATGCGCGAACTGCTGGAAGTCGAGTGGGACGAGATCACCGAAGCGGCGCCCGCGGCGCTGACTGCGCTGATGATGCCGTTCACCTATTCGATCGCCAATGGTCTCGCCTTCGGCTTCATCTCCTATGCGGTGCTGAAGACGCTGACCGGACGTTTCAAGGAGGTCCACCCGGCCACCTGGCTGGTCGCCATCCTGTTCGTCATCCGCTTCGTTATGGTCGGCGGCGAATAAGGGGGGAAATCATTCTCGACGAAAAAAGGTCCGGAAGTTCCGGGCCTTTTTTCATCATGGCGTGCTCCGGGCTGGAAACCGTTTCGCGATGCGCTCTTTCAGATGTTCGCGCACCTCGCGATAGGCGGTCAGACGCTGCTCGCGGGTGCCGGTGATGGCGGTCGGATCGAAGGTCGGCCAGTATTCCACGTCCACCGCCATTGTGCGCGTGAACTCCATGGCCATGTGATGGGCCTGCGGCGAAAGGGTGATGATGAGGTCGAAATAGGCGTCCTCGATGTCGTCCACCGATCGTGGCTCGTGTTCGCCCAGCGACAGGCCCTCTTCCTCCAGAACGACATCGACGAAGGGGTCGCGCTCCCCGGCATGAACGCCGGCCGAGGATATGAAGATGTCGGAGGGCAGCATCCGGCGAGCCAGCAGTTCCGCCATGGGAGAGCGCACGGCGTTCATGCCGCACATGAACAGGATCGAGCGTGGTTTGCTGGGTTGCCCGCTCAGGTCAGCCTCGCCAGTGCAACACGCAAACAAGGGTGAACAGGCGGCGCGCCGTGGCGAAATCGATGTCGATCTTGCCGCCGAGGCGATCCTTCAGCGTTTGCGAGCCCTCGTTATGCAAGCCGCGGCGGCCCATGTCGATGGCCTCGATGTGGCTCGGCGAGGCGGAGCGGATGGCGTCGTAATAGCTCTCGCAGATCATGTAGTAATCCTTGACGATGCGCCGGAACGGCGTCAGCGACAGGATATGCGTGACGACGTCGGCCCCATCCTCGCGGGCGATGGCGAAGACCAGCCGCGAATCCACCAGCGACAGCTTCAGCCGATAGGGACCCTCGCCACCGTCATTGACCGGACGAAAGATGTTTTCCTCGATCAGATCGAAGATCGCCACGGCACGTTCGTGCTCGACGTCCGGCGTCGAGCGTCCGATCGTTTCGTCAAGCTCGACGTCGACCAGTCTGTCGCGCTGGGGATCGAACTCCGACATGCCGCTACATATTCAACCTGATGGCGACGGAACGGGCATGGGCATCGAGGCCTTCCGCCCTGGCCAGCGCGATGGCGGCGGGTCCCAGCGTGCGCAACTGTTCAGCGCCGAGCTTGAGGATCGAGGTGCGCTTGACGAAATCGAGCACCGAAAGTCCGGACGAGAAGCGGGCCGAGCGCGCGGTGGGCAACACATGGTTGCAACCGCCGACATAGTCGCCGATCACCTCCGGCGTGTGGCGGCCGATGAACACCGATCCGGCGTTGCGAATGCGCCCGAGCAGGGCTTCGGCATCGTCCACCGCCAGTTCCAGATGTTCGGCCGCGATGCGGTCGATGAGCGGTATCGCAGCCTCGAAACTCTCGACAAGGATGACGGAGCCGAAGTCGCGCCAGCTCTGCGCAGCGGTTTGCGAGCGCGAGAGGCTGCGCAACTGGCGTTCGACGGCCTCTTCCACCGCCTTGCCGAAGCCGGCGTCGTCGGTCATCAGGATCGACTGGGCCGAGGCGTCATGCTCCGCCTGCGCCAGAAGGTCGGCGGCCACCCATTCCGGATCGTTGGAGGCGTCGGCCACCACAAGAACCTCCGAGGGCCCGGCGATCATGTCGATGCCGACCGTGCCGAATACCTGCCGCTTGGCGGCGGCGACATAGGCATTGCCCGGCCCGACGATCTTGACGACCGGGCGGACAGTTTCGGTTCCGTAGGCGAGCGCGGCCACCGCCTGCGCGCCGCCGATGCGGTAGATTTCGGAGACGCCGGCAAGATCGGCGGCCACCAGCACCAGCGGGTTGATGGTTCCGCCGGATGCCGGCACGACCATGACGATCCGCTCAACGCCGGCCACGGCGGCGGGCACGGCGTTCATCAGCACCGAGCTTGGATAGCTGGCGGTGCCGCCCGGCACATAGAGGCCGACCGATTCCACCGCCGTCCAGCGCGAGCCAAGTTCCACGCCGATGGCGTCGGTGTAGCGGTCGTCCTGCGGCATCTGGCGCTGGTGGTGCGAACGGATACGGTCGCGCGCCAGCTTGAGCGCCTCGACAGTGGCGGGGTCCGCCTGCGTGTAGGCCGCGTCGATATCGGCACGCGCAACGGCGATGCCGAGCGTTTCGAGATCGGCGCGATCAAAGCGCCTTGTGTAGTCGATGAGCGCGGCGTCGCCCTCGGAGCGAACGCGGGCGATGATCTCGCGCGCCACGGCCTCGACATCGGCGGAGACTTCGCGCTTCGTCAACAGGAATGCGGCGAAACGCTGCTCGAAATCCGCGTCGGATTGTCTGAGTGTGATGGCCATGCGCAATCAGATCCTGTGTGCGGGTCGGGAAGAGGCCTGCCAGACGCCGCCGGTGTCGGCCAGGCGCGCCTCGACGCATTCGACATCCAGCATGATGGCGCCGCCGCCGGAGAAAACGAGCTCGACGATGCCGGCGGGCTTGTCCGTCGCCACAAAGCTTACGGCCAGAAGGGAGAGCACCTCGTCGGGCTTGTCGCGCGCGATGCCGGCCGCCTTGGCGCCGAGCACCCGATCAAAATGCAGCACGCTTTGCCGGCGTTCATTTTTCTTGCGCAGAAAGCCGGACTTCCTCTCCCAGGCGAAACGGTTCATGGCCAGCACGAAGCGCCGCTCGTCCGGCAGATATTGCAGATCGCGCACCTTCATCACCGCGTCCTGGACATGCGCGGAAATGACGTTGAGATCCTGCTCGTCGAGCGCGATGAGCCTGAGTTGATCCATGCCGGTTTCGCACCTGCGAAGGGTTGTCGTGAACCCTTTTGTTAGGCTGTCTTGCGAACCTGTGCAACCGCGATGCGGGCCGGAGCGGCCCTCAACCCGAAATGCGCTCTATGGTCGCGCCGCAACCGGAGAGCTTTTCCTCCAGCCGCTCAAACCCGCGGTCAAGGTGGTAGACGCGGTTGACGACGGTTTCGCCCTCGGCGGCGAGCCCGGCGATCACCAGCGACACGGAAGCACGCAGGTCCGTGGCCATCACCGGAGCGCCCTTCAGCTTCGCCACGCCGTCGACGATGGCCGTCTGGCCCGACAGGGTGATATGAGCGCCGAGACGCGCCAGTTCCTGCACATGCATGAAGCGGTTCTCGAAGATCGTCTCGGTGATGTGCGAACGGCCCCGGGCCATGGTCATCAGGCCCATGAACTGCGCCTGCAGGTCGGTGGGGAAGCCGGGGAAGGGCTCGGTGGTGATGTCCACCGGCTCGATGCCCGCGCCATTGCGATAGACGCGGATGCCTTCGTTGGTGGTGGTGATCTCGGTCCCGGTGCGCGCAATGGTCTCCAGCGCGTTTTCCAGCAGGTCGGCGCGCGCGCCTTCCAGAAGCACGTCGCCGCCGGTCATGGCCACGGCCATGGCGTAGGTGCCGGTCTCGATGCGGTCGGGAATGACGCGCACGCTTGCGCCATGCAACTCATCGACGCCTTCGATGGTGATGACGCCGGTCCCGGCCCCGGAAATCTTCGCGCCCATGGCGTTGAGGCATTCGGCGAGGTTGACGACTTCCGGCTCGCGCGCGGCGTTTTCCAGCACGGTCTCGCCACGGGCGAGCGCCGCCGCCATCATCAGCACATGGGTGGCGCCGACGGAAATCTTGGCGAAGCGATAGCGATTGCCGCGCAGGCCCTTGGCCGTCCTGGCCAGCACATAGCCGCTTTCGACGTCGATCTTCGCCCCCAGCGCCTGAAGGCCGTCGATGAACAGGTCGACCGGCCGCGTGCCGATGGCGCAGCCGCCGGGCAGCGAGACCTTCGCCTCGCCCATGCGGGCCAGCAGCGGGCCGACGACCCAGAACGACGCCCGCATCTTCGAGACGAGGTCATAAGGCGCGGTGGTGTCGACGATGTTGGCGGCGGTGAAGTTGATGGTGCGCGAATAGCCTTCGGTCTGGCTGTGGCGGCGTCCGTTGACGGAATAGTCGACGCCATGATTGCCAAGGATGCGGATGAGCTGCTCCACATCGGCCAGATGCGGCACATTCTCCAGCGTCAGCGTTTCGCGCGTCAGCAGCGAAGCGATCATCAGGGGCAGGGCGGCGTTTTTGGCGCCGGAAATTGGAATGTTGCCTGAGAGCCTGTTGCCCCCGACGATCCTGATGCGGTCCATGAAGATGCCTCTCCCCGGCAAATTGCCGGTCTGGGATGTGCCGCGCCTTTCGCCGGTAGACTTTTTGGCGCGCTTCAATCGGTTGAAGCGGTCCGTCTAAACCATAGGCGGCCGCTGTTCAAGAAAATGCGCAGACGGGACGGTCCGCAAAGAATCACACGGGTCAGCTTTCCGGCTTCACTTGCGCAGCGCCGATGCCCTGCGGGCGCTGATCGGCTTCGCCGGCGCGTCTCGCACGGGTCTGGGCCTTGCGCTTCATGAGATTGGCCCGCAACGCTTCGGCCAGACGCGCCTTGCGCAAATCCTCGGTCTTGGATGCGGTTCCCTTCCGGTTCGTCATGCCTGCTTTCCCGACAGCTGGAGCAGCCTCATGAATATGGCATGGGCGTGTCCGAAACAACGTCTTTGCAGAGGGCTGTTTATTGCCTTGCGCTCGGCCAAACGATGTGGCAGAAGACCGCCGCATCCGGTCGCTGCCGTAGCTCAGTGGTAGAGCACTCCCTTGGTAAGGGAGAGGTCCAGAGTTCGAGTCTCTGTGGCAGCACCATTTTCTTCCAATTTTTCAAGTGTTTGCGCTTCCAGCATCCCCCTGGTTATAGGGCGGCGCTTCGATATCGATGCGGCCGGGAAGCAAATGCGCAAGCGCTCGCAGAAATGAAACGGCTGATCGCCCTTTCATTGCCGAAATCCGCCGGCGCCAATGGCGCCCAACGGAGGAAGGAAGCCGTGTAGCCGAAAAGGTCGGATTATTCAGTCTTTTCGGGCAGTTCTTTCTTTATTGTCGTGGCTTCCGCGGACGTCGTCCCTTCAGTGTTCGTCACGCTGGCGGTCGTTGTCTGAGTGTCTACCGAAGCCGATACGTTTGAATGCCATGCGCATTCTGCGGAGGCGGCGGATACGGAGAGCCCAAATGCTGCGGCGAATGCGAGGAATGTCTTCATCGTCGTTCTCCTGCTGCGTGGAACGAAAAAAGTAGCCTGACTCTTCGGAAATCAGAAATCACGTTTTGCTTCCTGCGGGGTTATATCCAGCCTTGGAGCCCGGCAGGTTTCATGAGCCGGGCGGCTGTCGGCTTCCGGATCGATTGCCTCACGTGGTCTTTGTCCGTCAGAATGGCGCGTCTTCTCGTTGGCGTCATCCAGTGGTTCGCTGTTCCCGAAGCCACCAGGAGGAAGCTTGTTCGTGGCGGCATCTTGGGAGAAGTCCGGATGCCCGGCGTATTCGGTGTCCCTGGGCGGCTGTTTGACATATGGAGCATGGGGCTTGACTGCGGGTTCGGCGGGCTTTGACGAAAATGCGGGACCCTCGAACCGGGGGAATGTGTCAGCCGGCACCCCTCCATTTTGGGAAGGTTTGTTCTCGCTGGCGTCGGACAAATCGGTATCTTTGGCGGATCGCGATTCTCCGGCTAAATCTCGTTCGAAACGCTTGGTGTCGGTCATGATCGGTCTCCTTCGCTGTCCAGCTTCAGGGTGTCGACCAACATGCTCTGGTTGGGTCGACGCCAATCCGCCATCAAAAAGAATTCTCCAGGGTCGCCTTTCGCTATCGTGATTTTTTGTAGAGTTTTTCCGCGATTTCGAACATTTCTTCGGGCGCGTAGTCCGGGGTGAAAGCGGAGGGCACGCCCGTCAGCTGGTGGATTTTTCCCCCTTCGGGCATTCCATCCACGATTTCCAACTCGCCCGGGGGATCGTTTGGAAGAGCTACTTCCCCGTTGCCCCAGATGCCGGCCATCTCGCCATAGTCGTCGGGACTGAAAGTGTAGAGACGACGGTGTGATCCCTCCGCCAAATACTTCTGGCACTCCGGTATCTTGTCCAGCGGTATGTTTGGTGTAGGCAGGAATTTCTCAAGCTCGACCCCTGTGATTTTCTTGAGCGCCAGCGCATAGGCATGGGCGTGCACCGATCCACGCACCAGCAGATAGCCGCACACCTCCCGCCCCGTCGGATCGGTGAGGGTTTCGTAGACCCGGAGCTTGTGAAGGCGTGCGCCGCATTCGAGATGGAAGTTATGAAGGAGGTCGACCACGACGTTGCCAGTGGTGGTCACCATGTCGGCGTTCCATGATTGGGCGTTGCTATTAACGGGCATGGCGCCGCCGCCATTGGAGAAGAATGCGCCCGCTAACCGCACGTCCTTCATGTTTTCAAAAGGAGCGCCCGATATATCGCCGCCATCGCCCGTATCGCCGCCCCCGGTATCCGGGCCGTTGGCGAGCATGGCCACTCCGTTGCTGACCAGCTCGACGTGGCCCAATTCTTCAGCGGTAATGGCGGCGACGAGGCTATAGAACGGACGAAGCTTGCTTTTGCTTCTGAAATTGAAGCTCTGGAACATGTAGTTCCCGAGGGTGGACATTTCTCCATATTTGCCCCCAAGGAGCTCCTGTAGCGCGGCGGCGGCGTTTGCATCCTGTTTCAACGGGGCCGGCAATTCGATCTGCAATCTATCTATTCGCAAGAACATAACCGTATTCCTTCAGGGGAGAATTCCCTTCGGACAACGAAGTGTGTTCCTATGTGGTTGCTGACATGACGATCACGAAATGAAACGCCGCCTTCGCGGCGAGATGGTCAGGATGATTTTCGGCAGCCGCAGCGCCCGAGCGTGGGTGGTATTGCGCGACACTCAAAAATTCGCATAATGACGGCTGTCTGAAACAGGTTAGGTCGGTGCGGTTGGCCCGGCCCTCGCAATATGCGAGTCCTTCCGTCTTTGTGCGACGGCCCAAGACCTCGAACGCCACGCAATCGTGCGTCGCGAACCAGGGACTGGGACATGCAACAGCAAATTTCTGTCATTACACTCGGCACGACCGACCTGCCGCGCTCCCGCAGATTTTACGCGGATGGATTTGGCTGGAGCCCGGTCTTCGAGAACCGCGAGATCATCTTCTATCAGATGAACGGCTTTGTGCTGGGAACGTTCGAAAAAGCAGCTCTTGAGCAGGATATGGGCCGAACGGGGCTGCCGGTTCCCGGTGCGTTCTCGCTGGCGCACAACGTTCCCGCCCGGGATGACGTTAACGTTGTCATGGATCGTTTGGTTCAGGCAGGCGGAAGCGTGATCAGAGAAGCAGATGCGCCGCCCCACGGCGGCTTTCGAGGTTATGTCGCTGATCCTGACGGGCATGCATGGGAGATCGCCTGGAACCCTGCCTGGCCGATCGATGATCGCGGCATGGTGACGTTTGGCGTCTGAGTAGCGAGCAGCAACCCGAAGGCGGCAAACTGTTTGATCCCGGGGTTTTGACTGTGCGTCATTCCCCGGAATGGAGGGATGCGCTATCGGACAGGTTCACCATGGGAGCGCCATGGCGTGCAGAAGCGGTCCGTCGAGCGATACAACAGGGTGTACCTGCAGGCGGCAACCGCGCTTTGAAGGTTCAGATCCAGTTTTTCAGGCTGGCGAGATCGACATTGCCTCCCGAGATCACCAGCACAAGCGGGCCTTGGCCGCTCTGGCCGCCACAACCCTGGAGAGCTGCCGCCAGCCCTGCGCAGGCTGCGGGCTCGGGCATGATCTTCAAACGGCTCATCAGGATTTTCATGGCTTCGATAATCCTGTCGTCGCTTACCACCGACACGCCCTCGAAACGCTCTTTCACCAAAGCGTAGCACAATTCACCGGCGGACGGCGCGGCAAGGCCATCCGCGACGGTGGCGACGACGGGAAGCCGCACGGCCTTTCCGGCTTCAAGGCTTTGCGTCATGGCCGCGGCTCCTTCGGGTTCGACCCCCCACAGGCGCACCTTGTGATCCATCGCCATGGCCGCCTTGGCCACGCCGCCGGCCATGCCGCCGCCGCCAATGCCCAGAACGATATCCGCCGTGCCCGGCAGGCTCTCTAGAATTTCCTGTCCAAGCGAAGCGTGACCGGTCATCAGGTCGTCGTCGTCATAACTGGAAATGTAGGTCAACCCCTCGCTGGCCGCGAGATCGAGACAGAACTGCGCCGCCTCCTGCGGTGTGCCGTGCTGGATGACCTTTGCTCCATAGTCCCTTGTGGCCGCCACCTTGGTCGGGTTGGCGCTGGCCGACATGACGACGGTGCTCGACACCCCAAGTACCTGTCCGGCGTAGGCCAGGCCCTGCGCGGCGTTGCCAGCCGAAAAGGTGATGGTTCCGCGCGCCCGCGCCTCGGGGGAAAGCTGCATCATGGCCCACAGCATGCCGCGCGGCTTGTACGAGCCGGTGCGCTGGAACAGTTCCGCCTTGACCCAGGTGTCGCGGCCGAGAAGGCTGGAAAGATAGCGCGAACGCCACAGCGGAGTACGATGAAGATAGGGGGAAATGGCTTCGCGCACCGCATTCAGGTCATTCATGGAAATCATCGTCGTTTCTTTCACGAAAGGTTAAGGCGCAGCCAGAAGGGGAACCCGGTTCGTCCCCCGCGGAAAATGCTCTAGAAGGCGATGCGGTCGCCAAGATTTCGGGCCTGCGCAGTCTGTAGCAGATAGTTGGCGCAGACCAGATCTTCCGCCGGGATGCCCAGCGACTTGTAGATCGTCACTTCTTCGCCATTTTGCCGCCCCGGATTTGATCCGGCCAGCACTTCACCCACCTCGGCCAGAATGTGGGCGTCATCGACCATCCCGGCCCGCTTCGCCGCCAGAAATTCCCCTGCCTGCAACAGCGCGGAAGGCCGGTAATCGACGAAAAAGCGTGCGCGCCTGACCAGTTCATTGCCGATTTCGGCCGCGGCGGCGACCGAAGATCCCACGACATTGAGATGCGCGCCATCGGCGACATGAGCGCTTTCCAAAATCGGTTCGGCGGCGGCGGACACCGTGCAAATCAGGTCGGCATCGCGCACCGTCTCCTCCACGCTGGCGCAGACCTCGATCGGAACGGGGGAACTGGATGCGTTTTCACGGGCGAAAGCCTGTGCGCGCGCCGGATTGCGCCCCCAGACCCGAACGCGCTGTAGCGTCCGCACGCAGGACATGGAAACGAGATGCTCTCGCGCCTGTTCGCCGCAACCCAATATCGCCAGATCGCCAGCCCCGGGATTGGAAAGGACACGCGTCGCCAGTCCGGACGCCGCCGCCGTACGGATGGCCGTGACTTCACCGCCATGGACAATGGCCACAGGCGCGCCGATTTCAGCTTCGAAAAGCACGATGGTTCCCTGATGCGACTGAAAACCCTTTGCGCCATTTTGCGGATACACCGCTGTCAGCTTCGCACCGAAGATTTCGGGCTCGGCCATGGCGCCCGGCATCAGCCCGAAGCATTTGCCTTCACCCGCCGGCAGGTCGATGATCCAGCGCGGCGGCTGGCAGGTGGTTCCCGCCGCCGTCTGCAACATGGCCGTTTCCATAAGTCCGATGCAGGTCTCCATCGGCAGGAGTTTGCGAACCAGATCGCGATCGATTATCTGCAGTGCCATCTTGCGCTTCCCTTGATCTTCAATCGAGCTGGCCGATGCGCGACGTCAGTTCACGCAACACCTGTCCACCACGGGCCAGAACCATCTCGCGCCAGTCATCCCTGTCGGGAACATGAATATGCCGCCAGCGCCGGCGCGCGGCGCGGCTTTCCTTGCTCAGCCGGTCTTGATCCCGCCACATGAGCGCATCCGCGCGCTCAAGCAGCGCGCGTTCGCCGGGGCGAAGCACCTCACCGCCAAATTCGAAGCACATGGCCACGACATCCTGATCCGGCAGGCGCGCCATCACATGGCCGTAGAGGTGACCGTGCTGAATGTACTCGTCCTCGGCCCCTTCGCCGGCGAGGGGCGCTTCCAGCGTCGGCCCGAAAAGAATGCGCGCCTTGTCCAGTTGCGGGCCTTCGCCAAGATGCCAGAGTGGAACGCCATAACCATACGGCCCGTAACCCGTGTGGAAGTCGCACACCACAATCCGCTTCGCCCGTGCGCAGTGCGCGGCGAGAATGCGGTCAAGCACCCCATGGCTCCATGATGGCTTGACGCCGCCGAACGAAGGGGCGTCGGGATAACGATACTGTCCGCCCTGAAGCACCATCCCATAGTGACGCCGGCCGGCCCGCCGCAAAAAATCGGCCAGGCGGGTATCCGCCTTGCGGCGCGCGTCCGGGTCCGTTTCCGGGCACATCACATCGCCCACATATTCGCCATATTCGCTGTCGTCGGGCAGATGCTCGAAATCGACGAAATGCCTGTTCAGGTCGATATTGTCTTCCTGTTGACGCCGATCCCAGGCCATGCCCCAGGGATTGATCGCGTGGACATGCGCAATGGCCACGTCCGCCGGCAGTCTCGCCGCCCGGCCATCCTGGCACCAGGCCACCTGACAAGCCGCGCCCGCCCAGGCCTCCACCCCATGCAGGCCGGACAATGTGACGATCAGATGCCGTGCGCCGGGATCGCCAAAAAACGCCACGTCACAGGCCAGAGGCTTCCCATCCGGGCCGGAAAGCGGGTGGTCGAAGCTGTCGACTTGGCCAGCTCCGGCCTTTCTTGCGGCAAGGAGGAACTTCTCGCGCGCTTCTGAGAAATTGTTCGAGAACGCGTTCGCGACGCCGCACTCATTCTCGTTTGCGCTCATGGAGAAATCACCCTTGCTTTGGAAAATACGTTTTGTTCAATTTGGACGTTATGTCGATATGATTTCGCTATTTACATGACTATGCCGCAAATTTTCAATTGACAAAATGTCCAATTCGGATTTTTTATACAAATATGTTGCACGAACTGGATAAGCACCTTCCTGTCGCGGAGGCCATAGCAGCGCTGCTCCGGCCCCATGCCGAGGTGGTGATCCACGACCTTGAGACGGGCAATATCCATCATATCGTCAACCCGTTGTCGCGTCGTCAGGCAGGGTCCAGCTCGATGACGGAGATGGAGGTCGCATCATCGCTCGAAGCCTCGATGATTGGGCCATATCGCAAGACAAACTGGGACCGCCGGCAGCTTCGCTCGGTGACGGCGGTTTTGCGCAATGACGCCAGTCAGCCGATCGGCCTGCTCTGCATCAATCTCGATATCTCCGCATTCGAGGGAGCGGTGGCGTTCATTCGCCAGCTCATCGAATTCTCGCCTGCGCCCGTCCTCCATTCGGATCTGTTCAAGCCGGAATGGAAGGAGGTGAGCGGCACGATTCTGAACGCCTATCTGGCCGCGAACAAGCTCACCCAGTCGGCGATGATGCGCGAGGACCATCTGGCGGTCCTGCGCCTTCTCGATGAGGCGGGCATCTTCGACATGCGTGGCGTCATGCCCCATGTCGCCCAGTTGCTCCACCTGTCGCGCTCGACCATCTACAACATGCTGAACGAAATCAGGAAGAATCCCTGAGCCCGCCGGTCGGGAAGGGGAAGGCACATGTGTGCCCGACAAGGAGAGGAGTTTCCAATGCTGTTTAGAAGACTGATCGGCGCGATTTCCATCGCCGCCGCCCTGGCGATGCCTGCGCTGGCGCAGGACAAGGACCTGCTCGCAACCGTCAAGGAGCGGGGCGAACTGGTCGTCGGCACCGAGATGCAGTTCCCGCCCTTCGACTTCATCGAGAACGGCAAGCAGACCGGTTTCAACGCCGACGTGTTCGCCGAGATCGGCAAGCATCTGGGGGTCAAGGTCAAGTTCATCGACCTTCCCTGGACCAACGTGCTGCCTGGCCTCGAAGCCGGCAAGTTCGACATGGTTGCAGGGCCCAACACGCTGACCGCTGCACGCCTTGAGAAATACTACTTCAACCTGCCGATTTCGGGTGGCGCGATCTCCATCATGAAACTGGCCAAAAACACCGACTTCACCTCTGCGGAAGATATCGAGAGCCGCAGCTTCGGCGCGCAGCGCGAGACCGTGTCCGCCGCCAAAATTCGTGAAGTGGGCGAAGGCAGGAACGTGACCGTTCGCGACTACGGCGACAACAATCAGGCCTATGCCGATCTGGTTGCAGGCCGCCTTGACGGAGTGGTCGCGCAATCGACCAATCTTTATCATGCGGCGAAACTGCGCGACGGCATGTTCGAGGTTCTCGAGCCGGCGATCGGCCCCATGGCATGGTTCAGCTATCTCGGCCGCAAGGACGAGAATTCGCTGTCATTGATGAAGGCGGTCGACGAGGCCATCCTTGGCATGAGCCGCGACGGGCGCATGGCCGAATTCCAGCGCAAATGGTTCGGCATGACGCTGGATCTTCCTGAAACCTTGCCCGATCCCAGCATCTGATCTTCTGGGAAGGGAAGCGCGATGCTCGATTTTTCCGGCGCCCTGAATGAATTTCCCCTGTTCCTTCGAGGTGCATGGGCTTCGGTCGTGTACGCCGCAGGCTGCCTGATCCTGGGGTTTGCGCTGGCCGTCATCATCTGCAGGGCCCGGATATCCCCAAGCCGTCTCGCCTCTCTTCCCGCAAGGCTCTACATCAACATGGTGCGCGCCACGCCGCTTCTCGTGGTGCTGTTGATCGTGTTCAATATCCTGCCCTTCATCGGGCTGGAGCTTTCCCCGCAGGTGTCGGCCTTGCTGTCCCTGACAGTCTGCACGGCGGGATATCAGGCCGAAATCTTGCGCGGCGGTTTCGCCGGCGTAGCTGAAGGGCAGGTCGAGGCCGGGCGCGTCACGGGGATGAGCGAACGGCAGATATTCCTCCACATCAAGCTGCCGCAGGCGTTTCGCCTGACGCTTCCCGCTCTGGTCAACGAGGCGACGATCATGATCAAGGGCACGTCCCTGATCTCCACCGTCGGCATTCTGGAGCTGACGCGCGTGGCGCAGAATGTGGGCAATTCCCATTTTCGCCCGCTCGAAGCCTTGCTGATCGCCGCCGTCCTCTACTGGCTGATGACCACGGCGATGACCCTTGCCGGCGATCTGCTGATCAGCCGCTATGCACGCGAGAAACAGTCGTGAGCTTCAATCCCGCCATCATCACCGACAATTTGCCGCAGATTCTGGCCGGATTGCGCCTGACGATCCTTTTGTGGCTGGCTGGCACCGTCGCCGGTATGGCCCTGGGCTTCGTGCTTGCCGTTTTCCAGACCTCCCGCCTCTGGCCCGTGCGTTTGCTGGTGGCGGTTTATCAGTCGATATTCCGGGGCACGCCATTTCTGGTGCAGATTTTCCTGCTCTATTATGGCGGCCCGCTTGTGGGCCTCATGCTGAGCGCCGAAACTGCCGGTGTGCTGGGCCTTACCCTTTATTCCGCAGCCTATTTCACCGAGATTTTCCGCGCCGGCTTCGGGGCGGTCAATGTCGGACAGGCGGAGGCCGGACAGATTTGCGGCTTGAGCAAATTTCAGATCCTTCGACACATACAGCTTCCCCAGATGATGGTGACAATCACCCCCGCCCTCGTCGGCATGTTCATCGTGATGAGCAAGGAAACCGCGATTCTTTCGGTCATGACCGTCCCGGAAATCACGGCTGTTCTTTCCGGCATCGGATCGGCCACCTTCACCTATGTCGAAACATTGCTGGTGCTGGTTCTTTGCTACTGGGTGCTGGTGGGCGTTACGACCTGGATCGGAGGTCGGGTCGAACGGCGCATGCAACGACATCTCCTGACTGCAAACGGAAAAACAGCATGAAGAACCGGGACACCGCCATCGAGATTCGCGGCTTGCGCAAAAGCTTCGGCAACGTCACCGTTCTCGACAATATCGATCTGGACATTCCCCGTTCGGCGGTGACCTGCATTATCGGCCCTTCAGGTTCGGGAAAGTCGACGCTTCTGCGCTGCATGGCGTTCCTGACCGATTTTGAGGAGGGCTCGATCCTGATCGAGGGGCAGGCTCTGGGATATGCCCGCGAGGGGCAAACCCGCCGCGCCTGCACAGCCCGGGAAATCAACGCAGCGCGCGAAAAGGTCGGCTTCGTTTTCCAGCAGTTCAACCTGTGGCCACATCTGAGCGTTCTCGAAAATGTCGCCATGCCGCTCAGGCTGGTGAACAAGCTGTCGAAAACCGAGGCTGCCGAAAAGGCGCGAAAGGCGCTGGTCAAGGTTGGACTGGCCGATCACGTGCTGAAATATCCCTCCTTCCTTTCCGGCGGGCAGCAGCAACGTGTCGGCATCGCCCGCGCGCTCGCACAGGACCCGCACATCATTCTGTTCGACGAGCCGACCTCCGCGCTCGATCCCGAGCTGGTGGGAGAGGTTTTGCAGGTCATGCGCGATCTCGCCGACGAGGGCATGACAATGGTCATAGTGACCCACGAAATGGGTTTCGCCAGCCAGGTCGCCGATCTGGTCGTCTTCACCGACAAGGGCGTGATCCCGGCCAAGGGCTCACCCGGTGAAATCTTCGGAAATCCCGACAATCCCCGGGTCCAGGCGTTTCTCGCCAACTATTTCGAGCGTAACACCATACGTCCCGCCTCGGTTGAGGCCGCACTGGCTTAAAGTGTTCCCAGCAAAAGCGTGAAACGGTTTTTGCGCCCGGAATGCGGCCAGGACAATGAGATAGAGCGGTTCTGCCGGTTCCATGAAAACCAGAACCGCTCAGGCGCCGCAGTCTGTCGCGAACTCATCTGTGTCGGTATTTTCGACCGGCGATAATTCGAGAGCCGCAAACCTGTCGCTTGCAGTCGCTGTTTTGGCTAACCGGGCATGCGTGGTAGACCGGCGAAGATTCGTTTGCACGGGGACCCCATGAACAAGGCCGTCACTTCGTTCCTTCTGATTGCGGCGCTGGGCGGCGTTCTGATGGCGCTCAGCCTAGCCGTCGCGCGCCATGGCTATCCGTTCGGCATGATGGGCGTGCGGCGGCTGGATGGCATAGCCTCCGCACAGAACTTCCTCCCGCTCGCGGCCATTTATTTCTTCAGCGCCATGCTGATGATGATCCTGCCGCTGAAGGCGGCCGGTTTCGTTCTGGTCAATGCGGCGGATGCGTTGATGTGGGCGGCCATCGCGCTTCTTGCGGCGATTGTGGGATGCGTGCTGGCGCGATGGGCTTTTGGGCAGTCGAGCATTCTGCGCAGCCTGCTGGACTGGCGCTTCATATTTCCCCTGGCGATCGTCGGCTGTCATCTCGGGCTGAATGCATTGCGGCGCAATGTGTTGCTGCGCAGTCTGGCCTTTGCCGGATTTGCGGCGCTGACGCTCGCATGCCTGTTCTGGAATTTCCGTCTCGCCTGAAAGCGGGGCTTGTGCAGGCTCAAGGCCGGTGATCTTATACAGGTATGGAGGCCGCGAGGGAGGCGGGGGAACTTACGATGCCGCAGATCATCAATGCGATATTGGGTTCCGGCTGGTTCGGATATCTCGCCCGCATCGTGCTTACGTTCATGTTCTGGTCGAGCGGGCTTGCCAAGCTGATCGATTTCAATACTGGCGTCGGCGAAATGGCGCATTTCGGACTGGAGCCCGGCTGGCTGTTCAATATCGCGACGATCATCGTCCAGATCGGCGCGTCGTTGCTGATCATCTTCAATCGCTGGACGTGGCTTGGCGCCGGAGCGCTTGCAGTCTTCACCGCGCTTACAATTCCGCTCGCCCATAATTTCTGGGCGATGGAAGAGCCTTTCAGGACGATCGAATTCCATGTCGTCATGGAGCATATCACGGTAATCGGAGCGATGATGGTAGTCGCCTGTGCTTCCGTGCGAAAATCCTGAGCCGCGCCAGCCTTGTCACCCGCTCCCTGGGCTTCAAGTCCTTGTCTTTACGCATGTCGTCGTCGCAGGGCGGTTCCCGCTACGGCCTGATTCCCGACCCTCAGATTGCAACCGTTAAAGTTGATTCATGTTTATTACCGGTTCGTTGATTTTTGACGCGAACAATTCCCCCTGCAACGGAAGTCCCGGCCTGCCGGAGGCTTTGCCGAATGAAGCGAGGAGGAAGTTTCATGTCCGTATCGGAAAAGACGGGGATGCTCGCCAAGCTGGTCTGCGCATCCGTGTTTGCGATGGCGCTGGCTTTGCCTGCGCAGGCGCTGGACATCGGGGGTAAAGGGCTGGGCGTCAGCGCCGGTGGCCGGGATGGCGGCCTTGGCGTGGGCGTATCGGTTGGCGGGTCTCGCGGCGTCAATGCCGGTGTCGGCGTTGGAGCGAGCAGAGGCGTCGGTGTAGGAGCCGGGGCTTCGGTGGGCGGCAGGAGCGGCGTTAACGCCGGTCTGGGTGCGAATATCGGTGGAAGGAACGCGGTGTCGGCGGGCGTGGGCGCTTCGGTTGGCGGCGTCAACGCCGGAGTTGGACTCGGCGTGGGAAGCGGCATATCGGCCGGTGTGGGGGTCGGTGTGGGTGTCACGCCAGGAAAGCCTGGTACGCCGGGCAACCCCGCAACACCTGGAAATCCGGGCGTGAACGCCAATCTGCCGGGCGTGGTTGCGAACATGTCGACAGGCGAGGTCAGGATGCTGCGCAAGAGGTGCATCGATATCCTCGGCAATCCGGGCGCTTATGATGCGCAACTCGCCCAACTGTGCCGGATATTGCAGGTGGCGGCGCGCTGAGGCGTCACGATCGGAAGATGAACCTGCATCCGCGCGGTGCGGGTTCATCGTCGGGTAGCCAACGCTTTCAAGAACTGTGTCGGACCGGCTGAAGCCGGACCTATTCACACACCATCCGCACGCGCCCGCCGGCGTCGGTTGCGGGGCCGCAGGAGATCGGGGCGGTGGGCTCGGCCGGAGCCACCGTTGCGGGGCCGGCGGCGGCGCGCCGGGTGCTTGCGCCCGCAGGCGGGGCCGGGCGTCTGTAGGCGGGGGAGTTGAGGGGGAAAACGTTGGAGCCGCTTTCCACCGGCGGTGTCTGTGTGCCGGCCGGCCCCTTGTCCCATATGCGCCTTGCGTCGACCGGCCTTGGGATAACCACCGTGCCGTCGTCGGTGCGCGCGCAGCCAGCGCCCGAAAGCAAGAGGCCGCAGAGAAGAATTGGACCAACGCGAGCAGGTTTCAACATGTCCTCAATCCGATAGCGCGAGATGCAGGTGTTGACAATGCGCCTGCGAACGGCCGGCCGAGCGAATGAAGCCAGCTTGCGTTATGATTAGCAGACAGTTAAGCCTTGTCATCAGCACTTCTATGGCGCGCATAAGGGGTGTCCGGCGGGGATCGGGGCTGGGTCATATGAAGAAAGCGCAGGGGCCGATCGGGCATGGCGGCGGCGGTGGGAGTGCCGATGACGCTCACCCCGATGAAGCTCCGGCTTTGCTGGCTGGTTTTCCCTCCATGCCGGCTGATGGCCCGGCGGATGGCTTGTTTCCTCCCCCTCAGGGCGGTGACGAAGCGTGCTGGCTTTGGGAAACAGGTCCCGACCTGCGGTTCTCCCGGCTTTCGGGCAATTATCTGGCAGCCACCGGAATGCCGCCTGAAACCGTCATCGGCCGCTTCCGCTTCGATTTCATGGAGCAGGCCCGCCACGGCAATCACAATGTGCTGGCCCATCTGCATGATTTGCAGCAGCGCCGTCCCTTTCGAGATTTCGTCTACGAGCTGAAGGATGGTCCCGCCTTCTGCCGCTGGGTCTCGACCAGCGGTGAGCCGCAGTTCGATGCGCAGGGCGATTTTACCGGCTATCGCGGCGTCGCGCGCAACATCACCGCGATGGTGGCGCAGGTTCAGGATTTCATGCCGGCCTCGCAGGCCGCGGTGCGTGAAGCGCGGCAGGCCATGACCGCGCTCAACGCCATCAGCGATGCGCTGTGCCTTTATGACGAGAACGACGTGCTGATCCTGTATAATGAGGCTCTGCTCCAGATTTATTGCGGGCTCGGCGATGTGTTCAGGGCAGGCATTTCATTCAGCCAGATACTCGACGCCGGGCTGTCGCGCGGCCTGTGGGACAAGGGCGGCCTGTCGGATGAAGGCTGGCGCGCGGCGATACTGGAAGCACGCCGGAATTCGAACGGCGATCCCGTTCTCATCCGCTTCGCCAGCGGCCGCATGGTGCTGCAGCGATCCATCCGCACCGATACCGGAATGCTGATCTCGACATGCTCCGATGTGACCGAACTGGAAAGCAGCAAGGCGCGGACCCATCAGCTCCGGCTCGATCTGGAACGAACCGTCGATCTGCTGGACATGGCTATCGTCATCGTCGATGAGGCGCTCAATACCGAACTGATCAACCGGGCTTTCCGGAAGCTGTGGAACCTGTCGCGGGATCAGGCCGAGACGGGTTGCGCATTCCGTACGCTGCTCGAGGCTGACCGGCATACGGCCGTCTGTGGCGACGACGACGCGTGGGAGGACTATGTCTCGCGCCGGCTGAGCGAAATCCGCGCCGGAGGGGTGGCGCCACGCGAGTTCCGCCGAGGCGACGGCCGCACCATGATCTATTCCGTCACCGCCCTTTCGGGTGGCCGGCGGCTCATTTCCTATTACGACGTCACGGCGCTGAAGGAGCGCGAGCGGGCGCTGGGCGAAAGCACGCGCGAGAATGAGCTTTTTCGCAGCCTGATCGACAATGTGCCTGTATCGATCTACGCAAAGCATGCGGATCTGAGACAGTTCTATGTCAATCGCGGCTGGAGCGAGCTGACCGGAATCAGCCGCGAGGATGCGCTGGGCAGGACCGACATGGAGCTGTTCGGCGTCCATGGCCGTGAAATGACGGAAAGCGATCTGGCCGTGCTGCGTACGGGACAGACGCAGGAAGGCGAGGAGACCGTGATAGCGGCCGACGGCGCCGTTCGACATCAGTTCGCGCGAAAAAGCGCGATGACGGCTTCCGACGGATCGCTCTACCTCATCGGCTCGACCACCGACATCACCGAGTTGAAGCAGAGGGAGGCGGAGCTTGAGGAGGCGCGCCGCCGGGCCGAGCTGGCGGATCGCGCCAAGTCGGAATTTCTGGCCAATATGAGCCATGAGATCCGCACGCCCATGAATGGCGTTCTCGGCATGGCGGAGCTTTTGTCGAAGACGGAACTCGACCAGAAGCAACGCACCTTCACGGATATCATTACGAAATCCGGCAATGCCCTGCTCGCCATCATCAATGACATTCTCGACTTTTCGAAGATCGACGCCGGTCAGATGGTTCTCGATCCCGCGCCATTCCAGCTGGGCGAGATCGTCGACGACGCCCTGGCGCTGGTCGTCGCCCGCGCGCGCGAAAAGGATGTGGAACTGGTCGTGCGTGTCGAACCCGGCCTGGAAGGTTGCTTTATCGGTGACGCCGCGCGCATCCGCCAGATACTGCTTAACCTGCTTGGCAATGCGGTGAAGTTCACCGACCACGGCCATGTGCTGGTCGATGTGGCGGGGGAAGATCAGGGCGACAGGACGAAACTGCATTTCTCCGTGACCGATACGGGCATCGGCATCCCGGCCGGCAAGCTGGCGTCGGTGTTCGACAAGTTCAGCCAGGTCGACGGTTCATCGACGCGCCGGCATGAAGGCACGGGGCTGGGGCTTGCCATCTCATCGCGGCTGGTTGCGTTGATGGATGGTGAGATCGGCGTGGAAAGCGAGCCGGGCCGGGGCTCGACCTTCTGGTTCGAAATAGCTCTCGAAAAGGGCAGCCGCATCGTTGCGAAGCCCGCGCCTCCCGTCGATGTGAGCGGGGCGAGGGTGCTGATCATCGACGACAACGCCGTGAATCGCGCCATCCTGACCGAGCAGATGCAATCCTGGGGTTTCGATTCCTGCGCCGCCGCCAACGGCGTCGAAGGCCTGAAAGTTCTGGAGGCCGCCGCCGCGCGGGACATGGGTGTCGAATGCATCGTGCTCGACTACCAGATGCCCGGCATGAGCGGACCCGACGTCGCGAGGGTGGTGCGGGCGTCATCCGCATTCCACGACATCCCCGTCCTGCTCCTCACCTCGGTCGATCATTCCGTGGCCGACCCATCGTGCCGGGATCTGGATGTTCATGCCCACCTCACGAAGCCCGTGCGCTCTTCGGCCCTGCTTGATGTGCTGGTCGACGCGATCCAGCGACGCCGGGGGCTTCCCGCAGACGAGGTTCCGCAGGAGGGCGGCGAGCCGTCTCAGGCGCATTTGTCGCCCGATCCTGCCGGGGCTGCCGAATCCGCCGGCGTCCCGGGTCCTGGTCGCGCCGATCGCACGCAGGCCGGGCGGCTCGACATACTGGTCGCCGAAGACAATGAGGTGAACCAGCTTGTCTTCACGCAGATCCTCTCCGAGAGCGGATACAGCTTCGAGATCGTCGCCAACGGCAAGCTTGCGGTCGAGGCGTTCCCGGCCCTGCGCCCGCGCATGATCCTGATGGACGTTTCGATGCCGCAGATGAACGGTTACGAGGCCACCGCCCGTATTCGCGAAAGCGAGGCGGCCGGCGTGTCGCATGTGCCGATCGTCGGGGTGACGGCTCATGCGCTCAAGGGTGATCGCGAGCACTGTCTGGAGAGCGGCATGGACGATTATCTGCCAAAGCCCGTCAGCCCGCGGGCGCTGATGGCCAAGCTGGAGCGCTGGCTCGGACAATCTTCCTCCGCCGAATATGAAGAGCAGGAAACCGGGCGGGGCTGACCGGCGGCGTGCTGCACGAGGCGCGCGAAACCCCACAAGGTTGGCAATAACAAGCAGATAGCGCAGGCGGCAGCTTGCCTTGCGGCCGGCGGGGCTTTCAAGTCGTGCGGATGCCGCCAAAGCCTTTCCTGTCAAGCTTTACCGGACCGACACGAAACTGTCATGCGACTGTAATAAACGGGGTCTATTGGCCACACCGGGCGCTGAAAGAGCGCTTCCAGACCACCTTGCTAACAGGAGCAGGCCACATGAAAAGATACGTTCTCACCGCGTCGGTTGCGGCGCTCGCGCTGGCCGCGACGGCCGGCTTCGCCTCGGCGCGCGACCAGATCCAGATCGCCGGCTCATCGACCGTTCTTCCCTACGCCAAGATCGTCGCCGAGAACTTTTCCGAGGCTTATTCCAACTTCAAGACCCCGGTCGTGGAGTCGGGCGGTTCGTCGGGCGGCCTCAAGGAATTCTGCAAGGGCGTCGGCGAAAACACCATCGACATCGCCAATTCCTCGCGTCCGATCAAGGAATCGGAAGTGAAGGCCTGCGCCGACGCCGGCGTCACCGAAATCCAGGAAGTGCGCATCGGCTATGACGGCATCGTCTTCGCCACCGACATCAACGGTCCGGACTGGACCCTGACCGCGCAGGACCTCTACAAGGCGCTCGCCGCCCAGGTCGTCGTCGACGGCAAGCTGGTCGACAATACGGTCGCCAAGTGGAACGAAGTGAATTCCGCGCTGCCGGACTGGGATATCGCCGCCTACATCCCCGGCGAAAAGCACGGCACCCGCGAAGTCTTCGAAGAGAAGCTGATGACCGAAGGCTGCAAGGCGTCCGGCGCTCTTGAGGCCATCGCGGCCACCGGCGCCGATGAAAAGGCCGCTGCCGCCGCCTGCATCGCCGTGCGCAAGGACGGCAAGGCCGTCGACATCGATGGCGACTACACAGAGACGCTGGCCCGCATCGACTCCAACAAGACCGGCGTCGGCGTGTTCGGTCTCGCATTCTACGAAAACAACGCCGACAAGCTGAAAGTCGCCACCGTGGAAGGTGTGAGCCCGTCGGTCGAGACCATCGCCAAGGGCGAGTATCCGGTGTCGCGCCCGCTGTTCTTCTACGTGAAGAAGGCGCATCTCGACGTTGTGCCGGGCCTGAAGGAGTATGTGGACTTCTTCCTTTCCGACGACATGGTGGGTCCCGACAGCCCGCTGGCCGAATACGGTCTGGTCGCGGCTCCCGATGGCGAGCGCGACGAGCAGCGCTCGGCTTTCGAGTCCGGCAAGACCATGTAAATACCAGGGTCCGGGACGCGCCTGTCGCGTCCCGGACCATCTTTCGCGTGATGCAATCCAGGGCCTGACCCTGAAGCCAACCGGATACACTTCATGAGCGTTTCCTGGGTCCTCGCCATCATCCTCGTCATCGGCGTGGCAGCTTTTATGGTGGCGCGCATGCGCGCGGCGCGGCTTGAACCGCAAGCCGGCGTCAAACAGCATTCGCTGCCCGGCTATCACGGCTCCTATGCGCTCATTCTGGCGATCTTTCCCGCCATCATCTTCTTCGGCGTCTGGAAGGCCGTGAGCCCGATCTATGTCGACTCGGCCGTGTGGCGCAGCCTGCCCGAGCAGGTGCGCTCCGCCTCCGATGTGAACCGTTCGCTCACCATGGGCACGATCTATACGATCGGTGACGGCATGCGCCACCTCGCTCCCGCAGAGCTGGATCAGGTGCGCTCCGGTCAGGCCGATCTCAAGGCGCTGTTCGCCTCGAAGGGGGTGGCGCTGGCTTCCAGCGGCGAAGCCTACATGATCCCCGCCGCCGAAACCTATCGTTCCCTGAGCGATTCGTCCTCGCTCTCCTCGGCCATCGGCGCGATCCTCCTGTCGCTGGCTGGCGCATGGCTCGGCCTGTCCGGCATCACGCTGCGCCGCCGCGCCCGCAACAATGTCGAGCGCGTCATGCTGTGGGGGCTGATCGCGGCCTCCACCGTCGCCATCCTCACCACGGTCGGCATCGTCCTGTCGATGCTGTTCCAGACCTTGACCTTCTTCCAGTCGGTGCCGCTGTCCAACTTCTTCTTCGGAACCGTGTGGGATCCGCGCTTCGCGGCGGCGGGCTCAGGTGGCGCGACCGGCCAGTTCGGCCTTATCCCGCTGCTTGCCGGCACGCTCTACATCGCGCTGGTGGCTATGCTCTTCGCAGTGCCGGTCGGCCTGTTCGCGGCGATCTACATGTCCGAATACGCTTCGCGAAAGGTGCGCTCGGTGGTCAAGCCGGTGCTTGAAGTGCTCGCGGGCATTCCGACCATCGTCTACGGTATCTTCGCGCTGGTGACGGTTGGCCCGCTGCTGCGCGACATTTCGGCTGCGCTTGCCGGCGGCCAGCCCTTCATCATGGCCCAGAGCGTGCTCACCGCGGGCCTGGTCATGGGCATCATGCTGATACCATTCGTGTCGTCGCTTTCCGACGACATCATCAGCGCGGTGCCGCGCGCCCTCCATGACGGTTCGCTGGGGCTCGGCGCCACGCGCTCGGAAACGGTGCGCAACGTCATCCTGCCGGCGGCGCTGCCGGGCATCGTCGGCGCGCTTCTGCTGACCGCTTCGCGGGCCATCGGCGAAACCATGATCGTCGTGCTGGCGGCGGGCGTCGCGGCCAGGCTTACGTTCAATCCGGGCGAGGCGATGACCACCATCACGGTCAAGATCGTGAACCAGCTCACCGGCGATCTCGAATTCACCTCGCCGCAAACACTGGTCGCCTTCGCGCTCGGCATCACCCTTTTCGTCATCACGCTCGGCATGAATGTGCTGGCGCTCTATATCGTACGCAAATATCGGGAACAGTACGAATGACCGACATTCCGTTCGATCCGGCCGGGGCCACGGATGCTGCGGCGCCACCTCGCCGCGACATTGGCATCAAGCGCCGCTACCGCGCCGAACGCCGGTTCCGCCTCTATGGCCTTGTCGCCATCGGCATCGGCATCTTCTTCCTGGCGGCGCTGTTGTTCACGGTGATCAGGGGCGGCTACACCGCGTTCTGGCAGACCTCGATCAATCTGGCCGTAACCTTCGACGCCAGCGTCATCGATCCCGACGGGAAACGTGACAGCGATCCCAACGTTCTGGCCACGGCCAATTATCCGCTGCTGGCGCGAAATGCCCTCGCCACCAGGCTTGGCATCGATGTCGAAGCCGAGGAAAGCCGTGCGGACCTGCGTCTCCTGTCGGGTATGATCTCGCAGGGCGTGCGCACGCAGCTGCGTGACATGGTGATGGCTGATCCCGCGATTATCGGCGCCACGCGGAATGTGTGGGTGCTGTCCAATGCCGATGTCGACTCCGCCCACAAGGGCCAGATCGACCTGTCGGTTCCGGAATCGCGGCGCAAGGTCAAGGACAAGCAGGTTGGCTGGATGAAGACGCTGACCGCCGATGGCGCGATGGTCGAGCGGTTCAATAGCGGCCTGTTCACCCTCGGCGCGTCGAGCCGTCCGGAAATGGCTGGCATGGGCGTGGCGCTGATCGGCTCGCTCTACATGATGCTGATCGTGCTGGTGCTGGCGCTGCCGATCGGCGTCGCCGCCTCCATCTATCTGGAGGAGTTCGCGCCGAAGAATCGCTGGACCGATCTGATCGAGGTCAACATCAACAATCTGGCGGCCGTGCCGTCGATCGTGTTCGGACTTCTGGGTCTCGCCGTGTTCGTCAATTTCGCCGGCCTGCCGCGTTCGGCCTCGCTGGTCGGCGGTCTGGTGCTGACGCTGATGACGCTGCCGACGATCATCATCGCCACCCGCGCGGCGCTGAAGGCGGTTCCCCCCTCGATCCGCTCCGGCGCGCTGGGGATCGGCGCTTCCCGGATGCAGACCGTATTCCATCACGTTCTGCCGCTGGCCGCGCCCGGCGTCCTGACCGGCACCATCATCGGTCTGGCGCAGGCTCTCGGCGAGACCGCGCCCCTTCTGCTGATCGGCATGGTCGCCTTCGTCGCCGACTATCCGGCAACGCCGCTGGACCCGGCCACCGCACTGCCCGTGCAGATCTACATGTGGGCCAACGAGGCCGAGCGCGCCTTCGTGGAGCGCACCTCGGGCGCCATCATCATCCTTCTGCTTTTCCTCGCCGCAATGAACCTGGCGGCTATCCTGCTGCGCCGGCGCTTCGAACGGCGCTGGTAGATAAGGAACCAAGACCCATGAACATCATGAGCGAAGCAACTTTGGAAAATGCCGTGAACGAGAAGGTGGCCGCCGCCACGAACGAGCGCATCAAGATGCGCGGCGAGAAGGTGGGCGTCTTCTATGGCGACAAGCAGGCGCTGTTCGATGTGGATCTTCTGGTGCGCCAGAATCAGGTGACGGCGCTGATCGGTCCGTCCGGCTGCGGCAAGTCCACCTTCCTGCGCTGCCTCAACCGCATGAACGACACGATCGACAATGCCCGCGTGGTCGGTCAGATCACACTGGACGGCGAGGACATCTATGACCGCGACATCGATGTGGTCGAGCTGCGCTCGCGCGTGGGCATGGTGTTCCAGAAGCCGAACCCGTTCCCGAAGTCGATTTACGAGAACGTCGCCTACGGCCCGCGCATCCACGGCCTCGCCCGCAGCAAGACCGACATGGATGAAGTCGTCGAATCCAGCCTCAAGCGCGCCGGCCTGTTCAACGAGGTGAAGGACCGCCTCAACGAGCCGGGCACCGGCCTTTCCGGCGGCCAGCAGCAGCGCCTGTGCATCGCCCGCGCCATCGCCGTCTCGCCGGAGGTGATCCTGATGGACGAGCCCTGCTCGGCGCTCGATCCGATCGCCACCGCCCGCGTCGAGGAACTGATCGATGAGTTGCGGGAGAACTACACCATCGTCATCGTCACCCACTCCATGCAGCAGGCGGCGCGCGTCTCCCAGCGCACGGCCATGTTCCATCTCGGCAATCTTGTCGAGGAGGGGCCGACGGAGAAGATGTTCACCAACCCCGACGACAAGCGCACGCAGGACTACATCACCGGCCGCTTCGGCTGAGTGGTTCCGCTGCCATTCCAACAGACGAGGAACGGATAATGGGTGCCCATACGGTGACCGCCTTTGACGACGATCTGCAAGAGATCGAGGGGCTGGTGCGGGACATGGTCAGTCTGGCGCGGTCGATGGTGGACGAGGCCACGCAGAGCCTGATCGTCCCCGACAGCGCGCTGGCGCAGCGTGTCATTTCCGAAGATGCTGTCATGGACAGCCTCCAGCGCCGGCTGGACGATCGCGCCATCATCCTGATCGGCAAGCGCCAGCCCATGGCGCAGGATCTGCGCGCCATCGTCGGCGCCATCCGCATGGCGGGAGATCTGGAGCGGATCGGCGACCTCGCCAAGAACATCGCCAAGCGCGTCGACGCCGTCGGCAAGTCGGTCATGCCGCGCGAACTCGCCCGGTCGATCGAGGACATGGCCGAGCTGGTCCTGGAGCAGGTGCAGGGCGTCATTGAAGAGTATGGCACGCGCAATCCGGAGGGACTTGTGCGCCTGCGCGACGAGGACGAATTGATCGACGTGCGCTACACCTCTGTGTTTCGCGAATTGCTGACCTACATGATGGAGGATGCGCGCAATATCACCGCCTGCACGCACCTGCTGTTCTGCGCCAAGAACCTGGAGCGGATCGGCGACCACGTGACCAATATCGCGGAAAATGCCTATTATGTGCTGACCGGCGAGCAATTGCCCGTTCATCGTCCGAAACAGGACGAAACCGGCGCGCCGGCGCCCGCGGTCTGAGCGCATTTTCAGGAGCAGGACATGATCGCACCCCGCATCATGGTGGTCGAGGACGAGGAGCCGCTGGGCGTGCTCCTGCGCTACAATCTCGAAGCAGAAGGTTATCAGGTCGAGATCGTCACGCGCGGCGACGAAGCCGAGTTGCGCTTGCAGGAAAACGTGCCCGATCTTCTGGTGCTCGACTGGATGGTGCCGGCGGTTTCGGGCATCGAACTGTGCCGGCGGCTGCGGATGCGCGAGCAGACCGAGCGTCTGCCGATCATCATGCTGACCGCGCGCGGCGAGGAAAGCGACCGGGTGCGGGGTCTTTCCACGGGCTCCGACGACTATCTGGTCAAGCCGTTCTCCATGCCTGAACTGGTGGCGCGGGTGAAGGCGCTGCTGCGTCGCGCCAAGCCCGAGGTCCTGTCCTCGGTGCTGAAGGTCGGTGACATCGTGCTCGACCGCGAGCAGCATCGCGTCTACCGCAAGAAGAGCGAGATCAAGCTCGGCCCGACCGAGTTCCGCCTGCTCGAATTCATGATGCAGCACCCCGGCCGCGTCTTTTCGCGCGGGCAGTTGCTGGACAATGTCTGGGGCGAGACAATCTATATCGACGAACGCACGGTGGACGTGCATGTCGGGCGGCTGCGCAAGGCGGTCAACACTGGCCGCATGCCCGATGTGATCCGCACCGTGCGCGGTTCGGGCTACGCGATCAGGGAAGAGTGAAGCGCGGCGGGGTCGTCCTGTGAAGGACGGCCGCCGGCGAAGATCCGGTGATCGACGAAGGTCAGCGCCCGCATGGCGCACCCTTCGCGCAGCAGCGCGATCTGGTCCGGCTCGGTGTCGAAGGTGATCGATCCCGAATGGTGCCCGCCCGCGGTTCTGGCTATCGCCTCGCGCAGCGCTGGTTCGATCAGGTCGAAGGCGGCGGCGTTGAGGCCCACCATGGCCACGGGGGCCGGGTCGATCAGCGCGAACAGGCTGCCGAGGCCGAAGCCCAGCGCTTCGCCGGCGATGCGAAACGCTCTCCGTTCGGGGCCGTCATGGCTGCGGGCAGCTTCGGCCAGCGCCTGCATTTCCGCCTCGTCTATATCGCCGCGCGGCTCCTCGTTCCCGTCGTGGCCGGCGGCGTTGCGCCAGATGGCGTAGCTGCCGGCATAGGCCTCGATGCAGCCGCGCCGGCCGCAGCGGCAGAGCGCGCCATCGGGGCGATGCACCATGTGTCCGAACTCGACACCGGAAGAATGGGTGCCGGTGAACATCGATCCTTTCAGCACCAGCCCCATGCCGATGCCGTGGGAAAGCAGGATGGCGATGAAATCGTCGCGATAGCGCTCGGGATCGCGCCAGCGCAGCGCTTCGGCCATCATGTTGCAGTCGTTCTCCACCGTGACCGGAATGGAGAATTCCGCTTCGAGCAGGTCTGCGAACGCAATGTCGGTGTGCGGGGTGATCGGAGACCACAGCATCGAGCGCGCTTCGGCGTCCGTGATGCCCTGCGTAGCCAGAACGACGCGCAGAACCGGCCTTGCCTGTCGTGCCGGATGACGCAACCGCCGGCCAAGCATGGTCAGGCATTCGTCGATCAGCTTGTCGCGGGGCAGGGCGCGCGTGTCGAGACGGCGATGCTCTTCATCCAGCACATTGCCCGCATAGTCGAGGCTGACGGCGGACAGGCTGTTGAGCGACAGCATCAGCGTGACCACGCAGGCCGCTTGTGGGTTGAGCGCAAGCCCGACCTGTGGCCTGCCGCGCTTGAGCGCCGGCGCGTCCTGCCGGGTTTGCGTCAATATGCGTTCTGCGATCAGGTCTGACGAAATGGCCGATATGGTGGAGTGGCTGAGACCGGTGATGGCGGCGATTTCCGTGCGCGAAGCCTGGCCGCCTCGCCGTGTGGCGGCGATCACCATGGCGCGGTTGCGCCGGCGCAGATCGTCGTGCCGCATTCCAACGGTCATGGCTTCCTCAATCTCCCGTGCTGCGATGCGTGCATAGCAGCCAGCAAAGTGTGTCAGAAGCTTCAATCGCTGTCATTATTTATTTCGAAATTCGAAATAAATAGGTGGGGGCACGCGAAATCCGTTGACTCGGGCGGGGCATTACGCCACACTTTTTTCGAGGCTCGAAAAAAGTCTCCAGCCGGCCTAACGGGTCAGTTCATTGGCGTCCGTCAGGGCGCAGGGAGGAAATCATGAGGAAGTTCACGACCGCCATTCTGGCAGGCGCCGCCCTGTCACTGGCGCTTTCCGCTTCGGCGCAGGCCAAGGACAAGATCATCGGCGTCTCCTGGTCCAACTTTCAGGAAGAGCGCTGGAAAACAGATGAGGCGGCGATGAAGGCCGCCATCGAAGCCGCAGGTGACAAATACATTTCGGCCGACGCCCAGTCGTCCGCCTCCAAGCAGCTTACCGATGTCGAAAGCCTGATCAGTCAGGGCGCCAATGCGCTGATCATTCTGGCGCAGGACGCCTCGGCCATCGGACCGGCGGTGCAGAAGGCGCTGGACGAAGGCATTCCGGTGGTCGGATATGATCGCCTGATCGAGAACAGCGACGTCTTCTACCTCACCTTCGACAACAAGGAAGTGGGCCGCATGCAGGCGCGCGAGGTGTTCAAGCTGAAGCCGGAAGGCAATTATGTCTTCATCAAGGGCTCCGGTGCGGACCCGAACGCCGACTTCCTGTTCTCCGGCCAGATGGAAGTGCTGAAGGAAGCCATCGATTCCGGCGCGATCAAGAATGTCGGCGAGGCCTATACGGACGGCTGGCTGCCGGCCAACGCCCAGAAGAACATGGAGCAGTTCCTGACCGCCAACGACAACAATGTCGATGCGGTGGTGGCTTCCAATGACGGCACCGCCGGCGGCGCGATCGCCGCCTTGCAGGCGCAGGGGCTTGCCGGCTCGGTGCCGGTCTCGGGTCAGGACGGCGACCATGCCGCACTGAACCGCATCGCGCTCGGCACCCAGACCGTGTCGGTATGGAAGGACGCGCGCGAGCTCGGCAAGAACGCGGCCGAGATCGCCGCGCAGTTCGCTGACGGCAAGGCGATGACCGACATCGCCAATGTGCAGGACTTCACCACGCCGGGCGGCAATACGGTCAAGTCGGTGTTCCTGACGCCCATCGCCATCACAAAGGACAATCTGAACGTGGTCATCGACGCCGGGTGGATCACCAAGGACGCGGTTTGCACCGGCGTTGCGGCAGGCAGCGTCGCCGCTTGCGACTAGGCTGCATCGGCATCGCATTCGGAAGCGCCGGGATTCCGGCGCTTCCGGCCGATGCGGCGGTCCGCCATGGCGCGCCCGGCGCGACATTCCCCAAACTTGCAATTGGTAACAGAAGCCAGGCCGCCGTGTGGCCCGGATTGCAAAACCGCTGTGCACTTTTGCTGGAATTGCTCTAGCATATCGGCGTGGCGCATTTGGCGGCCAGCTCCGGCCGGCGGGAGGAAACCATGAGTGATGCGACCTCAGCGACGATGGCCGACCGGGCGCGGGAAGCCGAACTTGGCCCCCTGGGGCGCTTCCTCAAGGCGACCGAACTGGATACCCGCATGCTTGGCATGCTGGGAGCTCTGGTGCTGATCTGGATCGTGCTTCATTTCCTTTCCGGCGGGCTGTTCCTGACGCCGCGCAATCTGTGGAACCTGTCGGTCCAGACCTCGTCCGTGGCGATCATGGCGACGGGCATGGTGCTGGTCATCGTGCTGCGCAATATCGACCTGTCGGTGGGCTCCATGGAGGGCGTCGTCGGCATGGTCATGGGTGTGCTGCAGGCGCAGATCCTCATCCGCATGTTCGGTTTTCCTCTTGGAGATCCATGGATATGGGTGATCGCGCTGGCATGCGGCATTCTCACCGGGTTGCTCATCGGCGCCTTGCAGGGGTTCATCATCGCCTATCTCGAAGTCCCGGCCTTCATCGTCACGCTTGGCGGGCTGCTGATCTGGCGCGGGGCCGCCTGGTGGGTGACCAGCGGCCAGACGGTCGCGCCGCTTGACGCCACTTTCCAGCTCATGGGCGGCGGGCCGATGGGCTCCATCGGCGCGGGCTGGAGCTGGGCTGTCGCCCTGGCCGGCTGCATCGGCGTGACCTTCCTGATGATCAATGGACGCCGGCAGCGCAAGCGCTTCCGCTTTCCGCTCCGTCCGGTCTGGGCGGAGCTGCTTCTCGGCGGCGTCGCCTGCGCGGCGATCCTCGGCGCCGTCTGGGTGGCGAACTCCTATCCCTGGCCGATCGGCATCGTGCGCCGCTATGCGCAGGCGCGCGGGATCGAGGTTCCGGAAGGCGGCCTCTTCATCGCCCATGGTATCGCCATCCCCGTCCTGATGGCGGTCGCGACAGGTATCGTCATGACCTTCGTGGCCAACCGCACCCGCTTCGGGCGCTATGTCTTCGCCATCGGCGGAAACCCGGAAGCGGCGAACCTCGCCGGCATCAACACCCGCTGGGTGACCATGAAAGTGTTCATGATCATGGGCGGGCTGGTGGCGATCAGCGCGTCGATATCTTCGGCCCGTCTCAATGCGGCGACCAATGCGCTGGGGACGCTGGACGAGTTGCTGGTGATCGCCGCCGCCGTCATCGGCGGCACGTCTCTGGCGGGTGGTTCGGGCACGATCATCGGGGCCATGCTCGGCGCGCTGCTGATGCAGTCGCTGCAATCGGGCATGGTGCTGCTCGGCGTCGACTCGCCGTTACAGAACATCGTCGTCGGCGCGGTTCTTGTCATCGCGGTGTGGCTCGACACCGTCTATCGCAAGCGGGTGTAGGAGGAACGATCATGGCGGAAGCCGCAGACAGCAGCGCCGCGCCGCTCATCGACATGCGCAACATCTCCATAGCCTTCGGTGGCATCCGCGCGGTCGACGACGCTTCCGTCGACCTCCATGCGGGCGAGGTGGTGGCGCTGCTCGGCCATAATGGCGCCGGCAAGTCGACGCTGATCAAGATCCTGTCGGGAGCCTACAAGCGCGACGCCGGCCAGATTTTCGTCAATGGCGAGGAAGCGGTGATCAACAACCCGCGCGACGCCAAGAAATACGGCATCGAGACGATCTATCAGACGCTGGCCCTCGCCGATAATGTCGACGCCGCCGCCAACCTTTTCCTCGGGCGCGAATTGATGACGCGCTGGGGAACCCTGGACGACGTGGCGATGGAGGCGGAGGCGCGCAAGGTGATGGGGCGCCTCAACCCGCGATTCCAGCGCTTCAAGGAGCCGGTCATCAAGCTTTCAGGCGGCCAGCGCCAGTCGGTGGCGATCGCCCGCGCCATCCACTTCAATGCCCGCATCCTCATCATGGACGAGCCGACCGCGGCTCTTGGCCCGCAGGAGACGGCGCAGGTCGGCGAGCTTGTGCGCCAGCTCAAGGCGGATGGCATCGGCATTTTTCTCATCAGCCACGATATCCACGACGTGTTCGATCTCGCCGACCGGGTCTGCGTGATGAAGAACGGGCAGGTGGTGGGAACAGCCAGCACGCAGGACGTCACCCAGGACGAGGTGCTGGGCATGATCATTCTCGGAAAATGTCCGCCGGGGGCGATTCCGGGGCCGGGAGCGCTCAAGATCGCAGCCTGAATGCGCGGAGTATCTGCGCACCATGCTTGTCAAGGCGCGCGGACTTGCTAGAAATGCAGTTTCTGCCCGGGGATCGCGTAGCCAGTTGAAGAAACTTTTTCCGCTTCTGACATTTCTGGCCGTTGCGCTCATCAGCATGGTGATGGCGGGTTTCGCCTATTTCGCCACGCAGGAAGCGACGCGGATCAAATTCGAGGCGACTGTGGATGACGCCATTTCGCGCATCGAAACGCGGCTTGACCTGCATCTTACGCTGCTGAGGGCCACTCAGGCATTCTTCGACGCTCACGGCAATCATGTCACCCGGCCGGACTTTCAGGCCTTCATGTCGGCGCTTGACGTGGGCGTGGACTTCCCCGGCCTGCGCGGCATCGGCGTTCTCCAACTCGTGCGGGCCGGTGACGAGGCGCTTGCAGAGCGCGCCATCCGGCAGGAGCAGGGGCTGGAACGTCAGGTCTACCCGCAGTCGGAACAGAAATGGCGCGCTCCCGTCCTTCTTTTCGAGCCGCTCAAGCCTTCAAGCGACAGGTACATAGGTTTCGACATGTTCACCGACCCGCTGCGGCGCGAGGCGATCGAAGCGGCCATGCGGGACGATGCACACCATGCCACGGCCCCGATCATGCTCGGCGACAACAGCGGGGTCGATCCCTATCCGGGTTTCATCGTCTTCGCACGGCTGAAGCTCGACGCGGCCCCCGGAACGGTCGAAGTCAGCACGCCCGTCACACAGGGCTTTCTTTATGCCGCCTTCCGCGCCAACGAGCTGTTCCAGTCGGCGCTGCGTCGCATGCCGCTGCTTCCCGTTCATGTGGATATCTATGACAGTTCAATCGATGAACGGAATCTCATATTCAGTTCCGCCACGCCTGCCGTAACGGGAATTGGACGTATCGTGGACACGCGCCGTACGAACGTCGCCGGCCGCCAGTGGATTTTGCGGTTCCAGCCGACAACCGCATTTTCGCCGCCGTCGTCACGGGTCATCCCCGTCATGCTGGGCCTGTTCGGTCTGTTGTCGGCCGTCGCCATCGCGCTGGTGGCCCGCTACAAGGAGCGTGCCTACGACGCCGCCGAACAGCTGCACGAAACCGCCGAAAAGAGCCTTCTGGAAAAGGACCTGATGCTTCAGGAAATGAAGCATCGCATCAAGAACCTCATCACCCGCATTCTGGCGATCGCCAGACAGACGGCTTCGCGCTCGACGGATGTGAGGGAGTTCTCTGAGTCCTTCTCCGCCCGCCTTCAGGCGATGGCCGCTTCACAGGACATGCTGACACGTTCGCGCTGGCAGAAGGCTGATCTGAGCGAGTTGCTGCGCATCGAGCTTGGACAGGTGTTCGGCAACGATCTGCCGGACGGGCTGTTGACCGGCCCGCAGGTCCTGCTCAACGAGACCGCGACGCAGGCGCTGGGCCTCACCTTCCATGAGCTGGCCACCAATGCGCTGAAATATGGCGAGGCGGGCAATTCCGTCGATGCGCTCAAGGTCGACTGGAGGGTGGAGCGGCTCGACCGCAAGCGGATGCTGGTCCTGAACTGGCGCGAATCCGGACAGGAAGGGCTCGTGGAACCTGAAAACACCGGATTCGGCACCAAGCTCATCGACATGAACATCACCCGCGAGCTTGATGGTTCCATCGACCGCCGTTTCCTGCCAAGCGGGTTGCAGGTCGCGATACGGATACCGCTCAAATAGAGCATTTCCAGCAAAAGTGTGAAGCGGTTTTGCGCCCGGAAATACGGCTAAAACAAAGAGATGGAGCGGTTCTGTCGATTCAGTGAAACCGGAATCGCGCCAGAAGCGCGCACTGAAACCATAGTCCTTGCGGTGCGGCGAATCCGGCGGATTGCGCCGCGCTATTGCTTCCGCCATTCCAGACAAAAAAGAGGGCCGGCATGACCGGCCCTCCCAGCGGTGTCCCGCGTCGCCCGGTCAGTTGCAGCGGGCGGTGTAGACGCGACGGGTGTTGGGGTCGCGATACTGGCAGTAGCCATTGCGCAGGTTGCGCACCAGCAGACCGGAACCGGCGCCTACCGCCGTGCCGATAAGAGCGCCCTTGGTGCCGCCGGCAATGCCGCCGATGACCGCGCCGGCCGCCGCGCCGACTCCAACGTCCTGTTCGGTGGTGGTGCAGCCGCTCATGGCCGCCATCGCAGCCAGGACGACGATGATTTTCCGCATTTAATAGCTCCTCTCGCTTCGATATCCCTCGCCTTGCAGCGATTCACTTCCCGAATAACACGATACCGTCAAGTTTGTGCCAGCGATTTCATTCGTGGGCAACAAGGACTTTTCAGTGGCGATGATCGCTGGAAGCGACTTCAACCGCGCCTTTTTCAACAGTTGCTTCCAGTTTGCCGTTTGGATGAACTTGCCAGACGATTTCGGCGTATTCGTCTTCCAGCGCCGGGTCGACGGCGATGCAGGCGCCGAATATGCGCTCGGCCCGAGCCGCCAGCGCGCGCAACGCCGGCTGGCGCTCGGCGGCGCATTCTTCGATAGTTTCGAATATTGCGGCGGGAGCAGGCAGTTCCGTGCAATCTGCAAGGTCGCCCGAGCACCCGACAATCAACAGAACTGCTGCGATGTGTTCCATGGCGTTGTCCTCTGGAAGGAAACGCGCAGGCTGACGCAAGGTTCCTGAGGAGGTTTCGGGCGATCTTGTGACGCGAATGATCGGGGGCAAGCCGTATCTTCGCTACGATGCAGCGTCAGGCTCCGACGCCGACTCGAAATTGGAGGCGGGGATCACCAGCCGGTATTCCAGGAGGCCTTCGACGAGTTCCAGCGAGGCCTGACCGCTCAGCGCCGCCGGGACCACGCGCTCGAGCGTGACGCGCCTGAAATCCCGGTGAGGCGGCAGCACGCTGCCCTGATCGAGCTGCTCCACCCATGACAGGAGAAGAGAGGGCGCGTCGGATTTGCTGACGCCATCTTCCATGACGGCCTGTATGTCGATTCGTCCTTCGGGATGGGACAGCGCTCCATAAGAGAGCGAGTTGACGACCAGCTCGTGCATGGCGAGCCCGATGTGAAGCGCGGCGTTCGGGTTCAGATAGGGATTGACCCCTTCAAAGTTCAGCTCGCTTTCGCTGTAGGCCGCGTTGTGGCCAATCTGGCCATGTATCAGTTCTCTTAACTCGGCCCCACGCCAGTTCGAGGAGGTGACAAGATCCTGCGAAGCGGCGAGGGATTGCAGCCTGCCCTGGAAGCTCGCCAGAAAATCGGAAATGTTCCCGGAGTGCCGTCCGGTCTGGCTGGCTATGCTCTGGATGATCGCCAGAAGGTTCCTGGAGCGATGGCTCACCTCGCGCAGCAGGGCGCGCAGGCTCTGTTCGCGGCGTTTGCGTTCAGTGGTCTCGACCTTGGTGGTCATCACGCCGCGGATCTCTCCGTCGTCGTCGCGGTCCGGATCGACCCAGATCTCGAACCAGCGTAGCCCGTCGTCGCCCGGAGCGCTGATCTCGAAACGATGGGTGTTGCCGTTGGAGATGGCGTCCTCGCGCGCGGCGATGATGCGCGCCGTCTGCGAGGGTGGCAGGATGGTGTCGCCCTGCCTTCCCTGCATCCAGGGGGCAGCCATGTTGCGAGCCCATACGGTTCTCAGATCGTTGTCCTGATAGAGAACGGACACCCCGGCATTGCGCAGCGCATGGAGCAGCGCCCGGCCAAGCTGGGACTCGTCCCGCAAGGAAGGGTCGATGACCTCGTCGTCAACGCTGCGAGGTTTTCGGGGATCGATTTGTGAGCCCATCGTCCGTCTGCTCTCTCGGCGCCGGTTTCGGCTACCCTACCAAAGCGGTTTCCTCAAAATGCGTTCCGCCGGACAGCGCCATTTCAGAAGGCGCTGCCCGGCGGCGGCTGGAAACCGGTTGAGGGGGGCGGTTTCCAGTTTTCGGAGAACCAACTCAATCACGCCCGGCGGAAAATGCCAGCCAGCAATGAAATGATCAGGAAGGCGAGGAAGATGAAAAACAGGATCTTGGCTATGCCGGCCGAAGCGCCTGCTATGCCGCCAAAGCCGAGCGCACCGGCGATGATCGCGACAACAAGGAACACAAGGGTCCAGTAAAGCATTGATCTATCTCCTTTTTATCTTCCTGGCGCTTCTGTGTGTAAAACGTCGCCTTAAGGTAATGGTTCCGCAGGTCCCGGAAAAATATCAGGCGGCCGCCTTGGCCTGTCGGTCGAAGAAAAGCGCCTGGCTGATCAGGGCCTTCACCATGTCCGGGTTGAAGGGCTTGGTGACCAGGAAGGCCGGTTCGGGACGTTCGCCGGTGAGAAGACGTTCCGGGAAGGCGGTGATGAAGATCACGGGGACTGAAGTGGCCGACAAAATCTCGTTCACCGCGTCGATGCCGGAGCTGCCGTCGGCGAGCTGGATGTCGGCCAGCACCATGCGCGCCTGTGATTTGGCGAACAGTCCCACCGCCTCGGCATGGGTGCGGGCGATGCCGACCACGCGGTGTCCGAGGCTTTCGACCATTTCCTCAATGTCCATTGCGATCAGCGGCTCGTCCTCGATGATGAGGATGTCGGTCGCCACCTGACGGGAAATCTCGTTGCTGGCCTCGGCTAGAAGGGTAGAGAACTGCGTCTCATCTATATCGAGGATTTCGGCGGCTTCCTTTTCGTCGAAGCCTTCGACGGCGACCAGAAGGAAGGCCTGCCGCGGCCGTGGCGCCAATGCGTTGAGATTGGCGGCTGCTCGCTTTTCCCAGTCCGGCAGCGACGACTCCTCCTGTGGGATGCGGATCGCCACCGAGGTGAACATGCGCGTGAAGATCTTGTACAGCGCGATGCGGTCGCTGGATGCCTTCGGGAAAGTGCCGGTGTCGGCGATGATGGCCTCAAGCATTGCCGCGACCAGCGCGTCGCCGCTTTCCTGCGAGCCGGAGACGGCGCGCGAGAAACGACGCAGGAAAGGCAGGTGCGGGGCAATTGTGGCGGACAGACTCACGATATACGTCTCCCTCATGTGACGTGTTGCATGAAAAGCCAGATGCAGGGGTTTGCAAGGCCTGAGGCGGAAAAACCCGCTGCGATGCGAAAAGTTCCCAACATGACGGAACTAAATTGGCTAAGGGACGTTTGCGGCTGGATCGATCAAACAGCGGGGGCTGCGCCCGTTCCGTTTTGTACGCGAACTTGATGTGACGGGCGATAGGGTATGGGACGAAAGGAATAATGAAGACATTGTCCAAAAACACAACGGCCGGCGCTCCGGGGCGTCAGGGCCGGATGGCGGATCCTCTTGGAGCGAATTCCGAAATCGGGCGCAAACTCAAGCAGTATTACGACGATCTGGTCCATGACGAGGTGCCCGATCGGTTTGCCCAACTGCTCAGTCAACTCGAGCAAGCCGAAGCAGCGCAGGACAAGGACTGATGCATGGCCGTATCTTCGGGCTTCAAGGACGATCTTCTGAAGGCTATTCCCAGTCTCCGGGCGTTTGCCGTCTCGCTGTCGCAGAATGTCGACAAGGCGGACGATCTGGTTCAGGAAACGCTCGTCAAGGCGTGGGACAAGCATGAAAGCTTCCAGCCGGGCACCAATCTCAAGGCCTGGCTGTTCACCATCCTGCGCAATGAATTTTATTCCCAGATGCGCAAGCGTGGCCGTGAGGTGCAGGACAGTGATGGCCTGATGACGGCGCGGCTGGCTGTCCACCCGGCGCAGCACGGCCAGCTCGACCTCGGTGATTTCCGTGACGCGCTGGAGCGGCTGCCGGAAGACCAGCGCGAGGCGATCATTCTGATCGGCGCCTCGGGCTTTTCCTATGAAGAAGCGGCCGAAATCTGCGGTTGCGCCATAGGCACCATCAAAAGCCGCGTCAGCCGGGCGCGCTCCCGGCTTCAGGAAATCCTGCAAATCTCCGGCGATGAGGATTTCGGCCCCGACGCCATTTCCACTCAGGTGATGACGTCGCCTGTCGATTGAGGTGGCGTCGCCTTGCCCGCGACAGACAGCGCGTTAACCAGATCGTCGCCGGAATAAGGCTTTTCGACCAGTTGGACGTGGGGGAAGCGTGTCCTCATCTCCTGCGTCATGGACTGGCCGGTCGCAAAGATGAAGGGAATGCCGCGGCGCTGCAGCCGGGCGGCGAAATCAAGCGTGGACTGGCCGTTGAGCATGAGATCCAGTATCGCGATGTCGATGTGCTGCATGAGGCTGTCGGCGTCCAGATCGGACAGCCGGCCGACGATGGTGACGGCGACGGCGCCATGTTCGAGACAGATGGTCTCGACATCCATCGCGATCAGATATTCATCCTCGACCAGCAGGATGCGCAGCCCTTCCAGCAAATCCACAACAGCAGCTCCGTTAAAATCATAGCCATGACGATTTCGGCCGGTCGTGTCTTTTAAAAAAGACATAGAGGCTGCTTGTGGGTACGGATACCGGAACCTTGCATGTCGCCAACGGTTTCCGGTTCATGGAAAAGAAGATTGCCTCCGTTGCGGAAAACGCCACCGCCCGCCGCCACTCCTGTGAGGCGTGTCCGCTGCGCCCGCTCCCCGTTTTCAGGGCGTTCGAACCGAGCGAGCTGGATTTCGTCAGCCATTTCAAGCGCGGCGAACTGGCCGTCGATCGCGGCGCGACGGTGCTGGTCGAGGGCAGTTCCAGCCCGCATCTCTACACCGTGCTTTCAGGGTGGGGGTTCCGGTTCAAGCTGCTGTCGGATGGCCGCCGGCAAATCCTCAACTACATAGTGCCCGGCGATCTGATCGGTCTGCAAGGCAGCATCATGGGAGAGATGCAGCATTCGGTCGAGGCGCTTTCCGCACTCGTCCTGTGCGTGTTCGAGCGTGACAAGCTCATGCAGCTCTATGGCCGGCATCCGGGCCTGGCCTACGACATCACCTGGCTCGCCTCGCGCGAGGAGCGCATGCTGGATGAAAACCTGCTGAGCATCGGACGCCGCAGCGCTATCGAGCGCGCCGCCTACCTCCTTGCCTTCATTCATGAACGTGCCCGCACCGTGGGGCTGGCGACGCGCAGCTCCACGGCGATACCGATCACCCAGCAGCATGTCGCGGACACGCTTGGCCTGTCCCTGGTCCACACCAACAAGACCCTGCGAAAGCTGATCCAGCGGGGTATGATCGAATGGCGGGACGGCGGCTGCGAGATTGTCGATCTGGGCGGGCTGCTCAAGCTTTCGGGCTGGGAAGGGCTCGATGAGGGAAAGCGGCCGCTGGTGTGAAGTGCGCAAGCGCTCTTGCCTTGCGAGCCAAAAAAGCCTCGCATCTCCGCTAACCGGGCCGGAACCTTGTCGCACGAGCGGCGTTGTGATCCCGGCTACACGAAACACAAGGAGTCAATCATGGCCGCAGCCGGAAAATCCGCGACCGATAACAAATCCAGCACTGATCTCGAAGCTGAGATCGAACAGCTCAAGGCTGATATCGAGAGGCTGACCAAGCAGCTCTCTGAAACCGGCGAGCAGGGCTATAACACGGCGCGCAAGGCTGCCGCCCAGGGCGTCGAGCAACTGCGCGTTCAGGGCGAGGCGGCCATGGACAGCATAAAGAGCAACGCGCGCGATCTCGAAGAGCAGGTTCTTGTGAACGTTCGCGAGAAGCCGGTGACGTCGCTCGCCATCGCGGCCGGCCTCGGCTTTCTGATCGGCCTCATGTCGCGCCGCTGACGGCGTCAGACCGATGGGGGCTCTCGCATCCTTGATAGCCGGTCTCGCCTCGGGCGAGGCCGCATCCGCCTTGCGACAGGCGAAGCTGGCGGCCATCGCCTATGGTCTTGCCGCACTCGCGGCCTTGTGCGGCCTCGGCTTTTTCATCGGCGCTCTGTATATCTGGGCTTCGGCACGATATGGGGCGCTGGAAGCGGCGCTGGGTTTTGGCGCAGGCTTTCTCGTCATCGCGGGGGTGATCGTTCTCGCCTTCCGCTTCGGCACGGACTCCCGGGCCCGCCGCCGAAAAAGACAGCGCAAGGCCAACATGGCGGCGCTGAGCGCTTCCGCGGCTCTGGCCGCATTGCCGGTGATTCCTGCATTGCTGCGCAGCCGCGCCGGCCCGGGGTTGCTGGCAGGCCCGGCCATCGCGCTGCTCGCCTACGCCATCTATCGGGAGAACGCCACGCCTCGCCGCCCCGGGCCGCGATCCGACGAGGAGTGACGGCAAGCGACGGAACTTCCGCCGGCTGGCGTCGTTGAGTCTGAAGCCCGACGGATTTGACGCGCCGGATCGGAAGGCGTCGGCGTTGGGAATATTCCGATGCCGGGTCAAGGCGTGGGCCCAAAGCGGGGGAGCGAGGAGACGATAATGGCACGAACATTCCGCGAGCAGGAAACAAAGCAGGGCCGCAGCGGCAGGCGGGTGCTGATCATCCTCATATGCGGCATCGTGCTCGCTCTGGGCGCGTGGGGCGTCGCCGCGCTGCTGGTTCCCAAAGGGGATGCTCCCGCCGAAACGCCAGCCCCGACGGAAACCCTTCCTTCCGCGCAGTAACGTTCATTCGTCGGCCGGCACCAGAACGTTCAACGCTTTGGGATGGATCTTCAGCTCCGTTTCCCTGTCCAGTTCAACCAGTTCTCCATCCATCGCCGCGTAGGGCTTTTTCCGCGCTTTCCTGATTTTCAGGATGATGCGGTCAGCCTGATGGATGTCGACATGCTCGTTTTCGCGCCATTTGCCCCGCGCGAGGTTGAAGGCGAATTTCAGCACCTCGCCCCGCGCCTGGGCCCCTGTGACGTAAATGCCCAGAACGCCGCCGGCGGGGTCGTCGGCATAGGGAAGATGGCCTTCGCCGAACAGATTGTTGGTGACGCCGATTGCGCTGGCGCGGGCTTCGATTTCTGTCCCGCCGACGAGAAGTGTGGCGTCGATTGCCGGCGGGTCGACGAGAGTGGTCCACGCGGCCTTGCACGAAGCGCCGATCTTGCCGAGCCTTGAGCCGAATTCCATCGCCTCGCGCAGGTGAATCATGCGGGCGTGCATGCCGACCGAGAACTGGTGGATGAAAGGCTTTCCGTTGGCGCTGGCCATGTCCACCGCCTTTATCTTTCCGGTGGCGAAGGCATCAATCGCGCCATCGAGCGACTGGGGAATGGCGAGGCTCCGGGCAAACAGGTTCATGGTGCCGGCCGGCAATGCAGCCAGCGCCTTTTTTCTGCCCATCAGGCGTGTGGCGGCCGCCGATATGGTTCCGTCGCCTCCGCCTGCCAGAACCACATCGACGCCGCGTCTGCCGATGGCTTCATCGAGCGCAGCGGGCATCGCGCTGCCCGGGACGATATCGATCTCCAGCCGATGGCCGGCCGCTTCGAGCGTCTGCTCCATGCGCGAGCACAGCGCGTCGAGATCGGTGGTGCGCAACGTTCCTCCGTCCTTGTTGAGCACTGCGAAAAATCGCATGTCGAAACCTCTCTGCCTGTTCAGGAAAACCGCCTTGCCGGCGCTATGAAGCGCCGCCCAGAACGGTGGGAGCGTCCATTGGTTCCCGCATGCTGTTCAAATTTCACACGAAAAACTGGCCTGAAAATTCGGAACCGGAGCGTGGGCGAGGCGTTGTCCAACAGCAAACATGCTGCGGTCCCCCAAGACTTCCGCGGCTATGCGCAAGGTCAAAGAGACCGAACACACGAGGAGAGACATCATGATCCGCAAGCTTCTTGCAACGACTGCGCTCGCGTCGCTGATGGTCACCGGCGCGATGGCGCAGGAAACGACCGCCCCTGCTCCGTCCGGGGAGCCCGCAATGGAGCAGCCGGCCGCGCCTGTGGTTCAGGCTGATGGCCATCTCGTTTCGAACATCATCGGCGAGGCCGTTTACAACGGGACCGGCGATGACGCCCAGAACATCGGCAAGGTCAGCGATCTCGTTCTGGACAAGGACGGCAACGTCCAGTCCGCCATTATCGGCGTCGGCGGCTTCCTCGGCATCGGCGCGAAGGATGTGGCCTTCGAGTTCGACAACATGCAATGGGCGGAGCGTGACGGCGACCGCTGGCTGATCGCGGCCACGACCAAGGAACAGCTGGAAGCCCAGCCGGCGTTCGATTCCACGCCGTACAAACCGGCGATGCCGGCCGCCGAAGCGCCCGGTGTAACTCCGACGGATGGCGTAACTCCGACGGATGGCGCTTCGGACACGACGACAGAGGCGCCGGCAGCGGAATTGCAGACCGCGCCCGCCGAACCGGCGCCTGCGATCGAACCTGCCGAGGGTAACCTTGCCTCGCTGATTATCGGTGAGAGCGTCTACAACGGCGTCGGCGACGACGCCCAGGACATCGGCAAGGTCAACGACGTGGTGCTTTCGAGCGCCGGCAAGGCTGAAGCGCTCGTCATCGGCGTCGGCGGTTTCCTTGGCATGGGACAAAAGAACGTCGCCTTTGACTTCAGCAAGGCTGACTGGGCGGAGCGCGACGGCGACCGCTGGCTGGTGGTGGAAGCCACCAGGGAATCGCTGGAAGCGCTTCCTGACTTCGACCGCCGGCCCTATGACGTGGCTCCCGCCGCTTCGGCGGATACTTCCGGGGCTCCGCCTGCTGTAGCGCCGACCGTCGACACGAGCGCCAACACCGAAGCCCAGACCGATGTGACCGAGACGGCCGCGATCGATAAATCGGCGCTGACCGAGGTCCAGATGAGCGACATGACGGCCAAGGACCTTGAAGGTACGACCGTCTATGGAGCCGACGATGCGAAGGTGGGAGAGATCGGCGACGCCGTGCTCACCCCCGACGGTCAGGTCGACGCCGTGATCATCGATGTCGGCGGTTTCCTTGGCATGGGCTCGAAGCCGGTGGCCGTTGGCATGGACACGTTCCGGGTGATGGCCGACAAGGACGGCAAGAAGTATCTCTACACCGAGTTCACCAAGGAGCAGCTCGAGGCGCAGCCGGCCTATGACAAGGACACCTACGCCGCCAATCGCGATCAGCAAAGGCTGATGGTTCGCTAGAGCCGAACCGAACGTCTTGCTTCGCGCAATGCGGCTGAAACGAGCAAGGCCCGCGTCTTTCAGGCGCGGGTCTTTTTTAAAATGACCTTTGGCCGGGTCTTCCACCTGGATCGGGCTGGCTTGACCTCACCCACGGAAGCGTATTTCCGTAGGCGAGCAGCCGGAACCGGAAAGAAAATGCGAGGAGCATCGGAATGAGCGAACAGCTTCCGGAAATTGAACTCGAGGAGAACGGCTCGAAAGGGCGCTATGTCCTGCGCGGGCCGGACGGGGCCGAAGCGGAAATGACATTCACACGAGTCGGAGCTGCCCAGCTCATCATCGACCATACCGGCGTGCCGGACGTATTTCGCGGGCAAGGCGTCGGGCTGCGGCTGGTCAGCCGCGCGGTGGAGGATGCGCGGGCGACGGGCAGGAAGATCATTCCGCTGTGCCCTTTCGCGGCGGCGCAGTTTCGTCGCCATCCCGAATGGGCGGATGTGTTGAAGCAGTAACAGCAAGGTTGGCCATGGAAACGGAAATCCGCAATATCGAGGATAACGGCAGGGGTCGCTATGTGCTGGCCATGCCGGGCGGCGAGGAGGCCTACCTCACCTATGTACGCGGCGGTCCCGATCACATATCGATCGACTACAGTTTCGTGCCGCCGTCCGCGCGCGGGAAAGGCGTCGGCGCAAGGCTGGTCGCCCATGCCGTGGAGCATGCGCGCGTCAAGGGCGCGCGGATCACGCCGGTTTGCGGTTATGTCGCCGCCGAATTCCGCCGTCACAAGGAATGGACGGACGTTCTGGCCATATAGCGTCAGCAACGGCTTGCGCCTTCAGTGCGCCGCCCGCACGGTTTCTTAAGTGTTCGCCTCTACACAGGCAGGCGTGCAAAAATGGGAACGAGACCGGGTGCGCTTTTCTGCGGCGATGATTGGTGACCGACGCCGGCGGCCCGGCGCAGCCGGCGTTCCGATGGCCGTCGCGTCATTGTCCCTGTCTGTTTTTTTGCCGCATCTGCGCGCCGCCGGCGGGGTTTTTCCGGTTACGAAATGCTCTGCGCTCTGGCGGCAGGCGTCCATCCTGCGCCAGCGTATCGGCCCGGTTGTGGCCGGTCTTCCTGTCACGGCAGATTTCCGATAATGGCCGCCGTTCCGCTTATCGAGGAAATCAGCGGCGGGCCTGCCGGAACGCTGGTTTCCGGACTGGCGGGACTGGTCCGCGAAGGCGCGGACCCGGCGCAGCTCGAACTCCTGGCCAGCCGCCGCCCGCAACGTACGCTCGCCATCTATCCCGCCATGGCCGGTTTCGAGCTTGTCGAGGAACTCGATTATCTCGGCGCGCGGACCATTGAGCCGAACATCTTCTTCAATCCGCGCTTTCTGGCGCCGGCCATGCCGCGCCTGGAAGGCCGGGAAGTGCGGCTGGCCGTGATCCGCGACGGGGATGAATATCGCTCGCGCCTGCGCCTGCTGATGCCGTTTTCCATCGAACGCCCCAACGTTCCGCTGGGGACGCCGGTTCTGCGCACGTGGTCGAACCCATTCGGGCCGGTTGGCACGCCGCTCCTCGATCATGACGATCCGCTGGGCGTTCTGGAGGACCTGTTCGCTATGCTGGCGCGGCCGCATCTGCGCATGCCCAAGGTGCTGGTGCTGCCGGACATGCGTCTGGAAGGGCCGATGGCGCGCGCCCTGCAATCGACCGCCGAGGCGCTGCAACTCACCCTCATCGCCACCGACGAGGTCGAACGGCCTGTTCTGGACAGCAAACTGGAAGGCGAAGCCTATCTGAAGGCTTCGCTTCGCCCGCATCATATCCGCGAGTTTCGGCGCCTTCGCCGGAGGCTTGAGGAGCTTGGCGCGGTTTCACACGAGGTCGCGCGCACGCCGGATGAGGTGCGCCCCGCGATGGAGAACTTTCTCGCGCTTGAGGCCGCCGGCTGGAAAGGCCGCAAGGGCACGGCGATGACGGTCGACCGCTATCAGGCGGCCTTCGCGCGCGAGGCCGTACACAGGCTTTCCGAACGCGACATGTGCCGCATTCACGCGCTCAAGCTCGACGGGCGCACGATCGCCAGCCTCGTCGTGTTCGTGGAGCAGGGCGTCGCCTATACGTGGAAGACGGCCTATGACGAGAGCCTCGCCGCCTTTTCGCCCGGCACATTGCTGATGCTCGACGTCACCCGCCAACATCTCGAAGATCCCAATGTCGAGTTCACCGATTCCTGCGCGACGCCCGACCATCCGGTGATGAGCCGTTTGTGGGCTGAACGGCGGCGTATGGGCACCTTCATCATCGGCCTGACCCCGGCGGCGGACCGCGCAGCCCGTCAGGCGGCGTCGCAAATGCATCTCTATCGCGAGGCGCGCAATGTGATGCGTGGACTGCGCAACCGGGCCCGCAACCTCATCCGCAGAGGGACGTAAGCGGGCAGAAAGCGCTTCGGCGGTTTTGTCCGGAGCATCTCGCGGGCTGGGGGATCGCCGGGCATCGCATCGGCTGGATAGGCGTAAAAGAAGCGAACTGCCGCAATTTTGACAATGGTGCGGGCGGTCGGACTCGAACCGACATATCCGTAAGGACGGCGGATTTTGAGTCCGCTGCGTCTACCAGTTCCGCCACGCCCGCACGGCGTCTTGCGGCTTGAGCAGAAAGCTCATTCCAGCGCGCGAACTATAGGTTCGCGCAAGGCTCGTCAACTGCTCAGTTTCCCGAAGAGGGCAGGAATTGGCCGGCGGCATCAAGCGAACGTGATCCGGGGCCATTGTGCGCTCCCGATTTTCTCCTTATGCATGCGGCGCATAATTCGAGGGCCTTCATGCTTCGCGGACTCTACGACTGGACCCTGTCGCTCGCGGCAAGGAAATCGGCCGAATGGTGGCTGGCCTTCATCGCCTTCGTGGAAAGCTCAGTGTTTCTCGTGCCGGCGGACGTGCTTTATCTGCCCATGGCGTTGTCACGGCCGGACCGGGCCTATCGCTATGCGCTGGTCGCGACGGTCGCGTCGGTGCTTGGCGGCATAGCCGGCTGGTTCCTCGGCCACTACGCCTATGAGGCGCTGGCCAGGCCGGTCCTGGAATTCTACGGCAAATACGAGCAGTTCGAGGCGCTTCGCCTGTCGTCCGGCATCGGCTTCATCATCCTGATGCTGATCACGTCGGGGCTGGCCCATCTGCCGCCGATCAAGGTGGTGACGATCCTGTCGGGCGTCATCGGCGTGAACCTTTTGCTGTTCATCGTACTCGCCATCGTGGCCCGCGGGGCGCGTTTCTTCTTCCTCGCCTGGCTTTTGCGCCGCTATGGCGAACCGATCCGCGAGTTCATCGAAAAGCGCCTCGGCACGATCGCGGCTGCGTGCGCGGCCGCCCTAATTCTGCTTTACGTTCTGGTCAGATATGCGCACTGATTCCTATGCTTGCTGACCCCTGGGAACACATCTGATGACCGATACCGCTGTCGCCGAACGCCGGCCGCTCTACACGGCGCTCTTCCTTGCCTTCGCAATGGCGGCCACGGTGGGGGCGGCGCTGGGCTTCCAGTACATAGGCGGATACATTCCCTGCAAGCTCTGCTACGAGCAGCGCATTCCCTATTATGTCGGCGTGCCGCTGATGCTGCTGGCCGCGCTGGCGGCATGGTTTAAGCTGCCGGCATGGATCGTGCGGGCGCTGCTCGCCGTTGGTGGTCTGCTGATGGCTTACGGGCTCTATCTCGGCGTCTATCATTCGGGCGTCGAGTGGGGATGGTGGCCGGGGCCGACAGACTGCACCAACATAGCCGGCCCGGTGGATACGGGCGGCAGAGGCGTTCTGGACGCTCTCGACCAGTTCGTGCCGCCGTCCTGCGACAAGGCGGCCTTGCGCATCCTTGGCCTTTCCATGGCCGGCTGGAACGCCATCGCCAGCCTCGTGCTCGCCGTCATTGCGTTTCGAGGGGCTTTTGCGCGCGGCCGGTAATGCAGGCACGCAGAACCGGATTCCACTTTGCGATTCGATGCTCTATAGCTTCCCGAACCATCGGGGAAAGCCATGACAGCCACGCCACGCCTTCTCGTCTTCGCCGGTTCGGTGCGCAGCGGCGCGTTCAGCGGCAAGACGGCCGATGTCGCGCAGAAGACGCTTGCCCTTCAAGGGGTTGATGTAACCCGAATTTCGTTGCTCGATTACACGCTGCCGATCTACGATCAGGACCTTGAGAAGGAAGAAGGCATCCCCCAAAACGCAATGAAGCTGGCGCGTCTGATCGCCAGCCATGACGGCATGCTGATCGCCACGCCGGAATATAACGGCTCGGTGCCGCCCCTGCTCAAGAACACGATCGACTGGCTGAGCCGCGTGCGCCGCGATGGGGACAAGGCGCTGAATCCCCTCGCGGGGAAAGCGGTCGGGCTCTGCTCGTCCTCGGAAGGTCAGTTCGCCGGTATCCGCGCCATCAGCCATTTGCGCGCCATATTGCAACGCTGCCAGATGGACGTCGTAACGCCGGAATGCTCGGTGCCGCGCGGTGGCGAGGCCTTTGACGACAAGGGTGATTTTCGGGACGAACGTCTCCGGCGGGCGATGGCCCGCGTTGTAACCGCGCTGGTCGAACAGGCGGCATTTTCAGCAAGGATGGAACCATGATCGAAGCCCGCGAAATGAAGGATCACCTGATCGTGGGGCTCGACGTGCCGACAGTGGCGGAAGCCGGGAAAGTGGTTCGCGACCTTGAAGGCGTCGTGTCCTTCTACAAGATCGGCTATCAGCTCGCCTTCGCCGGCGGGCTGGATTTCGCACGTGAGCTTGCCGCCTCCGGGAACAATGTGTTCCTCGACATGAAGCTGCTCGACATCGACAACACCATCGCCAAAGGGGTGGAGAACATCGTGCGCATGGGTGTCTCCATGCTGACGCTGCACGCCTATCCCAAGACCATGCGGGCGGCGGTGGAGGCGGCGCGGGGCAGCGACCTGTGCCTGCTTGGCGTCACCGTGCTGACCTCGATGGACGAACAGGATGTGATCGAGGCGGGCTACGAGCTCGATCCGCACACGCTGGTGCTGCGCCGCGCCGAGCAGGCGTTGCAGGCCAGCATGGGCGGCATTGTCTGTTCCGCGCAGGAGACCGAGGCGGTGCGCCGGATCGTCGGGCCTGCGATGGCGGTGGTGACGCCCGGCATCCGCCCCGCCGGCGCGGAGCATGGCGATCAGAAGCGCGTCGTCACGCCGCGCGAGGCCATGCGCAACGGCTCCAGCCATCTGGTCGTGGCGCGCCCGATCATCGGCGCGGTTGACAGGCGGGCCGCGGCGCAGGCTATTCTGGACGACATGCGCTCGGCCTGAGCGCGGAGCCGAGCGGTTCTGGTTCTACAAAATCGGCAGAACCGCTCTCTCTCTGTTCAGCCGCATTTCCGAACGCAAAACCGCTTCACACTTTTGCTGGAAATGCTCGAAACCACCGGAGGAAATTCGCCATCATGCCCAAGGGATACTGGATCGCTCGCGTCGATATTCGCGATCCCGAGCGTTACAAGGACTATGTCGACGCCGCCAAACCGGCTTTCGAGCGCTTCGGGGCGAAATTCCTTGCGCGTGGCGGCGCGCATGAGGCTGCCGAGGGGCCGGGACGCGCCCGCAACGTGATCATCGAGTTCGATTCGCTGGCGATTGCGCACGAGTGCTATCATTCGCCGGAATATCAGGTCGCGGCTGCGATCCGCCAGCAAGTGGCAGATGGCGAGATCGTGCTGGTGGAAGGCGCCTGACAGGCAGGATTGCAGGGTTTCCATAAGAAATGCCGCGGACCGGAACCGGTTCGCGGCATTTTTCTTTCCGACGATGCAGCGGAAGCGTCGTCCTTACAGGATGAAACGCGACAGATCGGTGTTCTTCGACAGGTCGCCGACATGCTTCTGCACGTAGGCGGCGTCGATGGTGACGGAGGTGCCGTCGCGATCGGGCGCATCGAAGGAAATCTCGTCCAGCACACGCTCCATCACCGTCTGGAGACGGCGGGCGCCGATATTTTCGACACTTGCATTGAGGTCCACGGCGATGCCGGCCAGCGCGTCGATGGCGTCATCGGCGAATTCCAGCGTCACACCTTCCGTGCCCATCAGCGCCACATATTGCTTGATCAGGCTAGCCTCGGTTTCGGTGAGGATGCGGCGGAAATCCTCCTTCTCCAGCGCGCGCAACTCGACGCGGATCGGCAGGCGGCCCTGCAGTTCGGGCAGCAGGTCCGAAGGCTTGGAGACGTGGAACGCTCCGGAGGCGATGAAGAGGATGTGATCGGTCTTCACCGGCCCGTATTTGGTCGCCACAGTGGTGCCTTCGACCAGCGGCAGCAGGTCGCGCTGCACGCCTTCGCGCGAGGGGCCACCGGAAATATCGGAACGGGCGGCGATCTTGTCGATCTCGTCGAGGAAGACGATGCCGTCATTGGCCGCCGATTCCAGGGCCCGGCGTACGACCTCTTCCTGGTCGAGCAGCTTGTCGGATTCGTCGGCGATGAGGATGTCGTAGGATTCCTTGACCGTCGTCTTGCGCAGCTTGGTGCGCTTGCCGCCCATGGCCTTCGAGAGCATGTCGTTGATGTTGAGCACGCCGATATTGGCGCCGGGCATGCCGGGAATCTCGAAGCCGGGCATGCCGCCGTTGCCGGTGTCGGCCACCTCGACCTCGATCTCCTTGTCGTCGAGTTCGCCGTCGCGCAACTTCTTGCGGAAGGAATCGCGCGTCGCAGGCGAGGCGGTCTTGCCCACCAGCGCTTCCAGAACGCGCTCCTCGGCGTTCAGATGGGCGCGGGCCTTGACATCCTCGCGCATCTTCTCGCGCGTCAGCACGATGGCTCCCTCGACCAGATCGCGCACGATCTGTTCAACGTCGCGGCCGACATAGCCGACCTCGGTGAACTTGGTGGCCTCGACCTTGACGAAGGGCGCGTTGGCGAGCTTCGCCAGCCGGCGCGAAATCTCGGTCTTGCCGACGCCGGTGGGGCCGATCATCAGGATGTTCTTCGGCATCACCTCCTCGCGCATCTGGCCGTCGAGTTGCTGGCGGCGCCAGCGGTTGCGCAGGGCGATGGCCACGGCGCGCTTGGCGTCCTTCTGGCCGATGATGAAGCGGTCGAGTTCGGAAACGATCTCGCGGGGGGAAAAATTGCTCATATTCGATAACTCATGGCACGTCAGGTGTCGCTTATGTATGAGATGGAAGCCAGCGTACAAGGGTGGCGGGAACAGCCGGACGGCGAGGGGATCACATGCCCCCTTGCCAGGCCTTCACCGATTCCAGCGGATAGACCAGCATCAGCACGTTGAGAGTGAGATTGTCGCGGATAAGGTAGCCCACGATCAGCTCGGCGGCCACAGCCAGCGCCACGGTGAGCCAGACGGGCAGGCGGGCGGCGAGGAAGAAGCCCAACACCATGAACAGCGTGTCGGAGACGGAATTGATGATGCTGTCGCCGAAATAATCCAGCGAGATCGTCGCCTCGCGATAGCGGTTGATGATGATCGGGCTGTTTTCGAGGATTTCCCATGCCGCTTCGAGCAGGATGGCGAAGGACAGCCGTGTCCATACGGTCGAGCTGCGGAACAGCGCCCAGAACAGCAGGTAGAACAGGAAGCCGTGGATGACGTGCGAGAAGGTGTACCAGTCGGCGATATGCTGGGAGTTCTCCGAGCTCACCACCACGCCGTGCCACAGCTTCACATAGCCGCATTTGCAGATCCAGATGTGGCCCATGAGGCGCAGGATCGCGGCTTGGGCGGCGACAAGAAGCGCTGCCGTCAAGATGCCGGTCTTCCAGTCCAGGCCCCAGGTCGGGCGTTCGTGCGGTGCGGTCAGCTCAGCCAAATGGTGTCCCCTTTTCGCAGCGAATCATCGCCATGCGGTCATCGTGAGCACAACACATAGCGTGGCGATTTGAAGGGAAAAGTTTTGCCGCTCAGTCGTCTTCGGCATCGAGAACCATCAGCAGCGCCTCGCCGTCCGGCGTGTTGCGTGGCCCGAGCGGGCGGAAGCCGGCCTTTTCGTAGGCGCGGATGGCGCGGCTGTTGGTCGGGGCGGGATCGACGATCAGGCGCGGCGCGCCTTCTTCGAACATCATCTGCGCGAACTGTGTGATCAGGCGCGGACCGTGACCGAACCCGACGAGGGAAGGTTCGCCGATGAACTGGTCGATGCCGAGCGTGCCGAAGGGCTGATCGTCGAAGGGATTGTCGCCTTCCTCCAGATAGGGATCATAACTCTGGATATAGCCGACCGGCTTGCCGTCGAGCTCGATGATGAAAGGCTCGACTGCAATGCTGTCGATATGGCTGGCGATGCTTTCGAGCTCCCGGTCCCTTTCTCCCCACCATCGGGCGACGTGTGGCTCGGCCAGCCACCGCGCCAGAAGCGGCAGGTCGGCGCGGGTCAGCGGGCGAAAGCCGTAGGCATCCTCGTCATCAGGCCTCATCGAGAGTTTCCACCACGAAACTGTGGTTGGTGTAGACACAGATATCGGCGGCGATCTCCATCGCCTTGCGGGCGATTTCCTCGGCGTTCTTGTCGGTGTCCATCAGCGCGCGGGCGGCGGCCAGCGCATAGTTGCCGCCGGAGCCGATGGCCATGACGCCGTGTTCCGGTTCCAGCACGTCGCCGGTGCCGGTCAGCGCCAGCGACACGCTCTTGTCGGCCACCAGCATCATGGCTTCCAGCCGGCGCAGATAGCGGTCGGTGCGCCAGTCCTTGGCCAGTTCGACGCAGGCGCGGGTGAGTTGGTCCGGATATTGTTCGAGCTTGGCTTCCAACCGTTCCATGAGGGTGAAGGCGTCGGCGGTGGCGCCGGCGAAACCGGCGATGACGTTGCCGCCCTTGCCGATGCGGCGAACTTTTTTTGCGTTGCCCTTCATGATGGTCTGGCCAAGGCTCACCTGTCCGTCGCCGGCGATGACCACCTTGCCACCCTTGCGCACGGTGATGATGGTCGTGGCGTGCATGGTCAGTTCATTCGACATGTGATGCTCCGATATCGCGCCGGCCTTGTATCAAGCGAACGGCGCATGACGAGATGTTTGCTGCATATTTATGTCGCCGCCGCCCGATTGCAAACGCCGCTTTGGCAACTGGCAATCGCCCACTCATGCTGCTAGAAGGCATGCGTTTTCCAAGTTTGCCCTTGAGGAAAAGGGAAGAGGTCCCATGGTCGAACGTTCAGCCGAAGTCAGCCGCAAGACGAAGGAGACCGAGATCACGGTTTCGCTGCATGTCGACGGCGCCGGCAAATCCGACATTTCCACCGGTGTCGGCTTCTTCGACCATATGCTGGACCAGCTGTCGCGCCATTCGCTGATCGACATGGCGGTGCGCGCCAAGGGCGACCTGCATATCGACGATCACCATACGGTGGAGGACACCGGCATCGTCATCGGACAGGCATTGGCGAAGGCGCTGGGCGAGCGGCGCGGCATCATGCGTTACGCCTCGATCGACCTCGCCATGGACGAGACGCTGACGGGGGCCGCCGTCGATGTTTCCGGCCGCCCGTTTCTCGTCTGGAACGTCGAATTTTCCGCGCCCAAGATCGGCACGTTCGACACCGAACTGGTGCGTGAATTCTTTCAGGCGCTGTCGCAGCATGCCGGCATCACGCTGCACGTCACCAACCATTACGGCGCGAACAACCATCACATCGCCGAAACCTGCTTCAAGGCGGTGGCGCGGGCGTTGCGCATGGCGACGGAACCCGATCCGCGCCAGCCGGACGCCATTCCCTCAACCAAGGGATCGCTGAAGGGGTAGCGATGGCCAGCCATGTCGTGATGCTGCCGCCTTCCGGCAGCCCGCAAGCCAGAGCCGAACAGGCCGTATTTGTGCGCGACGGCTTCTCGTGGCCGGCGTTCCTGGTACCGCCGCTGTGGCTGTTGTGGCATCGACTGTGGGCGGAGGCCATCGTCGCCATCCTGCTTATGGGCGCTTTTTCCGGTTTCGGTGAAATGGCCGGCATGGGTTTCGCCGGATCGCTGCTGGGGCTGCTCGTCTCCATCTATGTCGGGCTGGAAGGGCAGGCGATGCGCGTTGCTGCGCTCCGTCGGCGCGGCTACCGGCAATGGGGCGTGGTCGAAGGCGGTGACGCCGACGAGGCTTATATGCGCTACGCGCATGAGGCGGCCGCCGAACCTGATGAGCCGGAACCGGCTGTCGCCATCGTTCCCGCGGAAACAGCGGGGCGGCGTCCGGCACGGCCTGCGCCTTCGCTCGGCCTTATCCCATACGGCAGACACTGACATGCGCGTAGCCATCATCGATTACGGGTCGGGCAATCTGCGCTCGGCGACCAGGGCCTTCGAGCGCGCGGCGCGTGACAACGGTATTGTGGCGGACATCGAGCTGACGGCGGATGCGGAGCGCGTGCGCAGCGCCGACCGCATCGTGCTGCCGGGCGTCGGGGCCTATGCCGATTGCGCCGCCGGCTTGCGCGCCGTTGACGGCATGTGGGAGGCGGTGCAGGAAACCGCCATTGTCCGTGGCAAGCCGTTTCTGGGCATCTGCGTCGGCATGCAGCTCATGTCCGGACGGGGGCTGGAAAAGACGGTCACGCAAGGCTTCGGCTGGATCGCCGGGGATGTGAAGGAAATTACGCCGTCCGATCCTTCGCTGAAAATTCCGCAGATCGGCTGGAATACGATCGAGGTGACGCGCGATCATCCGGTTTTTGCCGGAATCCCGACCGGCCCGGACGGGCTGCACGCCTATTTCGTCCATTCCTACCATCTGGATGCGCACAAGCCGGAGCAGGTTATCGCCGTGGCCGACTATGGCGGGCCGGTGACGGCCGCCGTGGCGCGCGACAATCTCGTTGGCACCCAGTTCCATCCCGAAAAAAGCCAGACGCTGGGTCTCGCCCTCATCGCCAACTTCCTGAGGTGGAAGCCATGATCCTTTTCCCCGCCATCGACCTCAAGGACGGCCAGTGCGTGCGCCTCCGGCTCGGCGACATGGATCAGGCGACCGTCTACAATGACGATCCCGCCGCGCAGGCGCGCGCCTTCGAGGCGCAGGGGTTCGAGTGGCTGCATGTCGTCGATCTCAACGGCGCTTTCGAGGGGCAGAGCGTCAACGGCGCGGCCGTCGAGGCGATCCTCAAGGCGACGAAGAATCCGGTGCAGCTCGGCGGCGGCATTCGCAGCATAGCGCATATCGAAAGCTGGCTGGACAAGGGGCTGGCCCGCGTCATCCTCGGCACGGTCGCGGTGCGCGAGCCTGAACTGGTGAAGCAAGCCTGCAAGGCGTTCCCCGGCAGGATCGCGGTCGGCATCGATGCGCGCGGCGGCAAGGTGGCGGTCGAGGGCTGGGCGGAAGCTTCCGAACTCGGAGTCATCGAACTGGCGAAGAAGTTCGAGGGGGCGGGCGTGGCGGCCATCATCTACACCGACATCGACCGTGACGGCGTTCTGGCCGGCATCAACTGGAACTCGACCATCGATCTGGCCGAGGCGGTGTCGATCCCGGTGATCGCGTCCGGCGGGCTCGCTTCCATCGCCGATATCGTGCGCATGACCATGCCCGACGCGGCAAAGCTTGAAGGAGCGATTTCCGGTCGCGCGCTCTATGACGGGCGCATCGATCCGGCCGAGGCGCTTTCCATATTGCGCGAGGCGCGCGCGGGCCGGGCCGTGCAATGAAGCTCGCGGTCATCCTGGCGCCTTATGACAGCGGCCATTACCAGTCCGGTTTCGGCCTGGGCCCGGAGGCGCTGATCACGGGGGGGCTGGTCGAGGCGCTGACGCTGGCGGGCCACGATGTCGATGTCGCGGACATCGGCAAGGTCGGCGGCGACCAGCCGCGTGAGATCGCGACGGGCTTTGCCGTCTGCCGTGAAGTCGCGGCAAGGGTGGACGCCGCGCTGGAGGATGGCCGTTTCCCGGTCGTGCTGTCGGGCAATTGCCTCACCACGGTCGGCGCGGTGGCGGGTGAACAGGCCGATTCCATCATCTGGTTCGATCAGCATGGCGACATCAACACGCCGGAAACCTCCGTTCACGGCTTTCTCGACGGTATGGCGCTGGCGACCGTGCTTGGCTTGTGCTGGGAGCCGATCGCACACACGATTCCCGGCTTCCGGGAGGTCGACCCGGCCCGTTGCCTGCTGGTCGATGCGCGCGACCTCGACGACGACGAGCGCAAGCTGCTCGACGGGTTGCCGGTGCTGCGCGCCAGTTGCGCGAGCGCGGCGGAGCAGGCGGGCAGGTTGCAGGCGGCTGGCGCGGTGCGCACACATCTCCACATAGATCTGGACGTGATCGATCCCGACATATTGCAGGTCAACCGCTACACGACTCCCGGCGGGCCGGGGCCGGAGGAACTGGGACGAATCGTGTGCGCCATCGCCCGTTCCATGCCGATCACCGGCGTGACGCTTTCGGCTTATGATCCGGCTTTCGACCCGCAGGGGGATGTGCCCCCGGTGGCCGGGCATCTGCTTACCGATCTGCTCGCGGCGCTTGAGCGAATCTGATGGACAAGGACGTTTGCGCATGACCCTCAAGGCCCGTGTCATCCCCTGCCTCGACGTCAAGGACGGCCGTGTGGTCAAAGGCGTCAATTTTGTCGATCTGGTCGATGCCGGCGATCCGGTCGAAGCCGCGCGTGCCTATGACGCCGCCGGCGCGGACGAGCTTTGCTTCCTCGACATCACCGCTTCCTCTAACAACCGCGAGACCATTTTCGACGTGGTGGCGCGCACTGCCGAACACTGCTTCATGCCGCTGACGGTGGGCGGCGGCGTGCGGCAGGTGGCCGATATCCGCAAGCTGCTGCTGGCCGGGGCTGACAAGGTGTCGATCAACACGGCGGCGGTGAAGAACCCGGATTTCGTGGCGGAAGCCGCCGACAAGTTCGGCAACCAGTGTATCGTCGTGGCCATCGACGCCAAGAAGGTGAGCGGCGCGGGCGAGGCGGATCGCTGGGAAATCTTCACCCATGGCGGCCGTGAGAAGACCGGCATAGACGCAATCGCGTTCGCGCAAAGGGTGGTGGATCTCGGGGCCGGCGAGATCCTGCTCACCTCGATGGATCGCGACGGCACCAAGGCAGGCTACGACATCGCTCTGACGCGCGCCGTGGCGGATGCGGTGCGTGCGCCGGTCATCGCTTCCGGCGGCGTCGGCAATCTCGACCATATGGTCGAAGGCATACGCGACGGCCATGCGACGGCGGTGCTTGCAGCCTCGATCTTCCATTTCGGCACCTATTCCATCGCCGAGGCGAAGGCGCATATGGCGGCGGCGGGCATCGAGGTTCGACTCGACTCCGGCCCTGATCGGCACTAAACGGCGGCATGGCCAGTTTCTCGCTCTCCGACCTGGAAGCAACGATCCGCGAGCGGGCGCGCTCGGGCGATCCCGATTCCTGGACTGCAAAGCTGTTCGCCACAGGTATGGACAAGGCCGCCCAGAAGCTGGGTGAAGAGGCTGTCGAAACGGTCATCGCCGCGGTCAAGGGCGATACGAAAGCCGTCATTTCGGAAAGTGCGGATCTTCTTTATCATTGGCTTGTCGTGCTCGCGATCGCGGGTGTCTCGCTGGAGGACGTGCTCGGCGAGCTCGAGCAGCGCACAGGCCGGTCGGGTGTCGCCGAAAAGGCATCCCGCAGCCAGCCGGGCTGACGCCCGAAGCCGAGGCAGGAGACGCGATGGATCAGCTTGCGCCGACCGCACAATATTCCCCTTACCTGTTCTTTTCGGCGCAAGAATGGTCGAAATTCAGGGCCGATACGCCACTGACCCTCACGGGGGACGAAATCAACCGGCTGCGCTCGCTCAACGATCCGGTGGATCTGGACGAGGTGCGCCGTATTTACCTGTCGATGTCGCGGCTGCTTTCCGCACATGTGGAGGCGATGCAGCTTCTGGCCGCGCAGCGGCGCGTGTTCTTCAACGGCAAGAGCGCGGCCAAGACCCCCTTCATCATCGGCATCGCCGGTTCGGTCGCGGTCGGCAAATCGACCACCGCACGCGTGCTGAAGGATCTTCTTGCCCGCTGGCCCTCCACCCCCAAGGTCGATCTCATCACGACAGACGGCTTCCTGCTGCCCAACGAGATGTTGCGCCGCGAGAACCTGATGGAGCGCAAGGGCTTTCCCGAAAGCTACGACGTAGGCGCGCTGCTGCGTTTCCTGTCGGCGATCAAGTCAGGCGAGAAGGACGTCAAGGCTCCGGTCTATTCGCACCTGACCTATGACGTCATTCCCGACACCTTCATCACGATCGACCGGCCCGACATCCTGATCTTCGAGGGACTCAACGTCCTGCAGCCGCGCCGCCTGCCGCCGGACGGCAAGTTCGTGCCGTTCCTCTCGGATTTCTTCGACTTCTCCATCTACATCGACGCCGATGAGAAGCTGATCCACGACTGGTACATCGCTCGCTTCATGCGGCTGCGCGATACGGCTTTCCGCAATCCGGATTCCTTCTTCCACCGTTATTCGCAGCTTTCGGAAGACGCCGCTCAGGCTATCGCCGAGGGTCTTTGGATGAACATCAACCTGAAGAACCTGCGCGAAAATATCCTGCCCACACGGCCGCGCGCCGATCTCATCCTGCGCAAGGGAGCCGACCACCTGATCGAGGAAGTGGCGCTTCGCAAGCTGTAGGCGCAACGCTCAGGCCGTCACGCGCCGCAGGGTCAGGTTGATGCGGCCGCCGTTCTTCAGAAGCGGCGAGGTCTGCGGGTAGATGCGATCGACGCCATGATAGGCAAGGCGGCTTTGTCCGCCCAGCACGAGAACGTCGCCGCTCGCCAGCCGCAGCGAAACGGTCGGCCCGTTCCGCTCCGTGGCCCCGATGCGGAAGCGGCAATCGTCCCCCAGTGACACAGACACGACAGGCGCGGAAAAATCCTGCTCGTCGCGATCCTGATGCAGGCTCATCCGGGCGTTCTCGTCGTAGAAATTGACGAGACAGGCCTGCGGCGGCTTTTCATGGCCGGAAACGTCGCGCCAGATCGAAAGCAGTATTTCGGGGATCGGCGGCCATGGCGCGCCGGTTGCCGGATGGGTGGGTTGGTAGCGGTAGCCGCGTTCCTTGTCGGTGACCCAGCCAAGCTCGCCGCAATTGGTCATGCGTACGCTCATTTCCTTGCCGGTGCGCGGCATGGCGGGCACGAAAAGCGGAGCGGCCTGCACCGCCTGCCGGATTTTCTCGACAAGCGCCGCCTGCTGTTGCGGCGACAGATAAAGCGGAAAATGGCGTACGCCTTCCGGCAGTGGTGACATGGCCCGATCCTGACCTCGTCTTTATGCGACCCCAAAAGCAGAACGGCGACCCGAAAGCCGCCGCTCCTTCAGGAAACGCTCAGATTTCAGCCTTCGAGATCGGGAATGCGCAGCACCTGGCCGGGATAGATCTTGTCGGGGTGCGTCAGCATCGGCTTGTTGGCTTCAAAGATGACGGTGTATTTCGAAGCCTTGCCCTTGCCGTAATGGGCCTCGGCGATCTTGGAAAGATTGTCGCCCTTCTTGACGGTGTAGAACACGGCTTCCTTGACCGTCGCGTCCGGCGTCGAGACCGTCAGCTCGTCGGCCTGCACCTTGGAGACGCCCAACGTATTGCCGACTGCGATGATAGCCTTTTCGAGTGCGGACTGGTCCGCGACTTCGCCCTTCAGAACCGCCGTGTCGCCGTTGACCTCGATCTTGACGCCATCAGTGCCGAGCTTGTGCGAATCGAGCTCCTTCTTCAGCGCCTCCGCGTCAGGCGTTTCATCGTCGCCGAAGCCAAGCTTGGCGCCGACATTCTTTACGAAGTCGAAAATACCCATGGAGGTCTCCTTTTATTAAACCAACAATGTCTTCGCAGTCAGAGCGTCGGGCCGAACACTATCCGCGGTTTTTCGGATTGCTCCGATACTCAACCAAAATGTCGGAGCGTCCTTTGTGCGCCCGACAGGACGCATGGCGCTCTGATGAAGGAAAATGGAGGACAACGCGGCATTGTCAATCGCTGTCGACCCTGCCGCGCAATTTCTTCACCACGGCGCGCCCTGCCTTGGCCTTCAGCCGGCGCTCGACGGAGCCTTTGGTGGGCCGGGTCTTCTTGCGTGGCGGGGGCGGCGGCTCCGCCGCTTTGGCGATCAGCGCCACCAGCCGCTGGCGGGCGTCGGCGCGGTTCTGCTCCTGTGTGCGGAAGCGCGCCGCCTCGATGACGATCACGCCGTCCTTTGTGGCGCGCTGGCCTGCGAGCTTTATCGTGCGCTCCCGCACGCGCTGCGACAGGCCGCGCGCATTGGCGGCGTCGAACCGCAACTGAACGGCGGTGGCCACCTTGTTGACGTTCTGGCCGCCCGGTCCCGAGGCGCGGATGAACACTTCCTCAAGTTCGTCGGGATGGATGACGGCTTCCCAGCCGATGACGATGTTGTCCTCTGTGCCCATGACGCAGTCATGCGGTCTGATGAACGAAAAGAAAAGGCCCGATCGAAACCGGGCCTTTCCGTATCGGGATTGTCGAAGCCTTACTCCGCCGCTTCCTGCACGCGCGGAGCGGCGCTCCTGACCGTGGCGTCGACATGGCTCTCGAACTTGCCGAAGTTCTCGATGAACATGCCGACCAGCCTGGCGGCCTGCCTGTCGTAACCTTCCTTGTCGGCCCAGGTCGAGCGCGGATCGAGGATCGACTGGTCGACGCCAGGCGCCGAGACCGGCACCTCGAAGCCGAAATTCGGGTCGGTGCGGAACGCGACCTGCTTCAGCGAGCCGTCGAGGGCGGCGGTCAGCAGGGCGCGGGTCGCCCTGATCGGCATGCGGTGGCCCACGCCATAAGCGCCGCCGGTCCAGCCGGTGTTGACCAGCCAGCAATCGACGCCGTGCCCGGCGATCAGCTCGCGCAGCAGGTTACCGTATTCCGATGGATGGCGCGGCATGAACGGCGCGCCGAAGCAGGTGGAGAAGGTCGCTTCCGGCTCGGTGACGCCACGCTCGGTCCCGGCCACCTTGGCGGTGTAGCCAGACAGGAAGTGATACATGGCCTGCGCAGGCGTCAGTTTCGCAATCGGCGGCATGACGCCGAAGGCGTCGGCCGTCAGCATGATGATGTTCTTCGGATGGCTGGCGCGCCCGGTCGTGCTGGCGTTCGGGATGAAATCGAGCGGATAGGCGCAGCGCGTGTTCTCGGTGCGCGAACCGTCGTCGAAGTCGGGCACGCGCTTGTCGTCGAGGACGACGTTTTCCAGCACCGTGCCGAAGCGGCGGGTGGTGGCGAAGATTTCCGGCTCGGCCTCGGCCGAGAGACGGATGGTCTTGGCGTAGCAGCCGCCCTCGAAGTTGAAGATGCCGTCCGGGCCCCAGCCGTGCTCGTCGTCGCCGATGAGAGTGCGGCTGGGATCGGCCGAAAGCGTGGTCTTGCCAGTGCCGGAAAGGCCGAAGAACACGGCCGCGTCGCCGTCCGGTCCTTCATTGGCCGAGCAGTGCATCGGCATGACGCCCTTGGCGGGCAGGATGTAGTTGAGAGCCGTAAACACCGACTTCTTCATCTCGCCTGCATATTGCGTGCCGCCGATCAGCACGATCTTGCGGGCCAGGTCGACGGCGATCAGGGTCTCGCTGCGGCCGCCGTGTCGAGCGTTGTCGGCGCGGAAGGAGGGCAGGTCGATGATTGTCATTTCCGGCACGAAATCGGCGATTTCCTCATCGGTGAGGCGGATCAGCAGATTGCGGATGAACAGCGAGTGCCATGCGAACTCGGTGACGACGCGGGTCGGCAGGGAAAGCGAACGGTCGGCGCCGCCGATCAGATCCTGCACGAACAGGTCCTTGCCGGCCGCGTGCTTCAGGAAATCGGCGTAGAGCGCATCGAACTGCGCCCGCGTCATGGGGTTGTTGTTGTCCCACCAGACTTCAGCTTCCGTGCTTTCGTCACGAACGACGAACTTGTCCCTGGGCGAGCGGCCCGTGTACTGCCCGGTATCCGCAAGCAGCGCGCCATGCGCGGTGAGGCGGGCCTCGCCGCGGCGGACCGCCTCCTCGCAAAGCTCGGCCGGGCCGAGATTGTAATGCACCTTTCCGGAGGTGCGAAGGCCGAGCGCATCGAGCCCGAGTACAGGATTGCGTTTGCCGATTTCCGACATGGAAGTCCTTTCAATATACGCAGATGCGAAGAGCATAAGGCCGCCACCACCGAGGCCTTTCCCGCTCAGAAACAGAAAATCCAAATAATATCAAATAATTAATCGATTTAAAAATTTTGAAAGTTGTTTAAATCGTTTAGATATGTGTAAAACCGTAACGGTGCGCCAGGGTGTGGGCGGCCTGTACCGATTTTTGCCGGCTGCAAACCTGAATGGCGGCACGGCGTGGTTGAATGAACGCGCCACATTTTGTACCTAATTTGTCCTGCACAAGCCCTTCTGCTTTGAGAAGGGACAGCCGCCCATGAGGGAGCCGCTCGAAATGGCAACGATCGCGCTTGTCGACGACGACCGCAACATCCTGACCTCGGTTTCCATCGCCCTGGAATCCGAGGGCTACCGGGTCGAGACTTATACGGACGGCGCTTCGGCGCTGGAGGGGCTCGCCGCCCGTCCGCCGAACCTCGCCATTCTGGACATCAAGATGCCGCGCATGGACGGCATGGAGCTGCTGCGCCGCCTGCGCCAGAAAACCGATCTGCCCGTCATTTTCCTGACTTCGAAGGACGACGAGATCGATGAGCTGTTCGGCCTCAAGATGGGCGCCGACGACTTCATCCGCAAACCGTTCTCGCAGCGGCTGCTCGTCGAACGCGTCAAGGCCGTGCTGCGCCGCGCCGGCGCGCGCGAAACCGCCGCGAAATCTCCCAACCAGCAGACCCGCTCGCTGGAACGCGGCCAGCTTGTCATGGATCAGGAGCGTCACACCTGCACCTGGAAGGGGCAGCCGGTGACGCTGACCGTGACCGAGTTCCTCATCCTGCACTCGCTGGCGCAACGGCCCGGCGTCGTCAAGAGCCGCGACGCGCTGATGGATTCGGCTTATGATGAGCAGGTCTATGTGGACGACCGGACCATCGACAGCCACATCAAGCGGCTGCGCAAGAAGTTCAAGGCGGTGGACGACGACTTCGACATGATCGAGACGCTGTACGGTGTCGGCTACCGCTTCAAGGAAGCGTAACACCGCAATGGGGGCCGCAGGGCCATGGCCATGGAAGTACAACTGAAGAAGACGGCCGGCACAGCAAGGCGGCCGGCCCGTCGTCTTTCGGTTCTGTCGCGGGTGACGGTGCCGATCCGCCGCTTTCTCGGCCACCACTTTTTCTCAAGCCTCACAAGGCGCATCCTGTTCGTCAATCTGGCGGGCCTCGCCGTCATGGTGACGGGTATCCTCTACCTCAACACCTTCCGCGACGGTCTCATCGACGCGCGCGTTGAAAGCCTGATGACGCAGGGCGAGATCATCGCCGGGGCCATCGCCTCTTCGGCCACGATCGAGACCGATTCGATCAGCATCGATCCCGAGAAACTGCTGGAGCTACAGGCGGGCGAGAGCCTCGCGCCGGGCTCCGACCAGCTCGACAATCTCGATTTCCCGATCAATCCGGAGCGTGTCGCCCCCCTGCTGCGCCGGCTGATCTCGCCCACCAAGGTCCGCGCCCGCGTCTACGACCGAGACACCGTGCTGTTGCTCGATTCGCGCCGGCTCTATTCGCGCGGCCAGATTCTGCGCTACGACCTGCCGCCGGTGGATGAAGACGAGCCGAATATCCTGGAGCGGGCGGAGAAGTTCGTCTTCGACCTGTTCCGCAACCGCGACCTGCCGGTCTACCATGAGCAGCCGGGCGGCAACGGGGCGGCTTATCCCGAGGTGATGAAGGCTTTGACCGGAAGCCCCTCAACCATCGTGCGTATTTCCGAGAAGGGTGAGCAGGTGGTGTCGGTCGCCGTTCCGATCCAGCGCTTCCGCGCCGTGCTGGGCGTGCTGATGCTGTCCACGGAAGGCGATATCGACAAGATCGTCGCGGCCGAGCGCAAGGCGATCCTGCGCGTGTTCGCCATCGCTGCGATGGTCACGGCGCTGATGTCGCTGCTTCTGGCCTCCACCATCGCCAATCCCCTGCGCCGGCTGGCGGCGGCGGCGGTTCGCGTGCGGCGCGGCGTCAAGAACCGCGAGGAGATTCCCGATTTCTCCGACCGTCAGGACGAGATCGGCAATCTCTCGGTAGCGGTGCGCGACATGACCAACGCGCTTTATGCGCGCATCGAAGCCATTGAAAGTTTCGCCGCCGACGTCAGCCACGAACTGAAGAACCCGCTGACCTCGTTGCGCAGCGCGGTGGAGACGCTGCCGCTGGCCAGGAGCGAGGCGTCGCGCGAGCGGCTGCTGGAAGTGATCCAGCATGACGTGCGCCGTCTCGACCGGCTGATAACCGATATCTCCGATGCTTCCCGCCTCGACGCCGAACTCGCCCGCGAGGATGCGGGCAGCGTGGACCTGAAGAAGTTCATCACCGATCTCGTCGCGGTGTCGCGCGAGGCTTCCCGCCACAAGAAGCCGGTCGACATCCAGCTTCACGTCGCCGGGCTGCCGCAGGGCGCGAAAGGTTATCGCGTCAGCGGCCATGAGTTGCGGCTGGGCCAGGTGATCACCAACCTGATCGAGAATGCACGTTCCTTCGTGCCGGATGAACATGGCGTCATCTCCATATCTCTGGAGCGGGCCGGCAATTCGAACATCATCACCATCGATGACAATGGGCCGGGCATTCGCGCCGATGCGTTCGAGCGCATTTTCGAGCGCTTCTACACCGATCGTCCGTCGAGCGAGGCGTTCGGCCAGAATTCGGGCCTCGGCCTGTCGATCAGTCGCCAGATCATCGAGGCGCATGGCGGGACGCTGACGGCGGGGAACGTTCCCGGCGCCAAGCCGGGCGAGGTGAGGGGGGCGCGCTTCACCATCACCCTGCCGGTCGAACCGTGACCGCTTGGCACACGCCCGCGCCTGCCAATGTCCATGGTACGGCGGTTGTGCTGGGGGATCGCGGCGTCCTCATCACCGGTCCGTCCGGCTCCGGAAAAAGCACCCTGGCGCTGGCCCTGATCGAACGCTTCAGCCGGCAAGGACGCTTCGCGCGGCTGGTCGCCGACGATCAGCTTTTCGTGAACGACAAGGCCGGGCGGCTGGTGTGCCATGCGCCGCCTCCGATCTCCGGTCTGGTCGAGGTGCGGGGCCTTGGCCCGCGCGCGCTACGGGTGGAAACCGCCGCCGTGATCGACCTCGTCGCCCGTCTTGTCCCCGAAGACAGGCTGATGCGGGTGCAGGAAGAGGCCAGCGAGGTGATTGCCGGCTGCGCGATCCAACGGATCGATTTGCCCGCCCGAAACGTGATTTCCGCCTCCGGAATGCTTATATGCTGGTTGAAAATGCCGCCATTTGATGCAGTTTGATGCTGCGCTGCGGCAAAATGGTCCGCCACGGCGCACTTTAGGGCTTGTCAACGCGCCGCGTCTCGACAAGATAGCGCACCCATGCCGCCGGGGTGGCGAGTATAAAAAGCGCTTGTGAAGGGGCCATGACGGGAGCCATCCAACGATGATCGGACTCGTGCTCGTCACGCACGGTCGACTGGCCGAAGAGTTCCGCTATGCACTGGAACATGTGGTCGGTCCTCAGGACCATGTCGCGACGGTGTCGATAGGCGCCGATGACGATATGGAGCAGCGTCGCCGCGATATCGTCGAGGCGGTGGCCGACGTGGACACCGGAACCGGTGTGATCGTGCTTACCGACATGTTTGGCGGCACGCCCTCCAATCTCGCCATTTCGGTCATGGAGGCCGGGCGCACCGAGGTGATCGCCGGCATGAACCTGCCGATGCTGATCAAGCTGTCGAGCGTGCGCAAGAACGACGACATGGATGCTGCGCTGGAGGAGGCTCAGGCCGCCGGCCGCAAATACATCAATGTCGCAAGCCAGCTTCTGGCCAGCAAATGAGCACGGGTCTGGATAATAGGGAAGAGCTCGCGCGTGACGTCGAAATCGTCAACCAGCGCGGCCTGCATGCCCGCGCCTCGGCCAAATTCGTGCAGATGGTCAGCGGCTTCGACGCCGAGATCGCCGTTGAGAAGGACGGCATGCGCGTCGGCGGCACCTCGATCATGGGCCTGATGATGCTGGCGGCGAGCCCCGGCTGTTCGGTGCGCGTGATTGCCAGAGGTCCCGAAGCGGGTCCCGCGCTCGATGCGCTGGCGGACCTGATCTCCAATCGTTTCGGCGAAGAGGTCTAGATCGGGCTTGCCGCCCGTCTTGCCCATCAAGGCTCCAGTTCGACATCCCAGTAGAGAAAGTCCATCCAGCTTTCGTGCAGATGGTTGGGCGGAAAGAGTCGGCCGTTGTTGTGAAGGTCCTGGACGGTGGGGCGGTAGGGCTTCTGCTGCGGCCACATTCTGGCTTGCGAAGGCAGCATTCCCCCTTTGCGCAGGTTACAGGGGGAGCAGGCGGCGACTATGTTCTCCCACGTCGTCGTGCCGCCACAACGACGTGGGATGACGTGGTCGAAAGTAAGATCTTCGGCCGTGTTGCAATACTGGCAACGAAAACGGTCGCGCAGGAACACGTTGAAGCGGGTGAAGGCCGGATAGCGCGACGGCTTCACGTAGGTCTTGAGGCTCACCACGCTGGGCAGCTTCATCGAGAAACTGGGCGATGAAATGGCCTGCTCATACTCGGCGACGATGTTGACGCGATCCAGGAACACGGCCTTGATGGCGTCCTGCCACGACCACAGCGACAGGGGATAGTAGCTGAGCGGGCGATAATCCGCGTTCAGCACCAGTGCGGGAAGCCCATCCGGAGATACGGCGACCGTCACCTGTCCAACCTCCTTTGCCCTGTCCATGCTTTGGATGTCGCGGATAGTGTACGCCTCCCATGACAGTCATGTGAAGCGGATTATGCGTTCGCAAACCCCTCAAACATGCGTGTTTGAAGCGGTTTTTTGCACTCTCAGGCTGATGGGGCGGCCTCACGGCCCCGCAATTCGCGATAGTAGGCCCAGAACAGGCGTGCAGCGACGCCCCGCCATGGGCGCCATGATTCGGCCAGCCCGAGAAGCGCCTTTTCGCCGGGGCGCGGGTCGATGGCCAGCGCATGGCCGACAGCGGTTTGCAGGGCGACATCGCGGGCGGGAAAAATGTCGGGATGGCCGGCGGCGAAAAGCAGATAGCAGTCCGCGGTCCATGTGCCGACGCCGGGAATGGCGGTGAGCCGCCCATGCGCTTCGCCCGCATCGAGCAGGCACAGGCCGTGGAGGTCGAGCCCTTCCGCCACGGCCTGTGCGGCTGCGAGCAGGCCGCGCTGTTTGGGGCGCGACAAGCCGGCCGTGCGGAAAACGCTTTCGTGCGCCTCCAGAACGGCCTGCGGCGTGAGCGGATCGAGCAGCGTGGTCAGCCGGCCATATATCGCGTCGGCGCTGGCGCGCGACACCTGCTGGGATACGAGGATGGAGGCGAGGCTGGCGAAACCGGGTTCCGACAGACGTAGCGGAACCTCGCCCGCCGCCGCCCGAACGGCCGCGAGCCGGTGATCGAGAACGCAAAGCGCCTCAAGGCCAAGCGCGATATGGTCACTCGTTTCGATGCGTTGCATAGGATGCCGTTGATGCGCCTCCGGCGAGGATGGCTTGTGTCTGTTGATGGCCGAGAGTAGCAATCGCCGCAAGAGCCGAACAACCCGATTGCCGCCACAGGATGACAGGACCGACATTCCGCTTCGCGCCGAGCCCCAATGGCGAACTGCATCTGGGCCACGCCTTTTCGGCACTGCTCAACAGGGATCTGGCGAAGATCCAAGACGGCCGGCTGCTTTTGCGCATCGAGGACATCGACCTGACACGCTGCACGCCTGAATATGAGGCCAGCATCCGTGCGGATCTGCGCTGGCTCGGCATTGCGTGGGAGGAGCCCGTCCGGCGTCAGTCCGAACATTTCAGCGAATATGAACAGGCTTTGGCGCGCCTTGTCCGGGAGGAACTCGTCTATCCGGCCTTCATGAGCCGGGGCGAGATCAGGGCGCACATCGCCGCGCAGCCGGAAGGCGGTCGCAACTGGCCGCGCGACCCGGATGGCGCGCCGCTATACCCGGGCCTCGACAGGATGCTCGGCGGCAGGGAAAGGCGGCGGCGGATGGAAGCCGGCCAGCCCTTCGCGTGGCGGCTGGATGTGGGAGGGGCGCTGGCGCGGGTCGGGCGACCTCTGTCATGGCGGGAATATCAGGATGACGGCCTTACGCAGGTCGGCGCTGTCGATGCCGATCCTGAAGCCTGGGGCGACGTCATCCTGGCGCGGCGCGAAATCCCGACCAGCTATCACCTGTCGGTGGTGGTCGACGACGCCTTGCAGGGCGTGACGCATGTGGTGCGGGGCAGGGACCTTTATCACGCCACCGCCATCCAGCGGCTTCTGCAGGAATTGCTCGGCCTGCCGTCGCTTCACTATCGGCACCACCGCCTGCTCCTCGATCCCGATGGGCGCAAGCTGTCGAAGAGCCTGAGAGCTACGGGGCTCGCGGCGCTGCGCAGCGATGGAAAGACGCCCGACGACGTCAGGCGTCTCGCAGGCCTGTGAGACGCATGGTCCATTGGTTTTTCTTTGCCTGACAAGGCTTGCGCCGCTAAGGCGTGCGGCAAGCGTGCCGGCTTGACCGGCTGAAAGGTTTGCGATGAAGCGCCTCATTCCTCCGCTGTTCGTCGTGTTGTGGGCGACGGGTTTCATCGGCGCGCGCTATGCCATGCCGTGGTCGGAACCGTTCATCTTTCTTGGCGCTCGTTTCGTCTTCGCGGCGATCATCTTCGCTCTGCTGATCGTGTTTCTGGGAGCGCGCAAGCTGTCGGGCCGCACGGCGCTGCACGTCGCCGGCGCCGGCGCGCTGATGCATGGCGTTTATCTGAGCGGCGTATTCTGGGCGATTTACGAGGGGATGCCTGTGGGGCTGACGGCGCTGGTGGCCGGGCTCCAGCCGCTGATCACGGCGGTTATGGCGGGGCAGTTCCTTGGCGAGAAAATCCAGCCAAGGCATTGGCTGGGACTCGGCATCGGGCTGGTCGGCGTGATCACCGTGTTGTGGCCGAAGCTCGGGGTGGCCGGCAGCGGCATCACCGTTGCGACGCTTGCAGCGTCGGTGCTGTCGGTGCTCGCCATCAGCGCCGGCACCATCTGGCAGAAGCGTCACGGCTCGGGCGGCGATCTGGTGACCGGGACCTTCTGGCAATATATCGGCGGTGCGGCTGTCGCCGTGACGGCTTCGCTGCTGTTCGAAACACGCACCGTCATGCTCAACGGGGAACTCGTCTTCGCCATGGCGTGGCTGGTTCTGGTGCTGTCGGTCGGTGCGATCTTCCTGTTGATGATCCTCATCCGCGACGGCGAGATGTCGAAGGTCGGCTCGCTGTTCTATCTGGTGCCGGCGGTGACCGCCCTGATGGCCTGGGCCCTGTTCGGCGAGAGCCTGACGCCCGTGCAGATTGCCGGCATGGCGACCACCACCCTCGGCGTCGGGCTGGCGACCGCCCGCTCGCGGGGATATCAGGCGCCGACCCGGGCGCGCGCCTCCAGATAGCGGTTGATGGCCGCGTTCAACTCACCGCCGAGAATGAAGATCGCTGAGACGATGTAGAGGAAGACCACGGCGATCATGATCGACGCCAGACCTGCATAGGTCGAGGCGTATGATGAAAAATTGTCGATATAGGTGGCGAACACGATCGATCCGACGAACCAGGCGACCAGCGTGAAGGCGATGCCGGGCAGGATGGACAGGAAGGTGCGCCGGCCGGCGGGCAGCCAGACATGCACGGCGATAAGACCGCCGATGATGACCGTGGCGGCGACCGTGTAGCGCCAGAAGGTGATGGTGCCCATGTAGGGGCTGATCCATTCGAACCTCGCCTCGGCAAGGCGCGCGAGCAGAGGCGCGAACACGAGAAGCACGCTTATCGCGAAGAAGACGGCGGATCCGATCAGCACGAAGATCAGGCTTTGCACCCGGCGGTAGATGATGCCCCGGTTCTCCAACACCCGATAGGCGCGGTTGAGAGAGGTGCGTAGCGCCTCGATGCCGTTGGAGGCGAAAAAGGCGGCCAGAAGCACGCCATAGGTGAGCAGGTCCGTGCGCTGGACGGTCAGCACGTTGAGAACCTCGTTGGCGATAGGCTTGGCGATCTGCTCCGGCCACGTGTCGAAGACCAGATGCACCGCTGTGTCTGCAAAGGCCTGCGCGCCGAGGAAGGAAGCCAGCGTCGTGGCGAAGATCAGGAACGGGAACAGCGCCATCAGCGCGGAGATGGCCAGATGACTGGCCATGGCCCATCCGTCGTCATTGTTGAAATGTCCGAGCGCGTCATAGAGAACACGTTTGACGGCTGCGATCCTGCGTAGCAATGGCATGTCCCACGATTGAATCGAAGCCGCGAATATGGGAAGGGTTGACCCCGAAAGACAAGCCCCGGGGAAGAATGGCCGGTCCCGCAACACAGTTACCCACCATCATCGTCACCGGGGCGTCGTCTGGCATCGGTGCGCATTGCGCGCGGGCGCTCAAGACCGATGGCTGGCGGGTGTTCGCCACGGCGCGCAAGCCCGCAGACATCGCGGTGCTGGAGCAGGAGGGCTTCGAGGCCTTCTATCTCGACTATCGCGAACCGGAATCGATCGAGGCGCTGGTGTCGGCCGTGATGGAACGCACTGGCGGACGGCTGGACGCGCTCTACAACAATGGCGCGCATGCGCAGGCCGGGGCGGTCGAGGATCTGCCGGTGGAGGCGTTGCGAGAACAGTTCGAGGCCAATGTCTTCGGCTGGCACGATCTCACCCGCCGCGTGCTGCCGGCGATGCGCGCGCAGGGGCATGGCCGGCTGGTGCATTGCTCGTCCATTCTGGGTCTGATGCCGGCTCGCTTGCGCGGGGCCTATTGCGCTTCCAAATATGCGGTGGAGGGCCTGATGCTGGCGCTGCGGCAGGAGCTGGAGGGCAGCGGCATCCATGTCTCGCTGATCGAGCCGGGACCGGTGACCTCCAATATTCACAAGAACGGCATGACCTGGTTCCTGAAGCATGTCGACTATGGCAATTCACACTATCGCGACGATTACCGGGCTCAACTTTCGCAGGTTCGCAACGCCGGCGAGAAGGTGAGGGCCGACCCGCAGGTCGTCTACAAGGCGCTCAGACATGCTCTTGTGTCGCGGAGTCCCCGGCCGCATTATGTGGTGACGGCGCCCGCCAGGATCGGTGTGCTGATGAAGCGTCTGCTGCCGGCCGACATGCTTTATCGAATTCTCTCGAAAGCGGCCTGACCGACACCGCCCGACACAGAAACCGGACACTTTCCCATGACAACCGTCTTCAATATCATCGCCGTCATCTTCATGTTTGCTGTGGTCGTGGTCCTTGTCCGCGGCCTCATCAACATGATGCGCGGCGGTTCGGGCAATACGTCCAACAAGCTGATGCAGGCACGCGTCATCCTGCAATTCGTGGCGTTGGTTTTCCTGCTTCTCGCCGTCTATTTCGCCGGCAGGTAGCATTTTGCGGAGCATGGCATGGTCAGGCTGAACAAGATCTACACCCGCACCGGCGACGGCGGTTCGACAGGGCTGGGCAGCGGCGAGCGGCGGCTGAAATGCGACCAGCGGGTGGAAGCTTACGGGGCCGTCGACGAGGCGAACGCCTGCATCGGCATGGCTCGCGTCCATACCACAGCCTGCCGTCCGGACATCGACGCCATGCTCGGCCGCATCCAGAACGATCTGTTCGATCTCGGGGCCGATCTGTCGACGCCCGACACCGGCAGGAAGCTCGATTATGAGCCATTGCGCATCATCGCATCGCAGGTGGCGCGCGTGGAGCAGGACATCGATCTCCTGAACAAGGATCTTCAGCCCTTGCGCTCCTTCGTGCTGAACGGCGGCACGCCGGCGGCTGCGGCGCTGCACCTGGCGCGCACGGTGGCCCGCCGGGCCGAGCGCGAGATGGTGGCGCTGACGCAGATCGAAGGCGAGCACGTCAATCCCGAAGGCGTTCGTTACATCAACCGCGTGTCCGACCTGCTGTTCGTCGCCGCAAGGGCGGTCAATGACAACGGAAACGCCGATGTGCTATGGGTTCCGGGCAAGAACCGCTGAATCCGCGGCTGCAGGAGTCCTATGTTCATTCCGCTGCATGACACGAACCGTCTGCACTACATCAGGTTTCCCTACGTCACGATCGGGTTGATCGCGTTCAATATCCTCGCCTACTGCATGACCACTGTGGGCGGGGAGGATTTTTCCAACGCGGCCATGCTCGGCTTGGGCTTCATCCCCTCCGTGGTCTACAACCATGCCGAGCTTGCGCCGCAGTTCGTGGTGGTGCCGGAGCGCTGGAGCTACCTCACCTATTCATTCCTGCATCTCGATATCCTGCACCTTGGCGGCAACATGCTGTTCCTGTGGGTGTTTGGAGACAATGTCGAGGACGCCATGGGGCATTTGCGCTTCCTCGCCTTCTATCTGCTGAGTGCGGCGGCCGGCGCTCTCGTGCACGGGCTGGTGGCGCCGGAATCGCAGGCGCCGCTGATCGGGGCCTCCGGCGCCGTGGCCGGCGTCGTGGCCGCCTATCTCCTGCTTTATCCGCGCAACAAGCTCTGGATACTCGCCTTCGCCCGCATACCGCTGCGTGTGCCGGCCTGGTGGGCGCTGGCGGCGTGGATCGCCTTGCAGTTCGTCATGTTCCTTGGCATGTCCGAAGATCAGATTTCGTGGGCCTGCCACGTTGGCGGCGTTCTCGCAGGCGCCGCCATGGTTCTGGTTTTCAAGCGTCGGAGCGTACCCCTGCTTGCTCCGGCGGAAGCTGTCGCCGATGGCGCGACGCCCGTTGCGGCCGATGATGCGCGCGTTGCTGGAGCCAGGCCGGCTCCACGCTGGGGAAGACAGTAGAGCTGCGGCATTTCAACCGATTTGTTTGAATTGCGCATATTGACGGGTCCGGAGGCCCAAACTACGGTTCCGGCCGCCTGCGGAAGCCCTCCCGCCACTACAGGTCGCCGAATAGCGGTACATTGGCGCTGGAATGTCGGCTTTGGACAAATTTGACAGGGAAAGCGCTGTTATTGCGCTCCCGATGACATCTCGAGAGGTGAGTGCAACATGAAAGTTCTCGTGCCCGTCAAGCGGGTTGTTGATGCGAATGTCAAGGTTCGCGTGAAGGCCGACGGCAGCGGCGTTGAGCTTGCCAATGTTAAGATGGCGATGAATCCGTTTGACGAGATTGCGGTTGAGGAGGCGATCCGGCTGAAGGAGGCGGGCAAGGTCGAGGAGATCGTTGTTGTCTCGGTCGGGCCGAGCCAGGC
>NZ_JBEPMN010000015.1:0-85733 GCF_040545755.1 Aquamicrobium ahrensii
CCATCTTCCAGGTCGCCGACTACGGCATCGTCGGCGACCTCTTCACCATCCTGCCAGAACTCCAAAAGGCGCTTTGACCGGGACACGAAGAGCGTCAAACCCCTGTCGGAGGGCTCCCGCAATCAGATCAATTATCGTCCTAAACGAATAAGCTAGAATAATTATTCATTTTTCTTGCTGTGACCTTCGGCCGATGATGCCATCGGGTACACGTAGATGTGCAAGTTGGAGCCGTCACCGGGCACGCCCTCAAAGGGCTGTTCCAACTCCAGGCGGAGGATTGCGGTTCCTTTCAAGGATAAATGTCTGAGGGGCATTTCAGGAAGGAAGCAATCGGCTGCAATTCAGTAGAACCGGTCTCAAGGCAATCGGTCTGATCAATGGGAGAGCAGGGAATGGATAAGTCGAAGGTCTTCAGGAAATGGCCGGCTCCGCGTCGCATGTGGCGACTGGGCGCGGTGGTGCTTGCGACGATCGCAGCTACAGAGGTGGCGGCTCAGGACAATGCCTGTGACTTTTTCAAGGGCAAGACCGTCGAATTGTCGGTGCCGTTCGAGGCGGGCGGCGGGTTCGACATTTACGCTCGAATGGTCGCGAAATTCATGGCAGGCGAGCTCGGTGCGGCCCACATGATCGTGCGAAACGAACCGGGCGCCGGGGGGCTTCTCGGCACCAACCAGACCTGGAAGGCTGAGCCGGATGGCCTGCGCATCCAACTCGCCTTCACCGGGGGCATGATCACGGCCGAACTGGGTGGCGCCGCGGGCGTCGGATTCAAGAGCAACGAGTTCTCGTGGATCGGCCGCATCACGGGAGAGCCGGATGTAATCGTCAAGGCGCCGGAGAGCACGCTCGAGGATGCTGATGGCCTGAAGAAGCTTTCCACGGAACGCAAGATACGTATAGGTTCCACCGGTGTCGGGGCGGGCAACTACATCGAGGCACGGTTGATTGCCGAGATCTTCGACCTCGATGCCGACATCATCACCGGTTTCAGCGGTGCGCCGGAAGTCTATACCTCGCTGGCGCGCAACGAACTCGACCTCTTTACGGCTTCGCTTAGCGGCGTTCAGGTTGCGAAAAAGGCCGCCACCGCAGACTACCTGTTCGTTTTCAGCGACAAGGGCGTTGCCGAATTGCCGGACATCAAACCATTATCGGAGGTGGTGGATACGCAATATCTGCCGCTGGTCAAAGCGCATTCTGACGTCATCGCCGGCGGGAGGGCGCTCGCTGCTCCTCCGGGAATGGCGCAGGACCGGCTGCAGTGCCTGCGCGATGCGTTTGACCGGACCATGTCGAGCGAGGGCCTGCAGGCGGAATCCAGGCAGTTGAACCGTCCGGTGGAGCCCCTGAGCGGCGATGAGATTGCTGCGCTGGTTGCGGGCGTCACCAAAAACCCGTTGCCAGAATATATGGAGCTTTTGAAATCGTCCTTCGGCAATTGACGGTCGGATCCATGCTCGCAGCGGCGGCTGATGCGTGAGGGTGGCTGCAAGGCTGCTCCGGTGTATGACGCCGCCGTAATCCTGACCATCTTCACCGCCGGATGCCGGCCTTAGAAAGGTGGCGCGTGTAGATCTGTTTGGCCGGGCAAATATTGGTAATAATGAATAATCCAGAAGAATTATTCATTTGCCTTGCTGGTATGACGAGCGATGATGTTGGCAAGCACACAGCGATGTGCGGCGAAAGATTCAGTAACGATAAACCGTGAGAAAGGCTGTTTCGGCTTCAAAATCGGTGTCGCGTGAGGGACGCGATATGGATCTTTGCAGATAAAGTTCCTCGAAAGCGCCCGGGCATCATTTCGACCCCGGCGTAAATGGGTGCGAGTGCGGCTCAATCGTCCGCGTCGCAATCCAAAAAACAATGGGAGATGGAAATGAAAAAACCAGACATCCTCAAAAAGGCGGGGACTTGGCGCTTGCTTGCCATGCCCTTGGCGGCAGTTATCACCGCCGCGGCAGGCGAAGCGATGGCGCAAGACAATGCCTGCGACTTCTTCAAGGGCAAGACCGTTGAGTTGGTCGTGCCTTTCGAGCCAGGCGGCGGTTTCGATATCTATGGCCGCATGGTGGCGAAATTCATGAGCGACGAACTCGGCGTTTCTCACATGATCGTGCGCAATCAGCCCGGCGCTGGCGGTCTGCTTGCAACCAACCAGACCTGGAAGTCCAAGCCGGACGGCCTGCGTATCCAGCTTATGTCGACCAGCGGCATGATCACCGCCGAGGTCGGCGGCGCCGAGGGCGTCGGGTTCAAGAGCGGCGAGTTTTCGTGGATCGGCCGCGTAACGGGCGAGCCCGATATTATCGCCACATCGCCGGAGGGCGGGGTCGAGGGTGTGGACGCGCTCGCCAGGATTTCGGCCGAGCGCAAGGTGCGTATCGGATCCTCGGGCGTGGGCGACATCGACTATGTCGAGGCGGAACTTCTCAAGATCATCTTCGATCTGAATTCCGACATCATCACCGGGTTCAGCGGGGCGCCCGAGGTCTACACGTCGCTGGCGCGGGGCGAACTCGATCTTTTCACGTCATCGCTCAGCGGCGCGGTGGTCGCCGTCAAGGCCGAGTCGGGCAAACCTTTGTGGGTTTTCGACACGGAAGGAACCGACGTCATGCCTGACGTCAAGCCGCTGTCGGAAGTGATCGATCCGCAATTCCTCCCGCTGGTCGAGGCGCATTCCAACGTGATCGCCGCCGGGCGGGCGCTGGCTGCCCCTCCGGGAGTGGATGAGGCGCGCCTGACATGCCTGCGCGACGCCTTCGACAGGACGATGGCGGGCGAGGGGCTCATGGAGGAATCCAGGAAGCTCAACCGGCCGGTCCAGCCGCTGACCGGCGCCGAAATAGACGAGATGATCAGCAGCGTCACGGAAGGCGCGCCGCAGGTCTATGTCGACCTGCTGAAACAGACCTACGGTCAATAACGGCGTATCGGATACCGGTTCGACCTTGCCGGCTTGTGGGCGAAAGACCGTCCGCAAGCCGCGCCTTCAAGGCAAATCCCTGATCAGGACAGGAAGATTCAATGCTCGAAGCCGCACTTTCCGGCCTTTTGCAAGTTCTCAGCCCCATGGCCCTCGGCCTGATGCTGATAGGAATCGTGATCGGCTTCATCGTGGGCATCCTGCCGGGGCTTGGCGGTTCCGTCACCATGGCGCTCATGCTGCCGTTCACTTTCGGTATGGAACCGATCCAGGCGTTCGCCTTCCTTCTGGGAATGAAGGTGGTGACCTCGACGACCGGGGATATAACGTCGGTCCTGTTTGGCATACCCGGCGAGGCTACGTCGGCTGCGGTCGTACTCGATGGCAACCCAATGGCAAGGAAAGGGCAAGCTGGCCGCGCGCTGGGCGCGGTACTGATGAGTTCTCTCGTGGGTGCGGTCATCGGTGCCGCAGTGCTTGCCGCCTCCATTCCCATCATACGCCCTATCGTCCTGGCGTTCGGTCCGCCTGAATTCTTCATGCTCACGGTGGTTGGACTGACCTTCATCGCGTCGCTCTCGGACGGACAGGTGATCAAGGGCCTGATCATGGCCACTTTCGGTGTTTTGATTGCGCTGGTCGGCATCGATCCGCAAGCTGGCGTCCCGCGCTATGCGTTCGGCCAGCTCGATCTTTGGGACGGGCTGGGCATCGTGCCGATTGTGATCGGCCTTTTCGGCGGTCCCGAACTCCTCCAGCTTATGCTGAGCAAGGAAAGCATTTCAGGCAAAAGCTCCGCCAGCAAAATCTCGGGTGTCGGTCAGGGCGTCATGGACACGTTCCGCCACTGGGGCTGCGTGGCCAAGGCCGGCATCATCGGTTCCGGTATCGGCGTTATTCCGGGCGTAGGCGGCTCCGTTGCCCAGTTCATCGCTTATGGATACGCCAAGCAATCTTCGAAAACACCGGAGGAATTCGGCAAGGGCAGCATCGAAGGGCTTCTTGCTGCAGCCGGCAACAACAATGCGAAGGACGCAGCGTCGCTGGTGCCCATGATCGCTTTCGGCCTGCCCGGAAGCGTCAGCACGGCGATCCTGCTCAACGCCTTCCTGATCACCGGCATCAATCCCGGCCCGGAGATGCTGACGACCCATCTGGACGTGACGTTCTCCATGGTCTGGATCGCCATCATCGCCAATGTGATCGTGGTGCTGGCCGCCTTGCCGCTGCTCAGGCCATTGTCGCGCCTGACCTTCACGGAAGGGCCGGCCCTGGTGCCGTTCCTGCTGGTGCTGGTGGTGCTGGGCGCCTATGCTGAAAACAACCGCCTGCTCGACGTCTGGGTCATGCTGGGCGCGGCCATTATCGGCGTGGCGTGCCTCAGGTGGAACTGGCCGCGCGTACCGATGCTGCTCGGCCTGGTCCTGGGTGATCTTTGCGAACGCTATCTGTTCCTGTCGACCTCGCTCTACGGCTGGTCGTGGGTGCAGCGGCCACTGGTTCTTCTGTTCGCCGTGGCTGTGGTGGCGATTTTCTTCAAGTCCGCGTGGAGCTTCGTGAAGAAGCGTCGCCAGCCTCTGGAGGTGCGGGTATGAGCGAGGTTCGGATATCGGTGCGCAGCCGGCATGAAGCGGGCGACTGGATGATCACCCTCATCCTGCTGGGGGTGATGGTCGGAGCTTATGTTCTGGCGCGGAGCTGGCCGGGCAATGCCGCCTTTTTCCCCCAGTTGGTCAGCGCCGCCGGCGCCGTGCTGTCGGTCATCAAGGTGGGCTCGATGATCTGGTCGGATTTTATGGCGCCGCCGAAAACGGTGCTGGTTTCCGAAGCCGCCCCTGCGCCCGACCAGGTTGAAGACGATGAAAAGCAGATCGCAATCGCCGGTACCGATGATGACGACCAGGGAGACGAAGACGAGTTGCACAGCGTCTTCACCACCTCCGGCGGGAAGCTCTGGGCAAGCGCTATCGCCTGGATGACGCTCTTCTTCGTCGGTCTCTATACATTCGGCCTGCTGGTCATCCTTCCGGTTTTCACCATCCTCTACCTGCGCTTCGTCGCCAGGTTTTCCTGGCTGATGTGCCTGCTCTACGTATTGGGGACAGCTGGGGTGATCTATGCGCTGTTCGTACTGGTGCTGCACCTGCCGCTGCCGGAAGGCGTGTTTCCGCTGCCGGGCGGCTGATCGCCCGCTGTGGCGGGTTTCGCAATAGCGGCCTGCCGACAACCGATCGTTCGAGAAGCGCCGGCTTTTGCGGCGCGGCAACGTGATTAGCATGCAAGGAGATAGAACATGACTGCCAGGCCAAGGGTAGGTTTCGTCGGCGTGGGAAGAATGGGGCGTCCGATGTGTCGTCACATTATAGGTGCAGGCTTTGATCTCACCGTCTACGATCCGGCGGCGGCGGCCATTGAGGCCGTCCAGAAGATTGGGGGCAAGTCCGCCGCTACGCCCCGGGAGCTTGCTGCGGTATCCGACATCATTTTCGTCATGCCAGGCTTCTTCAATGAGGTCGAGGCGGCCGTATCAGGTCCGGACGGCCTGCTGGACGGCGCGGCCCCGGGCAGCATCATCGTGGTCGCCAGCACCATCACTCCGGCGCAGGCCAAGGAATTGGCGGCGCGCTGCGCCGAGAAGGGGGTGGATTTTGTTGATGCTCCCGTCTGTCAGGGGGAGCGCGGCGCTGAGGAAGCCTATCTGGTGTGGCTTGTCGGCGGCGATGAGAAGACGGTCGAGAAGGTGCGGCCGGTGATGGAGCCTTGCGGCCGGGAGGTGTTCCACCTCGGCGATATCGGCGCGGGCATGGTCGGCAAGGCGATGAACAACATGCTGCTGTGGGCCGCCCTCATCGCCGACCACGAAGCGCTGTCGATCGCCGAAAGCCATGGCGTGAGCAAGGAGCGGCTGATCCCCGCGCTGTTGCGTTCCAGCGGCACCAACTGGCCGCTTGAGCACTGGAAGGACATGCACCGCATTCCCTGGGCGCACAAGGACATGCAAATCGTGCTTGAGATGGGCGATCAGGCGCGCCTGACCCTGCCCCTCGCGGGGCTCCTGCGTGAGCAGGTCAAGCCCGTCATGCGCGCGGCCGGCATTTCCGAAGAGCTTATCCGATGAGCGGGAAGAAATATGGTTCGGACCTGATGGTGGATGTCATCAGGTCTTTCGATATCCCCTATATCAGCCTGAATCCGGGAGCCTCCTATCGCGGGCTGCACGACTCCCTGGTCAACTGGCAGGGTGGCGGTCCGCAGCTGATCTGCTGTCAGCACGAGAAGGTTGCGGTCGGCGTGGCTCACGGCTACGCCAAGGTGACCGGCAGGCCGATGGCGGTGGCCCTTCACGATCTCGTGGGCCTGCTTCAGGCGACCATGGGCATCTATTACGCTTTTCACGATCGGGTGCCGATGCTTTTGCTCGGCGGGTCAGGACCGGCCGATACGTCGCGCCGGCGTCCTGCCATCGACTGGTTCCACAGCGCCAATGTGCAGGGCAACGCCGTGCGCGACTATGTGAAGTGGGACGACGAACCGCGTTCGGTCGCCGCCACGCCGGAATCGCTTATCCGCGCCTGGAACATAGCCCGGGTTGGGCCGGCCGGGCCTGTCTATGTTTCGCTCGACGCGGACCTTCAGGAGCAGGAACTGACCGAGGATATCGCTGTTCCGGATCCGGCGAGCTTCGCGTTGCCGACACCGCCGGGGGCGGACCCGGCTGCTCTGGCGAGGCTGGCGGAAGCGCTGATGGAAGCCGAGCGGCCGCTGATCGTCGCCGGCTATGCCGGTCGCGATCCAGACGCTTTCACGCTGATCCCCGAACTGGCGCAGATCGTCGGCGCCGGCGTGATCGATACCGGTGCGCGGCTGAACATGCCGAACCGCCACCCACTCAACGTGACCGGCACGAATGTGGCGTCCGAGGCGGATCTGGTGCTGTTCCTCGATTGCAAGGAAACGGAGATTTCCATCAGCTCGGTCGATTCGGCGACGCGCGTGGTAACCTCGCATCTGTCGAAGGACGCGCGCTGCATGTCGCTGGGCTACAGCCTTGCGGGCATCCGTGGCTGGTCGCACGACTACGGCCGCATGATGCCGATGGAGCTGGATATTGCGGCCGACACCGTTTCGGCGTTGCCGCAGCTCGTTGAAATCTGCCGGACGCTGATGCAGGAATCCGATGCGGTGAGCGAGCAGCGCCGCCAGACGCGGCGCGAAGCGCTTGCTGCCAGGCATGAGCAGCAATGGAACAGCTGGCAGAAGCAGGCCGCCGAAGTCGCCGATGACCAGCCCTTGTCGACGTCGCGGCTTGCGTCGGAGGTCTGGGAAGTCATACGCAACTATGACTGGGTGCTTACCGCCGGCACCTCCCGGGGCTGGGCGCGCAAGCTCTGGGACTTCGACAAGCACTACCGTCATCCCGGCGACAGCCTGGGCACCGCGACCCAGATCGGAATATCGCTCGGTGTCGCGCTCGCCCACAAGGGCACCGGGCGGCTGGTCGTCGATCTGCAACCCGACGGCGATCTCATGTTCGATTTGGGCACGCTGTGGGTGGCGGCCTACTACAAGATCCCGATGCTCGTCATCATGGTGAACAACCGGGCCTACTACAACGACTGGGCACATCAGGAGCACATCGCCATCGAGCGCGGGCGGCCGGTCGAGAATGCCTATATAGGCATGGAGATCAGCGGACCGGCGCCCGATTTCGCCAGTATCGCCCGGGCGCAGGGCTGGTGGGCGGAAGGGCCGATCGACAAGCCCGAAGATGTTCGCGCGGCCATCGCGCGCGCCGCCGAAGTGGTGGCCACGACAGGAAAACCCGCGCTGGTCGATATCGTCACGCAACTGACGTGAGGCCACCCTGCCGGCAAGCCACTGCCCGCAGGTTTCAGTTTGCTTGCAGAAGGGGCCGTTCGCCCTGTCCTGCATGCGTTGTAGCGTTTCAGGAAGGCCCGTCCGGCGGCGTCGCCATGCCGGATGGGCCGCTTTGTCTTTGGCGTGGCGCATACACGCCCAGAAGATGTCCACTTATTGCTTCTGATTGTGAATAGACAAAAATTAATTGTTTGTAGTCCGAAATCGATGACCTTAGACTCCTGTTCATATCGCGACGGTCAACTGATTTCTAAAGGCAATCTGCTTTCGGTGCCCGGATATATACATTGAAATTCGGTGATTGGATCGAAATCATGAGTAATGTTGAATATAAAGAGGCATGGTCAGAAATTGTTGTCCGCGTATTGAAGGCGAATGACGTCAGCCTGGTCGCCTATGTCCCGGACAATGTCCTTTCGCCACTGATCAGGCTTCTCCACGCCGATCCATATTTTACCATCGTGGTCCCGTCTCGTGAGGAAGAGGTTATCGGCATTATCGCTGGTGCCTATATGGGCGGCCAGCGCGGCATAGCCTTGATGCAGACCAGCGGCTTCGCCACCATCGCCAATGCGTTGGCCTCACTCGCCTGTCCGTTTCAGATTCCGGTCGTGATGATGATTTCCGAGCGCGGCACGCTGGGTGAATTCCAGCAGGGGCAGGCGATGGTCTGCCGCACGATGCGCCCCGTTTTGCAAAGCCTCGGCATCGAGCATTTCGCGATTCAGGAAACCGCACATGTGGAATTCGTCATCGACAAGATGATCAAGCAAGCATTCAGCACCCAGGCTCCGGCTGCCGTCATCCTGTCGCCCCTGCTGACCAAGCGTCCCCACTGAGCGGAGAGGACACCATGTCGAAGACTGAAGACAAATCGGGTCGTAATGGGGTGAAGGTGATGAACCGGAGCGCTCTCACGCGCCGCCTCGTAGCCAGGCTGAATGCCGAAGAGGCGGTGGTGGCCGGCATCGGCAACACGAATTTCGACCTTTGGGCCAGCGGCCAGCGGCCCCAGAATTTCTACATGCTCGGGACGATGGGACTAGCGACCTCCATTGCGCTCGGCGTTTCGCTGGCCCAGCCGAACCGCAAGATCTTTGCGCTCGACGGCGACGGGTCGATCCTGATGCAGCTTGGTTCGCTTGGAACAGTTGCCTCGACCGCGCCGAAGAACCTCGCCATCATCATCTGGGACAACGGGCTCTATCAGATCACGGGTTCTCAGAAGACGCTGACGTCCAGCAGTGTCGACCTTGTCGCTATGGCGAAGGGGGCCGGCATCGCACAGGGTGAATGGGCGCGGGACGAAGAGCATTTCGATGCGCTGGTGGACAAGGCGCTCGATGGCGATGGGCCCTGGTTCATCGGCGTCCGGATTGATGGCGAGAAGGCCGCGGGCACTACCGAGCGGGATCCCGTCAAAATACGCCTGAACTTCATGCAAGGCCTTGGCGTCGGGATCTGACGGAGCGAAACGATGTCCAAGCTTCTGATAGATGGAACATGGGTCGACGGCGAGATTGTCGAGCGGCTGACAGACAAGTACAGCGGGGCGGTCTACGGTGAAATGGCAGTTGCCTCGAAGGCTCAGGTCGACGCTGCTGTCGCGGGCGCTGTTGCCGGCCAGCGCGAATCGGACCTGACACCTTATGACCGCTACCGGATCCTGTTGAGGACGGCGCGCCTGGTCGATGAGCGCATGGATCACCTCGTCGCAGTGATGCGAGATGAGGCCGGTTTCACCCCTGCCGACGGCGAGAACGAAGTCCGGCGCTGCGTCCAGACGCTGGAACTGTCCGCCGAAGAAGCCAAGCGGCTCAACGGCGAACTGGTGCCGATGCTTGCTGCAGCGGGCGTCAGGGATCGTCTGGGCTTCACCGTTCACGTGCCGCGCGGCGTCATCTGTGCGATCACGCCGTTCAACTCACCGTTGAACACGCTGGCGCACAAGGTTGGCCCGGCTTTGGCCGGAGGAAATTCGATCGTCATAAAGCCTTCCAACCACACGCCACTTTCGGCGGTGGAGCTGTGCAAAGCGCTGATCGACGCCGGCCTGCCGCCGAAACTGCTGGCTCTGGTTCATGGGCGCGGGCGGGAGGTGGGCCCCCAGTTGCTTGCCGACCAGCGTATCGCGTTCTACGCCTTCACCGGCAGCACGCAGGTGGGGCGCGAGATTCAGCAGGCTGCGGGACTGCGTGGCGTCCAGCTCGAACTGGGTAGCATCGCCTCCACGATCGTTTGCCATGACGCCGACATCGACAAGGCGATCCCGAAGATCATCAATGCCGGTTTTCGCAAGGCCGGGCAGGTCTGCACGTCGGTGCAACGCCTGCTGGTCGACCGGAAGATTCTGGACATTTTCATACCGAGGATGGTTGCGGCGATCGGGGTCCTCAAGGCCGGCGATCCGGCTTCAGCGGACACCATGGTCGGTCCCATGATCACGCTACAGCACGCGGAGCGGGCGGAAAGCTGGGTTAGGGAAGCTGTTGCCGCGGGTGCGCGTATCCTGGCCGGTGGCCGGCGCCACGGCGCGGTCTTTGAGCCGACCCTTCTCGACAAGGTGCTACCGGACATGCGGGTCGTTTGCGAGGAAATCTTTGCTCCCGTCATCGCCCTCATTCCATTCGATACGATCGAGGAGGCGGTCGAGGAGGCGAATTCAAGTTCGTTCGGACTTGCAGCAGGTCTTTTCACCTCCAACCTGCACACCGCTCTTCGCGTCGCGCCGCTGCTCCGGTTCGGCGGCGTGCACATCAATGAGGCGTCCAGCGCCAGGGTCGACGTGATGCCATTTGGCGGTGTCAAGGACAGCGGCTTCGGCCGCGAGGGGCCAGCCTACGCCGTGCGTGAAATGACCGAGGAGCGGCTGATCACGGTCGCCTACTAGCCACCCGCGCAAGCGCAGTTTTTCTCTTTCAGATCATGGACGTCATGGAAAGAAAGTCTAATACCGACAATAGTTTGCGTGTCGCGGTCGATATCGGCGGCACATTCACGGATGGCGTTGCGACGCTGTACCCCTCCGGCGACATTTGGGTGGCGAAGTCGCCAACCACGCCAGCCGATCCCGGCGAGGCCGTTTCAACCGTCATTCGCGACCTGCTGCGCCAGGTGGAAGAGTCGGTTCCGCAGGAGACGCCGGTCCTGGCAGAAGTCGTGCATGGCACGACGCTCGTCACCAACACCCTGATTGAACGTAAGGGAGCCAGGACCGCGCTGGTAAGCACAAAGGGCATGCGCGATGTGCTCGATATCGGCCGCGAGTGGCGCTACGACATCTACGATCTCGATATCGAGTTGCCGAAACCGCTGATCGACGCTGACAAGCGCGTGGAGATCGACGAACGCCTTAACGCGCGCGGCGACATCATGGTGGAACTGGACGACGAGAAGCTCGACGCCATGGTTGAGGGAATCCGCAAGCTCGATGTGGAATCCGTCGCCGTGTCATTGCTTCATTCCTACGTCAACACGGACCACGAGAAAGGAATCGAGGCTAGGCTCAAGAAGGCTCTGCCGAACCTCGCAGTGTCGCTGTCTTCCGACCTGGTGCGGGAAATCAAGGAGTTCGAGCGCACTTCGACGGTTGCCGCCAACGCCTATGTCAAGCCGATCGTAGCCGCCTATTTGCAGCAACTTGAGTCCCGTATCGAACAGATCCGGGGGGGCATTCCCTTGCGGGTGATGGTTTCTAGCGGAGGCTTCTCGTCCGCGACCTCCGGCGCAGAGTCGCCCATCCTGTTACTTGAATCCGGCCCCGCGGCGGGCGTTCTGTCGGCGTTGAACACGGCACGCCAGCACGGGCTTAATCAGGTGCTCGCATTCGACATGGGCGGCACGACGGCCAAGGCCTGCGTCGCCGTTGATGGCGAAGCGCCTATTGCCCATAGCTTCGAATGCGCCCGCGTCGAACGCTTCAAGCGAGGCTCCGGCCTCCCGATCCTGATCCCGAGCATCGAACTGATCGAGATCGGTGCGGGCGGCGGCTCCATCGCCCATCGCAACAGGCTGGGTTTGCTCAACATCGGGCCCGAGTCCTCCGGCTCCGTGCCGGGGCCGGCTTGCTACGACCGGGGTGGCACGAGCGCCACCGTCACCGATGCGGACCTGCTCCTCGGCTATCTCAATCCCGACAATTTCCTGGGAGGCGAGATGAAACTCAACCTCAAGGCTGCGCAGGACGCCGTCACACAGCTGGCAGCCAGCCTCGGTGTCGAGCCGATCGATGCAGCGTTTGGCATCTGCAACATGGTCAATGAGAACATGGCAAGTGCCGCGCGTATCCACATCGCAGAGAACGGCCATGACCCGCGTGACTTCTCGATGGTCGCGACCGGCGGCGCGGGACCTGTCCATGCAGTCGAGGTGGCGCGCAAGCTGCGCATACCGCAGGTGCTCATCCCGATTGCCGCAGGCGCGGGTTCGTGCCTCGGAATGCTGGCGGCGCCTGCGCGCATCGACAAGGCGTGGTCGAATCCGCAACTGCTGGCGGATGTCGACTGGAGCGAGGTGGCGGAAAATCTGGCTGTGCTGCGCGCACAGGGCGAAGTGGAACTCGCAACTGCCGGAGCCAGTGATGTCGAATGGGCGATCGGGGCCGAAATGCGCTACTATGGACAAGGCGCGGAACTGGCCGTGTCAATTCCCTATGAGAAGATCGGCAAGGGGGCCGACAAGGCGCTGCTCGAGGCTTTCGAAGCCCAGTATGAGAAGCTCTACGGAAGGCTGGTGCCCAACGCCGCCCCGCAGGTCATCACATGGCGGCTCGTCGGGCGCGCGCCGACGGAAGGCCATCACTTCGAATGGGGCGACAGCCGCGTGAAGGCTGAGGGAGCGCCGTCGCGGATGCGAAGGATCTATCTGCCGCTGAAGAAGGATTACGCCGAGGTCAAGGTCTACGACCGCTATTCGGTGCAGCCCGGGCAGGTCCTGCAGGGGCCACTCATCCTGGAAGAGCGGGAATCGACAATCGTCGTTGCTGTTGGTGCGGACGTCACCGTCAAGCCCGATCTCACCGTTTCGGTGATGATCAAGGAGTTCGAATGATATGGATAAGATTGAACAAAGCGCCTTGGCCTCCCACGACAAGAAGACCTCGAATTTCGATCCTATTGAGCTGGAAATCCTCTGGAAGCGCCTCATCAGCGTTGTCGACGAGGCTTCAGCGGCTTTTGTACGAACCTGTTTCTCCACGCTGGTGCGTGACGGCAACGACTTCGCTATCGTGCTGACCGACGTTCAGGGTCGTTCGCTGGCTCAGTCGACCATGAGTCTTCCCGGTTTCATCGGCTGCCTGCCAGCTACCGTGCGCCATTTCATCGAACGCTATCCTGTCGAGACGATGAAGCCGGGCGACGTCTTCATCACTAATGATCCCTGGAAGGGATCCGGCCATGTTCATGACGTCACAACGGCGACGCCGATCTTCCATAGGGGCAAGATAGTCGCCTTTGCGGCCGTGGTTTCGCATCTGCCGGATATCGGCGGAAAGCTGCGTAGCAACTCCAGCCGGGAAATCTACGAGGAAGGCCTGCAAATCCCGATCATGAAGCTTCTCGATGACGGGAAGCCCAACGAAATCCTCATCAAGATGATCCAGCAGAACATTCGTGTCCCGGAGCAGGGACTGGGCGATATCTGGGCGCAGGTTTCGGGTTGCCGCACCATGGGAGAGCGCCTCCACGGCTTGCTGGACATAATCGATATCGACGCTCTGGGCGCGGAGGTCCGCCGCCGGTCCGAGGCCGCCATGCGCAAGGCCATCTGCCAGATTCCCGATGGCGTATATCGCTCGACCGTCCAGCACGATGGCTTCGAAGAACCGATCACCATCAATTGCGAACTGACGGTAAAGGGCGATGAGATAGCCGTTAACTATGCCGGCACGAGCCCGCAATTGCCGCACGCGCTGAATGTGGTGCCAATCTATACCTTTGCCTATACGGTTTACGGATTGAAGGCGCTGCTATGTCCCGACATACCCAACAATGAAGGCAGCTTCCTGCCGATCTCGACTGCCGCCCCGCTAGGTTCGCTTCTGAACCCCACCTTTCCGGCGGCCTCCGGCGGACGTAGCCAGATCGGGCATCTTCTGCCGGCGGCGGTATTCAAGGCGCTTGCCGACGTTTTGCCGGACAAGGTCTGGGCGTCGGGCTCGCCGAATTCGTCGCTTACCATGTCCGGCGAATATCGCTCAAAGCGTTTCGCGGTGGTGAACTTTCTCAACGCCGGCCAAGGTGCGACCGCGCATCGGAACGGATTTTCGGCGCTCAGCTTCCCCGCAAATCTCGGTAACACGCCGGTGGAGATGATGGAAACGCTCGCCCCCATTCGCGTGCTTCGTCGCGAGATACGGCGCGGCAGCGGCGGTGCGGGCAAGCACCAGGGCGGTTGCGGCATCAGTTTCGAGTTCGATGTGTTGCCGGATGCGTCAGAGTTAATGGCCTCCTTCCTGATGACGCAGCTCAAGTCTCCCACCGCCGGGCTTGCCGGTGGCGGGGTTGGCAAGCCCGGCCAGCTCGTTCTCAATGGAGAGCGCATCGACCCCACTATGCCAAAGGTTCTGAAAGCGCGTGACCATGTGTTGATGGAGACGGCCGGCGGTGGCGGCTATGGCCAATCATCCTGATAGGATTAAAGGAATGCACGTTATGAGTGACGATATCGGCCGTATAGATCAGAACCACAGGCGCAGCCGCGCGGTCGTCCACAACGGATTGGTCTTTACGGCCGGCCAGATTCCGGATGATCTTTCCCAGGATATAATGGGGCAAGCCGGGCAGGTTCTGGCCAAGATCGACAGCCTCCTGAGGGAGGCAGGCACGGACAAGAGCCGGGTTCTCAGCGCGCAGGTGTGGTTGCGGACCATCGATGACCTCGCCGGCATGAATGTTGTATGGGACGCTTGGGTAGTCCAGGGCCGGACGCCGGCACGAATCTGCGGCAGGGTCGAGATGAACAATCCGGCTTGCCGTATTGAGGTGCAGGTGATTGCGGCGGTCTGATCGTGCAGCTGGGGTTCTTTATTTGGTGCCAATCTGCTTTATGGTTGGCGCGATAGTTGCAGGAATGTGAACAGAGAGGGATATGGGAGCTCGAATTTCACTACGCCATCTGCGGTGTTTTTCGGCCGTGGCGGAAACCGGCTCGTTCACGATGGCCGCGCATCGCCTGTTCCTTACCCAGTCGTCCCTGACAGCAACGATCAAGCAACTGGAGGAATCGGCGGGCCTGAGGCTTTTCGATCGTACCACGCGTCGCGTCGAGCTGACCAAGGACGCGATCTGGTTCAAGACCGTTGCCGACGGGGTGCTGCGCGATTTTGACAACGCTATCGCCGATCTTCAGGCCATATCGAAAAGTCAGCGCGGCCATATCAGGATCGCCGCGGCGCCGTCGATGATGACACATGTTCTGGCGCCGACTCTCGTCGCCTTCCGGCGTTCCTATCCCGATATAGCGATATCGGTCTATGACGAGGGATCTGACAAGATCGAGCGCTCCGTTCTTGAGGGTGAAAAGGATTTTGGCCTGTCTTCCCGGCTGAATGGGTTTCCGGATCTGGACTACATGCCCGTTATCGCCGACACGTTCGGTGTGATCTTTCCGAAGGATCACCCCTTGATGAAGCGGCGGGGAAAGCTGACCTGGAAGGATTTGCGCGATTACGAATATATCGGACTGACCAAGGACACCGGCATCGGCGCGCTTCTTGAAACTTACCCCAATCTCGGGTTGGTCAGTCGCGGCGAAGACTATGACCATGCGTCGAGCACAACCTCGCTCTACGCCTTGCTCAAGCTTGGAGGCAAGATTTCGGTTTTGCCGGCCCTGGCTGCGCATACCGGACCTCTCGTCGAGTTCGAGTTCCGGGAATTGCACGAGCCGCGAATTGAGCGGGAGATCTGCCTGATCACCCGGCATCTGCGCTCGTTGTCTCCGAGCACCCACCGAATCCTCGAGATTCTGATGTCGACGATCAGGTCGGTCGACCAGATGGTGGGAGCTCGAATTCTGCAGGCGGATGCGAAGCCTCAGGCCAAGTCGTAACGATCGTTAAAGCAGTTTAACGCTTCTCGTCGGCAGGTGCGGTCAGAAAGGTGCCGCGGCCGCTCGAAACGAGCCGCCCCTGCAAGTCGAAAACCTGGCCCTCACAAACGGAAACCTGCCTGCCCAGCTTGACCAGATGCCCTTTGGCAATGAGGTTGCCCCTAGTGGCGATGCGATGATAATCGACCCGCAGATCGACCGTCAGGACAGGCCGGCCAATATCGGCAAACAGAGAAAAATTGGCGGCGAAGTCGACCAGTGCGGCAAGGATGCCGCCTTGGGTCTGTCCAATGACCGGGTTCGCCACCCATTCCTCACGCCACGTCGCACTGACTTCGATGGCGCCTTGGCGCAGGTCCAGCAATTCCAGCCCGAGCCAACTCAGATAGGGGCTACGGCCGATGATCGCCCGAAGCTCGTCGGGGCGGGAAGAGGGTTCGGTCAATTCGCTTCTCTTTCTGTCGCTTCGGCTGGTGCGGCTGCGCGTGCAGTCAGCAACTTGCGGTCGATCTTGCCGACTCCGTTCATCGGCATGGCCGGCAGGAAGATCACTTTGCGGGGATGTTGGTAGGGCGGGGCGTTGCGGAGGGAGTAATCCTTCACGTCCTGTTCCGTCAGCTCGGCACCAGCGCGCTTGACGATGAAAGCATAGGGAACGCGATATTTGATCTCGTCCGGGGCCGGCACGACCAGCGCCTGATCGATGTCAGGATGTCGCTCCAGCATGAGCTCGACTTCGCTTGGATAGATGTTATTGCCGCTGGATACGAACATGTCATCGCCGCGACCGACGAAATAGAACCAGCCGGCTGGATCGCGGCGGAGGATATCGCCGGTGTCGAACCAGCCATCCTTGACCCGTTTCTCCATTTCCGCGGGGTTGTTATGGTAGCCGTTCATCAGGCCGGGGCTGCGCACATGCAACGTACCGAAGTTCTCGTCCTCACCGCCTTCCAGGCGAAACTCGTTGCCTGCGATAGGCCAGCCGATGGAGTGACGGGGGCGGGCCTCGCCCTTGGGGTGGCGCCCGAACAATGCAGCGCTCGCTTCCGTGATGCCGAATATCTGGACGATTTCCGCCTGATGGAACAAATCTGCCACGGCATCAATCAGCGCATCCGTCGCTGGCGCTCCGCCCATGGTGGCCAGCCTTACGAAGGAATAGTCGCGTCCTGTCAGCATGTCACGCTGTTGCAGCATCATCGCGAAGATGGTGGGAACACCGGAAACCACGGTCGTGTGGTATCTGGTGACCGCTTCGATATAGGCCCGAGGTTCGAATTTTCGCATCAGCACCACGGTCGAGCCGCCGACGAGCACGCATTTGATCGAGTTCATCGCATGCTTGTGGTAAAGCGGCGCCGCCACGATCATCGTGTCCGTCGGTGAGAAATCACGATCCCGCGAAATGGTTTCCGCGACCCAGGTATGGGCGCGGTGCGAGAGAAGCACACCCTTCGGCCTGCCGGTGGAGCCTGATGTATACGGCTGGAAAGCTATTGCATCGCCGACGGGAACGAATGGTGTAAATTCACCCTCGCGCTTGAATGCGGCCAATCCGTCCTTGGCCGTGGAGTCTATGTCGACGACAGCAATGTCGGGTAGCTTCTCGCGCAAGCTCGATTCGCAGAACACCAGCTTTACGCCAGCATCGCGGATGATCCACTCGACGATCTCTTTAGGCTGCAATATGCCGATCGAGACTGGTACCACGCCGGCGCGCATGCAGCCGAAGAAGATTTCCAGGAATTCTACCCGGTTGGAGCACAGAATGCCGATCCGGTCTCCAGGCCTGAGGCCGGCTTCAATCGCGCCCTTGGCCACCGCATCGCAGGCGGCATGAAAGACAGGATAATCGATAATACGCGGATTGTCGGGATCCCACAGATCGATCACCGCCGGCCGCTGTTGGTCGCGATATTCGATGCCAAGCAGCCCAAGGTTCTTCACTGGCTTAGTCATGGCTTGATGATTACCTTTCCAAATATCCGCCGGCTCTCGAGCAGGCCGATACCTTCGGCGGCGCGATCGAGCGGCAGGACCGTCTCGACCACCGGCTTCAGCTCTCCCGAAGCAACATAGGCCACGCAGGCTTTGATGTCCTCGGGCAGATAGGCGCGCGAGCCAATGATGTCGGTTTCACGAAACCAGAGGAAACGTACGTCGATCTGGCACAGATGGTCCACCGTCGAGCCGCATGTCAGTATCCGGCCGCGGTTCGCCATGCTGCGCTGGGTCTGGATCCAAGTGTCGCCGCCGGTGAAGTTGACTGCGACATCTACCCCCTTCTTCTCGGTGGCGGTCCAGACGGCCCTGGAGAATTCGGGATTGTCCACGTAATTTATGATGTGATCGGCGCCCAGCTCCCTCAGCTTGCGCCCTTTTTCTTCGCTGCTGGTGCAAGCGAAGACCTCGGCGCCCGCCATCTTCGCGAACTGCACGCAGGAAACGCCCACCCCGCCGCTGGCGCCGAGGATAAGGATTTTTTCACCCGGCTTGATGTTGCCGCGGGTGAACAGCATGCGGTGTGATGTGCCATAGGCGATAGGCAGCGCTGCCGCATCCTCGAAACTGACATTGTCGGGAATCTCGATGAGCTGCGCCTCGTCGACTGCGAGATATTGGCAAAGGCCGCCGTTGGCGTGTTCACCCAGCACGCCGCCCTTCGGGAATCGGGGAAAAAGAACAACCCGCTTGCCAACCCACTCTGCCGGCACGCCGGAACCGACCTCGCGCACGATGCCGGCGATGTCGCCGCCGGGGATGCGGGGCATTTCGGTTGGCAGGTCCGGCATGCCATGCATGACGAAGACATCCATATAGTTCAGGCCGCACGCCTTCACTTCGACCAGCGCTTCATGAGGCTGGACGTGCGGCGTCGGCCATTCCTCGAGTTTGAGCTGTTCGGTCCCGCCGTGCTGGCGCAACGCTACAACTTTCATCGTCGGTGTCATTCGAGAACTGCCTCATTGCTGGGGTATCGGAGCTGGGTGTTGGACGCTTTTCAGCTATCCGTGTGCAACTATCCGCATAATTTCCTACAGGGCGTATTCAAATGTAACAAATTGATAATTTCACGATATTGATCACATTGACAAATCAATAGGAAGGCTAAGCCATGACTTTCGTGGTGCGACACCATTCAAGGCGTCAATAAATCGAGAGGAATTATTTGTTTGTTCCGGTGCCGGAGCCGGGCAATCTTCATGAGGGGTCGATGCGCCGATTCGGTCACGGTTCGGAAGATCGTGTCATGACATTGGTCCTGCGTGCTGCCTGTCGCCCGAAAGGAGACTGCGATTTCGTTTGAACCGCGCAAGTGGGACCTGTTCTGGTTTGCGGGGGCCCAGTATGTGACGTTCAGCGGATTCTGGATGCAGAAGACCGCAATCGGCTGGTTGACATGGGAACTGACGCATTCCCCGGCCTGGGTGGGCACAATTGCCTTGAGCGATCTGATCGCGTCCCTCTGGGTTGCGCCATTATCGGGTGTTCTCACCGATAGAAGCAATCCGTATCGGCTGATCTGGACCACCCAGCTTGCCGTCATGGCCAATGCCATTCTACTCTGGCTCCTGGTCGTGACCCACGCGATTACCCCTTGGCTGCTGCTAGGCTGGGCCATTGCCGACGCGACGCTTCAGGGGTTCAACCTGCCGGTGCGATTGCTTGTAACAGGCTCACTGGCCACAAGGGGAAAGATGAACCAAGCCATCGCGATCAGCTCGATCGCGGTTAATTTGGCCAGAAGCACGGGACCGGCCCTGGCAGGTATCATCATGCTGGGCGCCGGAGCTGATTACGCGATCCTGGCCAACATCCTGACCTTTCCCGTGATGTTTCTCGCCCTTCTCCGCATTCGCCGTGTCATCGACCGGCCCCGAGCCGAAACCGCGCGAACATCCTTTACATCGGAGCTTTCGCAGGGGCTCTCATATGTCACCAGAACGCCCAAGATAGGCCTGCTTTTCACCGTCGTCGTCATGTTTTCGCTATTGGCGCGGCCCTTCATCGAACTGTTTCCCGCCATCGCTGGCGGCGTCTTCCATGGCGGCCCGGGAACGCTGGCCATGCTCATGACGTCGCAGGGAATCGGCGCGCTCTTTGGCGCTGCGTGGATGCTGCGTTCCCGTGAGCCGATGGCACTGGTGCGCACGACATTCGCCGCGGCATTCGGCATTGGCGTCGCGCTGGTGTGCTTTTCTTGGATCGCGGACGTGACCTACGCTTACATTGCGATAGGCTTTGCTGGGCTGTTCCATGTCATCACCAACATCGGCATGCAGTCGATGACCCAAACAATGAGCCGGGAAGGGATGCTGGGCCGCGTGCTTGCCTTGTACGGGCTGCTGTTCAAGATCGGCCCTTCGGCCGGGGCGTTCCTCATCGGTTTCGGAGCGCATTGGATTGATCTCCAGATCCTTATCGGCGTATCGGCGGCGATCTTTGCGGGTGCCATCGTCATGCTATGGCCGGCGCTCCGGCGTACCTACGGATATTGAGACGATGTTTCGGCATCGGCGGGAGCATCGCCGTTCCTTCCATTCCAGCGGCAGGGCATGTCATTTATTGCCAAAAGTACATAATTAAGCGGAATTAGTTATTTGCGACAATGAACGCGCAACCCTAGTATTTTGACAAATGGCGGCTGCATGCGTTCTGCTGCAACTTCGAATACTGAAGACGGAGAGGGGGATCGTCTGGCATGATGGACTTGCGTTTCTGCGATTGTGCCGACGCCTGGTTTTCAGATGCAATGCAATCGGTTGGCCTGACGCCTGTGAAGCCGCGGTGCTTTTCCGGTCGATGCGCTGGCGCCCGCAGGAGCAGTGCTCATGAAGCCGCCGCCCTTTGAATATTTTTGCCCGACAGGTCTGAACGAGGCGGTGGAACTGCTGGCGGCGCACGAAAACTCCAAGGTTCTGGCCGGGGGGCAGTCGCTGATGGCGATGCTGAACCTGCGCTACCTGTTTCCCGACGTGCTGGTCGACATCAACCGGATAGACGAATTGGCCGGAATTGCCGTGGCTTCCGGCGCGGCGCGTATCGGTGCGATGACGCGCCAGCGGGTCATCGAGACCAACGGGGAAATCGCTCGTGTCGCGCCGATCTTCCGTGAGGCGCTGAAGCTGGTCGGACACCGCCAGACGCGCAATCGCGGGACGATCGGCGGCAGCCTCTGTCATCTCGACCCTGCTGCCGAACTTGCCACCCTAGCGTTGCTTCACGACGCCGTGGTGGAAATTGCCGGCCGCGACGGCGGCAGGCGAAGGCTCGGCATCCATGATTTCATCGCCGGCTTCATGATGCCGAACATTGAGATGCATGAGATCGTGGTGGCGATTGAAGTGCCCTTGTGGAGCGCCGGACATGGCTACGCCTTCCATGAATTTGCCAGGCGGCATGGCGATTTCGCCATCGCCTCCGCGGCGTGTCTCCTGGAGAAGGATGGCGGCGGCGCGATCTCGCGCATCTCGATCGCTCTGGGCGGCGTCGGCTCTGTACCGCAGCGCCTATCGGCGGCGGAAGAGTTTCTGCTCGGCAAACGAGGGGAGCCGGGGAATCTGGCGTCCGCACTCGAATTTTGCGCCGGACTGGAGCTCATCGGCGACTTCCATGGCAGCGCCGAGTACCGTCTGAGCGTGGTCCGCTCCATGTTGCGCAAGAGCCTCGAACTGGCATTGGCTCGGGCCGGGAGGCGGGACACATGAGAACCCACCTGATCGAGATGAAGGTCAACGGCAAGGCTTGCAGTGGGGAGGCGGTTGCACGCACCACGCTTGCAGATTTTCTGCGGCACACGCTCCACCTCACCGGCACGCATGTCGGCTGCGAACATGGGGTGTGCGGCGCATGTACCGTGCTGGTCGACGGTGTGAGTACGCGCGGCTGCCTCATGCTGGCTGTCCAGGCGAACGGCGCGCGCGTGGAAACGGTGGAGGGCCTGGCGTCGGCGGAGGGCGTGCTGCATCCGCTCCAGCAGGCGTTTCGTGACCAGCATGGCCTGCAATGCGGCTTCTGCACGCCCGGCATGCTCATCACGCTCAAGGAGTTGCTGGCGGAGAACCCCGACCCCACGGAAGACGAGGTCCGCGACGCGATCTCGGGCAACATCTGCCGCTGCACCGGCTATCAAAGCATCGTGGCGGCGGCCTTGCAGGCGGCGAAGGAACTGCGCCGAAGTGGGTCCGCACCATGAATCGCCTGATCGGGAAATCCGTACCGCGTCTGGAAGACCCGGCCCTCCTGGTCGGCAAGGGGCGATATGTCGACGACATTCACCTGTCGGACATGCTGCATTGCACCTTCGTGCGCAGCACCATGGCTCATGCCGCCATTACCGGTTTCGACGCCGAATTTGCGCGCTCCATGCCGGGCGTCCACGCCGTTCTTACCGCATCCGATCTCGCTCCGATGCTGATGTCGAAACGCATGCCGCTGAGCGCCGCTCCAAGCAAGGAGGAAAACAGCAGCACGCCGTTCGTGCTCCAGGACAGGGAAGTTTCCTATGTGGGTGAGCCAGTCGCGCTGGTGATCGCCGATTCACGCGCCGAAGCGGAAGATGCGGCGTCGGCCGTCCAGGTGGAGTACGAGCCGTTGCCAGTGGTCGTAGATGCACGCAAGGCGTACGAACCGGGCGCCGAGGTCGTGCGTTCGGAGCTGAAATCCAATCTCCTCAACAAGCTGCATGTCGGTTATGGCGAGGTGGACGAGGCTTTCGCCGCCGCCGCCCATGTCTTCGCCGACGACATCTGGCAACACCGCGGTTGTGGCCATTCGATCGAAACGCGCGGCGTGGTCGTGGAGTCGCGTTTCGGCGGGAGCGAATTGTGCATCTGGTCGTCGACGCAGATGCCGCACGACCTGTTCTACATGCTGGTCGCCATGCTGGACATGGACGAGAATCGGTTGCGGGTGATCACGCCGGACGTCGGCGGCGGCTTCGGGCCGAAATATTGCATCTATCCGGAAGAGATAGCCATTCCGGCCGCGGCGCGGTTGCTTAACCGCAACCTCAAATGGATCGAGGATCGCCGGGAATATTTCATGGCTGCGGTCCAGGAACGCGACCAGTACTGGACGCTGGAGATCGCGGTCGATGCGGATGCGCGCATCCTGGGCCTGCGCGGTCGGCTGGTGCATGATCAGGGCGCATATGCGCCCAAGGCGGTCAATCTGCCCTACAATTCTGCCACCGCAATGACCGGTCCCTACATCGTCCCCGCCTACGGCATGGATGTGCTGATCGTGCACACCAACAAGGTGCCGGTCTCGTCGGTTCGCGGCGCGGGCTATCCGCAGGCGGCTTTCGCCATGGAACGCATGATGGATCTGATCGCGGTCAGGATGGACCTCGACCGGGCTGAGGTGCGCCGCCGCAACCTCATTCCGCCGGAGAAAATGCCTTATGTGAAGCAGCTGAAGGCGCGCTCGGGCGTGGCCATGATCTATGACAGCGGCGACTATATCGCCTCGCAGGCCGAGACGCTGGCGGCGGCCGGCTGGGAAGATTTTCCGGCGCGCCAGAAGGCGGCGCTCGCCGAGGGGCGCTATATTGGCATCGGTCTCGCCAATGCGGTCAAGGGCACCGGCCGTGGTCCGTTCGAAAGCGGAACCGTACGCGTTTCGCAGAACGGGAAGATCAGCGTCTTCACCGGCGCGACCGCCATGGGGCAGGGGCTTGCGACTGCGCTGGCGCAGATCTGCGCCGAGGAACTGTCCGTGACGCCCGAAGACGTCACCGTCATCGCCGGGGACACAGCGGTCACGCCTCTGGGCCTGGGCGGCTTCGCCAGCCGCCAGCTCGTTACCGCAGGGTCCTCCGTGCATCTCGCCGCCAAATCCGTCGCGGCCAAGGCCATCAAGGCGGCCAGCCGGTTAATGGAGGTGGACGAGGATGCGCTGAAGCTGGAGGAGGGGCGCGTCTGGATCAGGGACGGCAATCGCAGCCTCGGGCTTGGCGAGCTCGCGCAGGTGCTGCGCGGCGCGCCCGGCTTCGCGTTCCCGGCCGATCTGGAGCCGGGTCTGTCGACGAGCATCCAGTGGAAGACCGATGCGCTGACCTACGCCAATGCCTGCCACATTGCGGAGGTAGAGGTGGACATCGACCTCGGCGAGGTGACCGTGGCCCGCTATGTCGCCTTCCACGATTCCGGACGCCTGATCAATCCGATGATCGTCGAGGGACAGGTCGTCGGCGGCATAGCGCATGGCATCGGCAACGCCCTTTTCGAGTTCATGGGTTATGATGAAACCGCTCAGCCGGTGACCACGACATTTCAGGAATATCTGCTGGTGACGGCGACGGAGTTGCCGAACTTCGAAACGATCTACCGGGAAACGCCTTCCGGGCTCAACCCGATCGGGGCGAAGGGCATTGGCGAGGCCGGAACGATTCCGGCGGCCGCCGCGGTCGTGTCGGCGGTGGAGAACGCCCTTTCCCCTTTCCGTATCCGCATCTCCCAGACCCCCATCCTGCCTGAAAGGCTTTTCAATCTCATCCAGGCCGCCAGAGCCACGACATAGCGACAAAGGACCTGCCAGTGACCAAGAAACTATCCCTCACCCTTGCCTGCGGCGACTACGAGATTATCCGGCCGCTCAAGGAAGGCGCGGTCTCCCCGGATGGGATCGAACTGAACGTCCTTACTGGTGCGGACTCGGCCACGCGCCATTGGCGTTTCCTGCACAACCAGTACGACATCGCTGAATGTTCGGGCTCATCCTATATGGTCGCCACTGACCGGGGGCTGCCGTTTCGTGCGATTCCGGTGTTCCTGCACCGGCGCTTCCGCCATGGCTTCATCTTCATCAACAACACCAAGGGGATCACCAAGCCGACTGACCTGATCGGCAAGAAGGTCGGCGTCAAATTCTATCAGGTTTCCGCGATCGTCTGGCTGCGGGGCATCCTCGAGGAGCATTACGGCGTGCCGCACAAGTCGATCGAGTGGTACACGGAACTGGACGAGGACATTCCCTTCACGCCTCCCGCAGGTGTCACCATCCATAAGATCGATCATGCCAAGTCGGCCGAGAAGATGCTCGCCGAAGGCGAACTCGACGCATTGCTGCATCCGGATATCATCGATCCGATCCTGAATAAGGATCCGCGGGTCGGCCGTCTTTTCCCCGCCTACAAGCAGGAAGAACTCGCCTATTACGGGAAGACCGGCATTTTTCCGATCATGCATGTGCTCGGCATCAAACAAGAACTGGTGGAGCGCTATCCGTGGATCGTTCCCAACCTCTACCAGGCGTTCGAGCAATCGAAGGCGCTCGCCATGAAGCGCATGCGCAACCCGCGCCTCGTTCCGCTGGCCTGGTACCAGGAAGCCTGGGAGGAACAGGAGGAGATTCTGGGGCCTGATCCTTGGGAGTTTGGCCTCACCGAACGAAATCGCAAGAATTTCGAGACCTTCGTGGGCTATTCCCATTCGCACGGGCTCATCAGCCGCAAGATTCCACTGGAGGAGCTGTTCCTGGACGTGTCGCAAGGACGCAAGCGAGGCACCTCGCGGGCCTGAGCCTCGTTCGGGAAAGGGGATGAAGTATGGAAATCAAGAACAATTTCGAAGTTCCTCTGCCACCCGTCGAGGCGTGGAACGTGCTGATGGATATTCCACGTGTGGTCCCCTGCGTGCCGGGCGCCGAACTGGTCGAGATGGTCGATGACAGGACCTTCAAGGGGAAGGTGGCGGTCAAGCTCGGTCCCATTGCGCTCGTCTTCAACGGCACGGCGCATTTCGACGAGATCAATGAGCAAACCCACAGCGTCCGCGCCACCGCCCAGGGTGCGGATACCAAAGGCCGTGGCGGTGCGAACGCAACGGTGCGGTTCGCACTTACGCCGGTTCCGGCCGGGACGAGGGTCGATGTCGTGACCGACGTCAACCTGTCGGGCTCGGTCGCGCAGTATGGTCGCGGCACCGGCATCATACAGAGTGTGGCGACTCAACTGGTCAATCAGTTCGCGGCCAATTTGCGCGCCATGCTGGGACAGCAGCCGGATATGCCGGTCCCGGCTTCGGCTGAGGTGCCGCACGCGGGAGAGGATTCGCCGGTGCGGGCTGCGCCTTTTTCTCCGCAGCCTGCGCCGGCAAAACCCATCTCCGGCTTCGGCCTGATGATGAGTGTGCTGTGGCAATCGCTTGTTCGCCTTTTCAGCAGGAAACGCGACAGCTGATCCGGCCGCAGAAATGTAAGAAAGGCATTCTGCGGAAAGGTTCGCCACAATGGTTCGCAAGACGGTGGTGCGACTGGATACATGGTACGACAAGGCGATGGAGGAGCGTCTTGCCTGTGAGCGGGATATCGATCTTATCACCTGCGAGCGGCTCGATGTTGCTGCTGCAACGGCGGCGCTCGGGCAGGCCCATGTCTACCAGATATGCTCTACCCGTGACGAGGTGCCAGAGGGGCTGTTCGTCACCGGTTCGCTTGTAGGGCGCTGCCCCAACCTGTTGTGCGTTTCCACCAGCGGGGCGGGGTTCGACACCGTCGATGTAGCGGCCTGCACGGCGGCCGGCATCCTCGTGGTCAATCAGGCTGGCGGCAACGCCGCCGCCGTAGCCGAGCACACCATCGCAATGGTGCTGGCGCTCTCGCGGCGCATTCTGGAATCGGACCGCAGGCTGCGGCGCGAACGTGGGTTTACCCGCGAGGACCTGATGGGCAGCGATGTCGCCGGCAAGACCATCGGTCTGGTCGGGCTTGGCCATGTCGGCACATGCGTCGCAGCCTTGGCGCAGGCCTTCGGAATGCGCGTCGTTGCTTGCGATCCTTATTTGACGCCGGACGAGATTTCGCGGCGTGGCGCATCGGCCCTGTCCCTGGAGGGAGTGCTGGCGCAGGCCGATTTTGTTTCCCTGCATTGCCCGCGCAACAAGGAGACGCTGGGTATGATCGGGCAGGCCGAGTTCGGCCGCATGCGGAAGGGAGCCTTCTTCCTAACCACGGCGCGGGGCGGGATTCATGACGAGGCCGCCCTTGCCGAGGCCCTCGCTCGCGGCCATCTTGCCGGTGCTGCGGTTGACGTGTGGGATCGCGAACCGCCGCCACTGGACCATCCCCTCCTCGCGTCGGACAAGGTCATCGCCACTTACCACACGGCCGGCGTCACCCATGAAGCGCGGCGCAACATGGCCGCAATCGCGGCGGAGCAGATTGTGACAGTCCTGCGCGGAGAGCGTCCGCCACGCCTTGTGAATGTTGCCGCCTTTCCAGCCTTCCTGCGCCGCTTTGAGGAAACGATTATCGCGGAAGCATGTGAGCAATGAACAATAATAGAAGTGAAGAGTTAAGGCGGCGATGCCAATCATCGGTTGTGTTGCAAAATTTTTCGCAAGAGCTTCGGGCATGAGGCGTCTCCATTAGTGGAGGGGATTTCATGTTCAAAGGCCGTCACTTCGATTGCTCTGTGATCCTGTTATGTGCGCGCAGCGCCTCACCTTACGGTCTGGGCTTGCGAGATCTGCAGGAGATAATGGCCGAGCACGGAATTCGACGATCCATCGCAGGGTCATGTGGCTCCCCCCGGGACTGCTAGCGGTTCAATCGCCGAAGCGTTCCGTCGGAAGCAAGCGGCACATGGACGAGATTTATATCAAGGTCCGCGGCTGTCGATTGGCACTTACCGCAAGAATGCAGCCATAGCGCTGGAAGCGGGAAAAAGGTGGGGGTTCGATAAGCCCACGTCAGCCCTTGACCCCAAGATGATTTCAGAAGTTCTTGACGTCATGACTGATCTTGCGAACGAAGGGATGACATGCTTTGCGTTACGCATGAGATGGGATTTGCAAGAAATGTAGCTGACAAGGTGATTTTCATGGACCAGGGCAAAATAGTTGAGCCGGGTGATCTCACCAATTTTTTCAAAAACCCACAATCTGAGCGAACACGGACCTTCTTGAAGCAGATTCTTCTTTAACCTTTAACCGTTTCTGTGGGTGTGAAGAACGCGCCCAGTGCCCCCGCGATCATCTTGCCAATGATCGTGCGTGTTCGCACCAAGCAGGCAGCGAAAGAGTCATCCCGATCAGTCCCTCTTCCGTGGATTCCAGGCATTGAGCCGGAGGACACGCCATAAGCGGATCATCGACATCACCCCAAGCGTCTTACGCTTCTTTTCCTGGTCGATATGAGGATCGCCACAAGCTGGGATCGGAAGGTCGGGCGACCAAGTTAACTCACGTCCTCGCTGTCGCAGAATGCAATGCGGACAAGATTCTCAACGCGCTCACCCGAACCCTCGTCCCTCGGGGGACATCTCTCCGCGGCAGCGGAACTCTCAGCCTACGTCCATGCGGATGACAGGCAGATGGCCTTAATCGGCGGGAGCGGAATGCGGTACGATTGCCTGACCATCATCTGTTTTCCAGATGAATGTGGTTTCGGGAGCGGGAAAAGGTGGGGTCAAGCCGCAAGGTCGAACTTGGCTTGTTTAAGCCGACCGTCGGCAACTGCGGCGCGGAGCTGAAGTAGCCTGTGCGCCGACCGGCGACCAACTTCCTGAGCTTGCCGTTCTCATCCTCAAGCTGCTTTAGCCGCTTCATCTCGGTCGGCAGTAGCCCGTCATATTTCTTTTTCCAATTGAAGTAGGTCGCCTGGCTGATCCCGGCACGGTGGCAGATCTCCGCCACCGGAATCCCGTCCACCTCCTGCTTCAGAATGAATGCCTTCTGTGCGTCCGAAAACTTCGACGCCTTCATCGTCTTCCGCTCCTCTCCCAGCCAGGAAATCGCAGCGGAAAACTCCAGTTCTGAACGGTCCAGTTTTCGGGGATCAGATCAACGCCAAAATATCAGAGGCTCTCCTTGCCACAGTGCCGGTATTCAAAACGTTGCAACAGAACCAGGAATGGCGGCATAGAGAGCGGCCGCTTTCACAAGATGATCCTTCCAGGTTATCTCGTTGGGAGCATGTGCCTGTTCTTCCTTGCCGGGTCCGAAGCCGATGCACGGAATCCCGTGGCGTCCCATGATCGCTACGCCATTGGTGGAAAATGTCCAGACGTTGACTTCCGGCTCTACGCCATAGAGCGACGCGTGAGCTGAGAGCAGAATCTGGCAGACCGGGTGCTCCCGTTCGATGTACCATGCGGGGAAATAGCATTCGGTCGGGTAATCGAGGCCCCTCCACGACGTTCTGGAATAGGTGTAGAGAGATACCTTCGCTTTAGCTGCCTGCACTGCGGGTAGGCTGCGGATTTCCTCCAGCGCCCCCTGCACGGTTTCGCCCAGCGTCATGCGACGGTCTATGGAGATTGTGCACTGGTCGGCCACTGCGCAGCGGGAGGGCGAACTTGCGAATATCTCGGAAACCGTCAGTGTTCCCTTGCCAAGGATTTCGTTATCCGGCAGGCGCGCATGCAGTTCCTCCAGCTCCGACAGAATCCTGCCCATGCTGAAGATCGCATTGTCGCCCAGATGCGGCATGGAGCCGTGAGCGCTTCTTCCGCGCACATCGACCCGGATTTCCATTCTGCCGCGCTGGCCAAGGTGGATGTTGCAGTTTGTGGGTTCCGTGCTGACGACGAAATCCGGCCTGATGCCCATCTCCTCGATCAGATATTGCCAGCAAAGGCCGTCGCAATCCTCTTCCTGAACCGTCCCGGTGCACAGAAGAGTGTAACCCTCGTCCAGACCCAGTTCCTTGATGATCTTGCCGGCATAGATCATTGCGGCCATGCCGCCTTGCTGATCGCTCGCGCCCCGGCCGTAAACGATCTCATCGTCGTCATAACCCAGATAGGGATCATGTTCCCAGTTGGCGCGATCGCCGATACCGACTGTATCGATATGGGCGTCGAGGGCGATCAGCCTGGGACCGTTCCCGATATAGCCGAGGATATTTCCCATCGGGTCGATTTCGATACGATCGAAACCGACCTTTTCCATTTCCGCCTGAATGCGCTGTATGACCGCCCCTTCCTCACAGCTTTCGCTTGGGATTGCGATCATGTCACGCAGGAAGCGCGCGATGTCTTCGCGATGGAATTCGGCCATTTCTCTGATCTTCTGAAAATCGGCAGCCATGATCTTTCCAAGCCCTCGGTGGTTCGTTTGGTAAAACAATGCGCTCGTGTTCAGTGATGAACGACGTGGCGCAGAAATTCTTTCAGACGCGGGCTCTTTGGCGCCCTGAACACGTCTTTCGGGGGACCGTCCTCGACGATGTGGCCGCCATCCATGAAGATCACCCGGTCGGCGACTTCGCGCGCGAAGCTCATCTCATGGGTGACAACGACCATAGTCATCCCCTCGTTGGCGAGGTCGCGCATGACCGCCAGAACCTCGCCCACGAGTTCCGGGTCCAGCGCAGATGTCGGCTCATCGAACAGGATCGCCTTGGGTGACAAGGCCAGCGAACGGGCGATGGCCACGCGTTGCTGCTGGCCCCCTGAAAGCTGCGAGGGAAAGGCGTTTATTTTGCCGGAAAGCCCCACTTTTTCCAGAACTCTGCGCGCCACCTCATTGGCGGTCTTCACCGGCATGCGGCGTACTTTGCGCGGGCCGAGGGTGACGTTTTCCAGAACGCTGAGATGAGGAAACAGGTTGAACGACTGGAACACCATGCCAATTTCTGCGCGTACCAGATTGATGTTGGTGGTGCGCGCGCAAAGGTCTTGTCCGTTGACGACGATCCGGCCCGACGTTGCTTCCTCAAGCTGGTTTATACATCGCAGGAAGGTGGATTTCCCCGATCCTGACGGGCCGATGACCGACACCACCTCTCCCGCTTTGATGCAGACGTCTATGCCCTTCAGAACTTCGAGTTCGCCATAAGCTTTGTGCAAATCTGTAATTTCGATCATCTTCCGGCTCCGGATCTTTCAAGGCCGATCAACGGCGCTCCATGTATTTTATGATCTGCGAGACTGAGAACGTCATGACGAAGTAGATGACGGCAACGGCGAACCAGACTTCAAATGCGCGGAAATTGTAGGCAATCACCTCCTGGCCGGTCCGTGTCAGTTCGCCCACGCCGATGACGACGAGGATCGAGGTGTCCTTCAGGGAAATGATGAACTGGTTTCCCAGCGCAGGCAGCATGCGCCGGAAGGCCTGCGGCCAGATCACGTAGCTCATTGTCTGAGGGACAGTCAGGCCGATCGAGCGGCCGGCTTCGGTCTGGCCACGATCGATCGACTGAATGGCGCCGCGGACGATCTCGGCAATGTAGGCACCGGCGTTCAGGGAGAGCGCTATGATGGCGGCGACCAGTGGCGGAATGCGAAAGCCCATAGCCAGCGGCACGCCGAAATAGAGGAACATCACCTGGACGATGAAAGGCGTGCCACGTATGGCCTCGATGTAGATATTGGCGATTGCCCTGAACACGATATTTCCGGCCAGCTTGATCCAGCCGGCGGTTACACCGATGATGAAACCGAAGAACAGCCCGCCAAAGGTTATGATGACAGTCAGTTCCGCACCCTTGACGAGTGCCGGAATGGCCTGGAACACCGCGCTCCAGTCGAATTCAAAGTTAGTCATCTGGCCTCCCGGAGAATAGGGAGCGGTAAGGACCCGCTCCCCTGTTGTCAGTGTCTGGACTTGGCCTATTGGGCGTCCGAGCCGAACCACTTATTGTGCAGTTCGTTCAGCTTGCCGCTTTCCTGCATTTCGAGGAGAGCGACATTGATCTTCTTCCGGAGTTCGCTGCCTTTAGGCATTCCGATGCCGTAGTAATGACCGAGATAGAGAGGACCGACGAGCTTCACTGCATCCTTGCCGACCGTCGTCGCATAATCCTGAAGCGGCGGCAGGTCGAACATGACGGCGTCGGCGCCGCCGGCACGCAATTCCAGGAAGGCATCGGTGATGTTGGGAAATTCCTTGACCTCCTTCGGAGCGACCTTTCCGGCTTCGGTGTTTTCCTTAAGGAAGGGGACAGTCGAGGTGCCCTGCTTGGTGGCGATCACCTTGCCGGAGAGATCCGAGAGGTCGCTGACACCCTCCTCGTCCGCGCGCACCATGATGGTGATGCCCGCCTTGTAATAGGGATAGGAGAAGTCGATGACTTCTTCCCGTTTCGAGGTAAGGGACATCGCAGCGATGGCCACATCGATGTTGCCGGACTGGATTCCAGGAATGATGCCGTTGAAATCCATCGGCCGCAGTTCGTATTCTATACCGGTTATCTTCCCGATTTCTTTCCAGATATCGACATCGTAGCCGACATAATCGCCTTTCTCGTTGCGATAGGAAAACGGTTTGAAATTGGTGTCGGTGGCGACGACGATCTCATCGCTCGCAGCCGCGAAACCTGCCGTTGCAAGGCTGATTGCACCGGCTACCAATATCGTCTGAAAGAATTTCATGCTCACTCCTCCTTGGTTATAAACGAATGCGGGAGCGGGCCCTTTTCCCATTCCCGCATCTTTTCAGGCAGTCAGGTTCTCCGCGGCAAAAGCCGGATCGCTTTCCATAATCGACTCGTAGACGTGCTGGTCGGTAGCGCCTTCGCTGCCGATGCAAAGAACCACGGAATTCTCGTTGAGTCCGAGCTGGGTCCGGATATCGGCATCGTCCAGCGCGGTGAGAAGGCCGACAAGGCCGCCGACAGCTGACTCGCCAGCAATGATCGCAGCGTCGCCATCGTGCGGCCGGGCCAGAGCCCGCATGCAGGCGCTTACCGCGTCGTCCGATACCGCCAATGCAGCATTCGCGCCCACCCGCAATATGTCCCAGGCTATCAGGGATACCTCTCCGCAGGACAGGCCAGCCATCATGGTTTCGAGATCGCCATGGACAGCTGTGGGTGTATTCGCCCGTACGCTTTCACAGAAGCAGGCTGCGTTTTCGGGTTCCACAACCACAAAGACAGGGCGCTCGCCGGCCCACGCCTCCCAGAAATAGCTGCACACGGCTGCGGCCAGGCCACCGACACCACTTTGCACGAACACATGGGTGGGAGGAGCCTTGTCGGCGAACTGCTCGACGATCTCGGCGGCCAGGACGGTGTAGCCCCGCATCACATCGCGCGGAATCTCGAAGTAGTCCTCATAAGAGGTGTCAGAGACCACGATGTGGCCGAGTCGTTCCGCTTCGCTGGCGCAGAAGCGGACGGTATCGTCGTAGTTGCCGGAGACACGCACGACCTGCGCGCCGTAGCTTTCTATCGACAGTTTGCGGCCTTCGCTCACCGTTGCGTGGATATAGATAACGCATTTGCAGCCGAACATTTTCGCTCCCCAGGCGACAGATCGCCCGTGGTTGCCATCGGTCGCGCTGCATACCGTCATTTCGTTCGTCAGATGCGCATATTTTCCCGACAAAAGCTCGGAAGCGTCGATTTTCCTCCCCACTTTTTCCTCGACATATCTGAGCAGGATTCTGAGAACCGCATAGGCCCCGCCAAGAGACTTGAAGCTGCCGAGGTTGAAGCGGCCGGATTCATCCTTGTAGTGCAGGGAGGCAATCCCGAGTCTGGCTGACAGCTGGGGGAGAGCTGTCAGCGGCGTGACGTCGTAGCCTTTCCAGGATCCAATTTCAGAGCGCGCCTCGTCACTGTCAGCGCGGTTCAGGATCGAACGCAGATTCTCCGGATATTTCGCAGAAGCATCGAAACTGTTGTTTACGACAAACGAGTGTGTGGCCGATTTCATGTTTGAACTGTTCCAGCTTGATTGCGACATTTTGCCAGCACTGGCAGGGTTCAGCCGGGTCTGGCTGACCCGGTGATTTCAACCGCCGTGCTCACGCTGGATTGAAGAATAATTCAGTTCATGGGGAAAATCGGCTTGATATTGACCTCTTCATAGGAGTTATGTCTCGTTTTTGGGTATAAAAACGAGCGAAAATTTCATGAGCACAAAGCCAGATCTTGACAGGGCGGACCGGGCGATCCTCGCTGCGCTACAGATCGACAACAAGATGCCGCAGCGGAAAATCGCGACGCTGGTAAACCTGTCGGCGCCCGCTGTTCAGCGGCGTATCCGGAGGATGGAAGAAGCGGGGGTCATTCAGGCCAATATCGCTGTCGTCAATCTCGCCAAGGTCGAACAGACGATCACCATCTTCGTGGAAGTCGAAATGGAGAGTGAGCGTCTCGATCTCTATGAGGGAGCAAAGCGCGTCTTCGCGCGCGTTCCTGAAATCCAGCAGTGCTACTATGTAACCGGAGAGGCAGATTTTCTGCTGATCGTGAACGTCAAGTCCATGGCCGACTACGAAAGCCTCACCCGCCAGCTGTTCTTCGAGAACAACAACGTCAAGCGCTTCAAGACATTCGTCGTCATGGACCGGGTCAAAGTCGGCCTTTCGGTGCCGGTTTGACCTTGTGTGTTGGTTTCCGCGGAGAAGTGACCCATCTTCATGTATGCTTTGGGTCTCAGGCTTTGGGCAAGGGGGTGCTTTCTCCTTCTTTGTGGCGGTTGTATGGGCCGACCTTGTCCTGGGCCTTCTGCTGCTCGAGCGTTGACGAGTTCCACGGTGGAGAAGAAGCGCTTGCGGTGGCGCTCGACCGCCTGCACGCCAATGACAGTGGCGATGTGAGTCTTTCCCGTTCCCGGACCGCCGACAACCACGACGTTATTAGCCTGATCCATAGACTCGTACCGATGAAGCTGGCGCATGAGGACCTCGTGATCTCGCTGCTGGCAAAGTCGAAGCCGGCCAGGTCGCGATAGACCGGGAAGCGGGCTGCCTTGAGCTGGTAGGCCACTGATCTCCCGCTTGGCCATCTCGGCCATCGTTGAAGCATCATGGCCGGCCCGATCGTATCGTCATTGATGGCAGCCAGACGAACGGAGAGGCAATCATTATCTGCGACAGTGAGAGCAGGTTGCAGGATCGATCCCGCCGACCGCTGAAGCGGATCCGTATCCGCCAAAGTCAATATCTTAGCAACCGCATCGAGCAAGATCACCGGCGCATCAAGCGCCGGATCCGGTACATGCTCGGCTTCAAATCGACCACGTGCGCAGCGACTATCCTGTGCGGTATTGAAATGGCCCACATGATGCGCGACGACAGGCGAGATACGCCTGTATCCCAGCATCTTCATTGGCCGGGCAGTTCGAAATCCTGGCTGCCTGAAAACAGGACCGCGATTCCTCCCCGTCTCCGTCCCAAATTTGCGACGGAACCAATATCGACAGTCTTACGAACCCATCGCCAGGCCGAAATCACCGGCCAAGGAAGCGGGGCCGCGCAAAGGCTCTTCAGCTCTCGGGCAGCGTCGCACCGGATAGTTGTGCATAGAGCCGCGCCAGGGATGCGTCGTCATCTTTTCCCATGCCCACCCCAGCGGCGGCGAGATACATTTGCAACGCCGCTGCGGCGAGGGGGGCGGGATATCGTTCGGACCGTGCCATGTCCTGAATGATGCCGAGATCCTTGACGAAGATCTCGATGGCGCTGAGGGGCCGGTAGTCGCCCGCCAGCACGTGGGGCATCCGGTTTTCGAACATCCATGAATTGCCCGCCGACGCGGTGATGACCTCATAGACCTTCGCAAGGTCGAGATTCTGCTTAGCGGCAAAAGTCATCGCTTCGCAGGCGGCGGCGATATGCACGCCGGCAAGAAGCTGGTTGATCATCTTGAAGGCGGCGCCTGTGCCGGGTGCATCGCCCAGTTCGTACAGCCTGGCGGCCATGGCGTCGAGGGCCGGCCGGGCCGCGTCGAAAGCGGCCGCGCTGCCGGAAGCGAGCACCGTCAACTCGCCCTGGGCCGCCCGCGCCGCGCCGCCGCTGATGGGGGCGTCGAGATAGTGGCGTCCGGTCGCCTCCAGCCGGGCTCCCAACTGGCGCGCGATTTCCGGGGACATGGTGGCGCAGGAGACGAACACCGTGCCCGGGCGCATCGCGGATGCGGCCCCGTTCTCGCCGAACAGCACCGATTCGGTCTGGGCGGCGTTGACCACCACGGAAATCACGACATCGGCGCCGCTCGCTGCTTCCGCGGGGCTGCCCGCCGAACGCCCCCCGGCTGCGATCAGTTTGCCAACCAGTTCGGATGAGACGTCACAACCCACGACTTCGAAACCGGCGCGCATCAGTGCAGTTGCCATGCCGCCTCCCATCGACCCGAGGCCTATCACCCCCACCACGCTCTTACGATCGCTCGGGGACTGGTCGCCTGCGGTCATCATGCGCTCCATCGTTCATTTCCTGTCATGGTTGGTCCGCGCCGCATCCATCCGCAGGAAGCTCCCTGCGCCGGTTTCGGCGAAGGACTTTCAAGGCGCTGTCCTATTCCTTGGGCATAGCTTGTTTGCGCCGCACTGCCAAGCCAACCCTTCACCAAGTTCTATGATTACGCATTCACAAACACTGATTTTAACAACAGAGATGGCGGTGTAGAATTTGCCGTAGACAGAATATGGAGAAAAATTTCATTTAAAAACAATATGATGTGAGATTATCCATTTTTGGTTACGTCGAAGTCGGCTCTGTTGACGTATCCAGAAAACTATGATTACGTATTCTTGAGAACGTCAAAAGGCGTCATCAGGGAGGCTTGGGAGAAGGTCCGGCGTATGCCGTCTTCTTGCTGGCGAGGCCACGTTAGGAGGCGTGGACGAGCATGAATGTTACCAGCGTCGATATAGCCAGGGTGGCGAAGGTTTCGCAGGCGACCGTCTCGCGTGTTCTCAACGGCAATCCCAATGTCAGCGAGGAGAAGCGGGCGGCGGTTCTGGCGGCCATGGAAGCGACCGGCTATCGGCCCAACGCTCTGGCGCAGGGGCTGCGTATGCGCAAGACCTCCACGATCGGCGTGGTCGTCGCAGGCATCACCAATCCGTTCTATCCTGAGGCGCTGGAAGCGGTCGGCAAGCAGTTGGAGCGGGTCGATCAGCGCATGGTGCTGTGGGATTCGGATCGCGGCGGCGAAGATGCCGCGCTGGACGCCGTGCGGCAGGGGTTGGTCGATGGGGTGATCTTCACCTCCGTCTCGGAAGGGTCGGGCACACTCGATGAGGCTCTGAGGCTCGGCGCGCCGGTTGTGCTCCTCAACCGCGGCAGCGCCGACGCGTCCTGCGACCAGGTCACCAGCAACAATTTCGAGGGAGCGGCGGAAGCGGCGCGCTACCTGTATCAGATCGGCCATCGCCGGATGGGGCTTCTGGGCGGTCCGCTGGTTGCTCGCACTGCGCGCGACCGCATGGACGGTTTCCTCCATGGTCTGCGCGAACTGGGCCAGGCGGTGCCGGACGAACTGGTGCGAGACGCGCTGTTCACTCATGAGGGTGGGCGTATGTGTATCCGCGAACTGCTCGACCTGCCCGATCCGCCGACCGCCGTTTTCTGCGTCAACGATTTCTCCGCTTTCGGAGCGATTGACGGCGCGCGCGAGGTAGGCCTCGACGTGCCCTCGCAGCTTTCTGTCGTCGGTTACGATAATGTCGCGATGGCTGCCTGGCGCAGCTATCAACTCACCACCGTCAGCCAGCAGCTCGATGCGATGGCCGGCCGGGCGGTGGAGCTTTTGCTGCGTCGTATGGGCCGCCAGGAAGCTCCCATCAGACACGATCGTTTTGCCGGCGCGCTGGTGATTCGCAACACAACGGCTGCTCCCGCCCGCCAGATATGATCGGCAAAACCCAGATGGAACATTCAACCCGACGCACTGTGTGAGACAATATGCAAGCTAAGCTAGAGGCCCGCAATATATCCCACAGCTACACTTCGAACAGAAATGTTGCGGAGGTGCTGCGCGATCTCAATTTTCACGCTGATGAAAACGAATTCATATCCTTTGTAGGCCCCAGCGGCTGCGGAAAGTCGACCCTATTCAATATCATTGCCGGTCTGCTGACGCCGACAGGCGGTGAGGTTCGTATCCAGGGCGAGACAAGCACCGGCAAACCGCATCCTTCGCTTGGCTATGTGCTGCAAAAGGATCTTTTGCTGCCCTGGCGCACCATCATGGACAATGTCATCCTCGGTCTTGAGGTGCGCGGTGTCGACCGCAAGACGGCAGTGGAGCGTGCACGGCCCCTTTTTGAGGATTACAACCTCAAGGGCCGCGAAAACGATTATCCTTCCGCTCTTTCGGGAGGTATGCGCCAGCGCGCCGCCCTGATGCGCACCTTGGTCATGGATCCCGAAATCCTGCTGATGGACGAGGCCTACAAGGCGCTCGACTATCCGTTGAAGATCGCGCTGGAAAGCGAACTTCTGGAAACCGTGCGGCGTCTGCGCAAGACCGTGATCTTCGTGACGCATGACATCGAGGAGGCCGTCACGCTCTCCGACCGTGTCTATGTGATGAAGGCCCGTCCGGGCCAGATCATCAAGGAGATCAAGGTCGATCTCGGCGTCGAGAGCACGGATGTCCAGGATCGCCGCATGGCCCCCGCCTTCAACCATTATTACCAGCTCATCTGGAAGAGCATCGCCCAGCAATCGCTGCCGGCGAAGAACCGAAAGGTTGCATAGATGTCCGCGCAATCGCAAACGTCACAAGGCGATGTAGAGGCTCGGCGCACGTCGTCTTCACTGGCCGGCATGAGCCCGGCGCGTGAAACGCTGCTGGTCTGGGGTCTTCAGGCTGTCATTCTCGCGGCCTGCCTCATATTGTGGGAGGTCGCCGCGCGGCAGGGCTGGATCAGCACTTTCCTGTTCGCTAGCCCATCCAGAATCTTCGACGTGCTTACTCGCCAGTTCGCGAGCGGCCAGCTTTTCAATGATGTGAAAGTGACCACGATGGAAACCGTTCTCGGCTTCATTGTGGGCGGTGTCGGCGGCTCCATCATCGGGCTGGCGCTGTGGTATTCGCCGCTGGTAGCGCGGTTGACGCGGCCCTTCATCGCGGCGGTCGGGTCGATTCCGGTGCTTGCAGTCGCACCGCTCATCATTATCTGGTTCGGCACGGACATAACCTCGAAGGTCGTCATCGTCGCCTTTTCCTGCGTCGTCGTCTCGCTGATGAGTTCCTATAGCGGCGCCCAGCAGGTCGATCAGGACGAAATCAACCTGATGCGCTCCTTCGGCGCGACGCGCAATCAGATATTCCTCAAAGTGGTCGTGCCCTCGTCGATGACGTGGGTGATTTCGGGCCTGAAGCTGAACATCGGCTTCGCACTTATCGGAGCCATCGTCGGCGAGTACATCTCTTCCGAGAGCGGCGTCGGCCACTCCATTCTTGTCGGTAGCGCCAATTTCGCGATCGACACCGTTCTTGCTGGTCTGCTGGTCGTGATGATCCTGGTCACTTGCTTCAACGCGATAGTCCGGGTCCTCGAACGGTGGATTCTTCCCTGGAAATACGCGTGACAGGGGGCGGGCAAGATCACGCGCGGGACAGTGCCTGAAAAATCAAGTCGAACCTGTAGAGTGGAGAATTAAATTGTTTAATTACAAGGCCATCATCACAACGGCCGTCATGCTTGGCGCGACCGTTTCCTTCAGCCATGCGGAAGCGGCAAAGACCGTGCGCATCAATCAGGCGTTCCAGTCGCTGCTTTATCTTCCCCTGTATGTCGCGCGCGACAAGGGCTTCTTCGAGGAAGCCGGAGTGGACGTGAAGATCACGACCGGCGGCGGCGCCGCTCAGTCCTGGTCGGCGGTTCTCGGCGGCTCGGCCGACTTCTCGATCCATGATCCGGTCTTCATCCCGATCTCCAAGGCCAAGGGCGGTCCGGGTGTCGTCGTTGCAGCCATCCAGGATGCTCCGGCGGTGTGGGTTGTGGGCAAGGATTCGACCGACTTGCAGGATAATGTCGCGCTGTTCAAGGACAAGATCGTCACGACTATGCCGGAGCCGGACAGCACCTGGGCCTTCTTCAGCTATCTGATGCAATCGAACAATTTCGACAAGGACTATGCCAAGATCAACCAGGTGGGTGTCGGCAATGAAATGGCGCCGCTTCTGGCCGGCCGTTCCGACTACGCGCTCGGCACCGAGCCCCAGATCAGCCAGGTCGAGACGGAAGGTATGAGCGTCGTCTACTCGTTCTCCGCCGATCCCGACTGGTATCCGTTCGCATTCTCCGCGCTGCTTTCGACCGAGGCTTACGTGAAGGACCACGCCGATGAGACGCAGCGCGTGGTCAATGCGCTTCAGCGCGCTTCGGAATACATCTACACCAACACCGATGATGCGGTGAAGGTTGCGCAGGATGCGTTCCCGGATCTCGACAAGGCGGTCGTGGAAAAGGCTGTCCAGCGTGAACTGGCCGCCAAGGCCTATCCGAAGGAAGTGACCGTTTCCGAAAAATCCTGGGAAAATGCGATGCGCATCGCGGATTTTGTCGGCATCATCGACAAGGACGCCGACACCAGCAGCTATGCCGGCAACGTCAACACCGAGTTCGCGAAGAACGCTGTCGGCCAAGCCGACTAAGGCGTATCGCCCGGTAACCCTCGCCGGGCCAGGCAAGACCTTTTCGCTCTCATGGCGGAAAGATCGGACCGGGTCCGGCGAACATCTGCAATCATATCTGAGCGGTTTCGGATTGCACCGCACAAGGGACGACATGAAGCGGTTGTCCATGAGTCACGAACGAGGCCTGCCGTGAGCGAACTTCATTTTCTCGAACTGCTTGAACTGACCCGTCTCATTCATGCTGGCAAGCTGTCGCCGGTGGAGGTTACGGAAGCCCAGTTGCAGCGGATCGAAAATGTCGACGCCGATATTTCAAGCTACGCGGCGGTCAGCGCCGACAGTGCTCTGGAAGCCGCGCGACAGGCCGAGGCGGAGATCAGGGCCGGAAGGATAAGAGGCCCGCTTCATGGCGCGCCGGTGGCCGTCAAGGATCTGTGCTGGACCACCGATGCGCCGACGGCGGCAGGTACGGTCGTCCGTTCCGGTTTCATGGCCGATGAGGACGCCACGGTGGTCAGGCGCTTGCGCGATGCGGGCGCGATCATTCTCGGCAAACTCAAGCTCACCGAAGGCGCTTACACCGATCATCATGCCGACATCGCCGCTCCGAAGAATCCGTGGGGGCGCTCCCACTGGGTCGGCGCATCCTCATCCGGCTCCGGCGCAGCGCCCGCTGCCGGGCTTTGCTACGCCGCCATCGGCACAGATACGGGCGGCTCGATCCGTTTCCCGAGCGGCGCCAACAGCATCACCGGCCTGAAGGGAACCTGGGGCCGCGTCAGTCGCCATGGAGTGTTCCCGCTGGCCCCGACACTGGATCATGTCGGCCCGATGGCGCGCAGCGCCCGCGATGCGGCGGCTGTCATGGGTGCGATTGCCGGCGCGGATTTGCTGGACCCCACAGCCACGCTTGCCCCCGTCCCGGATTATCTGGCCGAAACCTCCAAGGGGGCTAAGGGGTTGCGGCTGGGCATCGACGCCAAATGGCTCTCCGATGTCGACGGCCCGGCCGGCGCTGTGCTGGACGAGGTCAGGCGCGTCGCCGTGCAGCTTGGTATGGATCTGGTGGAGATCGCGTTTCCTGATTCCCGACAGATAGTCATGGACTGGTTCCCTCAATGTGGTGTCGAGGTGGCGGTGGCGCATGAGGGAACCTATCCCTCACGCCAGGGCGAATACGGTCCCTCGCTCGCCGGACTGATTGAACTCGGCCGCGCCACAAGCGGGTTGGAGTACCAAAAGCTGGTTCTTCGCCGCGTCGATTTCACCGGACGCGTTCGCCGCCTGTTCGAGGATGTCGATCTGATCCTCGCGCCGGTGCAGAGCTTTTCGGCTCCGACTTGCGAATGGATGGCCGGACTTGGCGTCAATGTCGAGACTGTGCGCCGATTGCATCAATACACCAGTCCGTTCGATTCCTCCGGGAATCCCACCATCACCTTGCCGGGCGGCTTTACAAGCGGGGGATTGCCGATCGGCTTCCAGTTCATCGCCGGGCATCTGGAGGAGTCGCTGCTGCTGCGGGCCGGCGCTGCGTTTCAGGACGCGACAGACTGGCATCGGCGGCACCCGCAGATGTAGATCCCGGGGTTCGCTTCCCAAGCCTGACAGCCTCATAGGAGATAACCATGCTGCTCGGTTGTATCGCCGACGACTTCACTGGCGCGAGCGATCTAGCCAACACTCTCGCCAGGCAGGGAATGTCGACGGTGCAGTTTGTCGGCGTGCCGGATAAGCCCGCGCTGGAATGCGAAGCGGGAGTGGTTGCGCTCAAGACCCGCTCCATCGCCCCCGAGGAGGCCGTGGCGCAATCGCTGGTCGCGTTGGATTGGCTTCTGGAACAGGGTTGCCAGCAGATATTCTTCAAATATTGCTCGACTTTCGATTCCACTCCACAGGGCAATATCGGTCCGGTGGCCGAAGCTCTCCTGGATGCGCTCGGCGCGCACAGCGCTGTGGTCTGTCCGGTGTTTCCGGCGGCCGGCCGCCGGCTCTTCATGGGGCATCTTTTCGTCAATGATCGCCTGCTCAGCGAATCAGGTATGGAGAAGCATCCTCTTAATCCCATGATCGATCCGGACGTTCGCCGGTGGCTGCGCCTGCAAACGAAAGGTGAGGTCGGGTTTGTCGGATACAAGCAAGTCCGCATGGGCCCTGAGGAGATTGCAGCCGCGCTGGAAGCGGAGGCCGGGGCCGGCCGACGGCTTATCGTAATCGACGCGGTAGAGGACGACGATCTGTTCGCCATCGCCGCGGCGCTGGTTGGCCAGAAGCTGGTCACCGGTGGTTCCGGCCTTGCGCTCGGGTTGCCGGAAAATTTTCGCAGGGCCGGGCTGCTGGGAAAACAGAGCGCGCCTTATACGCGTCTGAGCGGCCCCGGCGTTGCTCTGTCCGGATCGTGCTCGACTGCCTCGCAAGCGCAATTGGCTCACTATCTAAAGTCTCATCCGGGACTAGCGCTCGATCCGGCTGAACTGATGGCGGGCCGGCAAACCCCGGACATGGCTGTCGCGTGGATCCGCGAGCATCTGGACAGTCAGCCCATGGTCTACTCGACCGCCGATCCAAAGCAGGTCGCGGCCGATCAGATCCGGTTCGGGCGTCAGGAACTAGCCGAAAGGATCGAAGGCTTTTTCAGGATGCTTGCGACGAAACTGGTGGAGGCCGGCGTGGTCCGGATCGCGGTTGGCGGTGGCGAGACTTCGGGTTCTGTGGTCGCCGGTCTTGACGCACACAGTCTGTTAATCGGCCCCGAGATCGATCCCGGCGTCCCGGCGCTTGCTGCGATTGGAACGCGGCCCGTGCGCCTTGCGCTCAAGAGTGGAAATTTCGGTGCGCCCGATTTTTACGAAAAGGCGCTGAACGCGCTGGGAGATGGCTGAGATGAGCAGCAATGAGGAGCGGATATGCGAAGACATCGTGCGGTGGAGCCGTTCGCTGTTCGAGCGCGGCTTCACCGTGGGATCGTCCGGCAACATCTCGGTAAGGCTGGACGATGGTTTTTTGTCCACGCCGACCAATTCATGTCTCGGCTTTCTGGAGCCGGAGCGTCTGTCGCGCTTGGATGCCGAAGGGCGGCATATAGGCGGTGACGCGCCGACCAAGGAATTGCCGCTGCACATGGCGTTTTATGCGGCGCGCCCGACCGCGCGCGCAGTGGTGCATCTGCATTCGACTTGCGCCACCGCGCTTTCCTGCCTTGCAGACGTCGATCCCGACGATGCGATCGCGCCGGTTACGCCCTATGTGGTCATGCGTGTCGGACGCGTGCCGGTCCTGAATTACACCAGACCGGGCTCCGCCGACATCGTGCCCCTGATCCGCGAACGGGCCAGCCGCTGTTCAGCTGTCCTGCTCGGAAACCATGGGCCGGTGGTGGCCGGCACATCGTTGGAAGGCGCGGTGTTCGCAGCGGAAGAGCTGGAGGAAACCGCGAAGCTGATCCTGCTTACGCGCGGCATGGCCGTCCGCACGCTCGATGCGGTGGCGGTGGCCGATCTAGAAAACTCGTTCCGTCTCAGGTGATCATGCCCCGTTTTTCAGCAAATCTCGGCTTTCTGTGGCCGGAACTCGATCTCATCGGGCGCATTGAATGCGCGGCTGCGGCCGGGTTCGGGGCAGTCGAGCTTCACTGGCCCTATGACGTTCCGGCGGGCGATGTGCGCGCCGCCTGCACGCGTCACGATCTTGCCCTGCTGGGCGTCAACACAGGCGTTGGAGATGCATCGCGCAGCGAGTTCGGACTGGGCGCGGTTTCAGGCCGCGAAGCCGATTTCCAGGCGCTTGTGGACCAATCGATCGCCTATTGCCGCGACAGCGGTGCAACATCCATCCATGCCATGGCTGGCGTCACGGCGCCCGATGAACGGATTGCGGCGAGATCGACGTTTCTGCGCAATCTCGAAGTTGCCTCGAAGAAAGCGGCGCGGCACGATCTGACGCTGTTGCTGGAGCCGATCAATCCGCGCGACAAGCCGGGCTATTTCTATTCGCGCATCGGCGAGGCTGCGGAACTCATTCAGGAGCTTGGCGCCACAAACGTCAAGCTAATGTTCGATGTCTACCATGTCGGCGTGACGGAGGGCGACGTTCTGAAGCGGCTGGAGCGCTTCATGCCGATGATCGGCCATATCCAGATCGCGGCGGTTCCCTCGCGCGCCGAGCCCGATGAAGGCGAAATCGCTTATGGCCGGGTTTTGAAGGCTATTGACGCGCTGGGCTACGAGGGCTGGATCGGTTGCGAGTACAAACCCCGCGCCGATACCGGAGCAGGGCTTGGGTGGATCGATGCGCTTGGTCTTGGCGCCAGCTTCCGCCGCTGATTCCTGGTTTTCTGCGTTTTCGCCGCGCTGCACAATGCCCTAACCAAGCGGCCTGCCGCCATCGACGGGAATGATCGCGCCCGTCATGAAGGACAGGCTGGTCGCCGCAGCGATCACGGCGCTTCCGATCTCCTCCGGCCGCGCGAGACGGTTGAGCGGCGTACGTCCGGCCTGATCGTTGCGCCAGTCTTCATCGAGCTGCTTGACGAATTCCGTGTCGACTAGCCCCGGCGCGACCGAAACCACGCGCACGTCAGGCGCCAGCGCCCGCGCCAGCGACCGGGTGAGATTGTCCACCGCCGCCTTGGAGGCGCAATAGGCGATGTTGCTGCCCATGGCCGTCGTTGCCGCAATGGACGATATGTTGACGATTAGCGGCGAGGGTGCGGCCCGCAACAAGGGCAGCATGGCGCGGGTGGATGCGATCACCCCACGCACATTGACCGCGAAAATTTCGTCGATCAGCGCATCGTCGAGCATGTCGAGATCGTGATGGGGTACGAAGCGGGTGATGCCCGCGCAATTGACGAGCAAGTCGAGACGGCCATACGTCTCGTTAACCCTCGCGGCGGCAATGGCCAGCATTGCCGAATCCGTGACCGGTGCGTGAACGGCGATATGACCGTCGCCGGAAAGTTCTGGCAGCAGGGTTTGCGCCTTGGCCCGTGTCGTATAGCCGAGCGCTATCCGCATTCCCGCATTCGCGAGAGCATGGCATATGGCCTGGCCGAGGCCGCCGGTAGCGCCGGTGACGAAAGCGCATTGTCCTTCAAGCATCGCCCTTGTCTCCGCTTTGCTTGCGGAAGGCCGCTATCCGCGTGAGGTAGGCGTCCCGCCACTCGCGCCGCGCGGACAGGTCAGTCTCTGCCAGAACCTGCCGCCGTTCGTCTTCGACGCGCGCGATCAATTCGTCGGACCACGGGCGCGGTTCCTTCCGCGACCGGGCGATTCCGTGGTAGAGCGTTCCCAGGCGCTTCGCATAGTCGGCGACGCCGCCCGGCGCGTTGAGGTCGATAGTCTCGAACGGGCCCATGAAGGACCACCGAAGCCCGAGTCCGTGAGCGACGGTCTTGTCGATGTCAGCGGCGCTGGCGTAGCCTTCCTCGAACAGCGCCCACGCCTCGTTGAGCAGCGCGCCCTGAAGCCGGTTGAGAATGAAGCCCTCGATCTCCCGGCGCACCATGACGGGAACTTGGCCGACCCTCTCCATCAGAACGCGGACACGCTCTGCCGCTGCCTTGTCGGTCCACGGTGTGGGTACGATCTCGACCACCGGCACCAGATGCGGCGGATTCACCGGATGCGCCACCATGAAGCGCTCCCGGTTGACACAGTCCTGCGTGAAGGCGGATGCGGGGATGCCGGAACTGGAGCTGCCGACGATGGTGCCGGGAGCCATCGCAGCATCGATGAGTTGCGAGACCTCGCTTTTGACATCGACGCGCTCGAATACCGATTCCTGCACATAATCGGCATCGACAAGCGCCTCCTCTATCGTTCCGGCGATGCGGATGCGGGCAAGTATTTGCGCCGCATCATCGATCAGGCCGACGCCTTGAAGGTCGGCGAGCGCATCCTTGATGAAGGGCAGCGCCCCTTCGCGCACAGTGGGAAGCGTATCGTAGACGGCGACCTCCAGTCCTGCTCTCGCAAACACGATGGCCCAGCCGGAGCCGACAAGGCCAGCGCCCACGATAGCGATCTTGTTGATGGGCTCAGTCAATGTGACACCTCAGGAGATTGTAGCCGGAAGGAATGGCAAAGAGATGGGAACAATGATCTAGCGCCGGCGTGTAGTGGTGCGCTCGACGATCGCGCGCGGCGCAAGCCGGGTCACGATGGGTTTTTCGCGCGGATCGGCGGCCAGCGTCGCGGCAAGCTCGACGGTCGCCGACACCATCTCGTCCACTGGCTGCCCCACCGTAGTGAGGCCGTGCGAGGGCCAGCCGGCCATGGCGATGTCGTCGAAGCCCACCACCGAGATGTCGCCGGGAACATCGAGGCCGAGCCTGTTGCGAACGCCGTCGATGAAGCCCAACGCGACAATGTCGTTGGCGCAGAAGACCCCGTCCGGACGCTCTTCCAGTTCGCCAAACGCGCCGGCCGCTTCATAGCCCGCCTCGTAGCTGAAGCTCCCGGCTTCTATCACCACGGGCCGGGTGAGACCTCGCTCCACGACGCGCTTCAGAAAGCCGTCGCGCCGCTCCATATTGGTCGAGGCGTCGGCATAGGCCGAAATATAGGCGAGGCGCTTGTGGTTGCGCTTGATCAGAAAATCCGCCGCCTTGCCGCCGCCCTTGGCATTGTCGCAGCTTACGCCGAAACTGTCGGGATCGCTGGACAGGCGGTTGAAGAAGATGCACGGGCTACCCGCCGTCCGGCACTCTCGCATTGCTTCCGATGACAGGGTAGCGGCAAGTATGATGACCAGATCGGGCTGATAGGAGAGCAGCAGCTTGACCGCATCGTCGATCTCACCCGCTTGCGGAGCGGAAATCAGCATGACGTTCATGCCTATCTCGTGAAGCCCGGCGGCAAGCCGCGACATTACTTCCGGATAGAACGGATTGGTGATATCGGATACGACCATCCCGGCGATCTGGGTGCGGTTCGTCTTCAGGCTCTGGGCCATCGGATTGGGCCGATAACCGAGTTCCCGTGCACGTTTGAGCACCAGTTCGCGGGTTGCCGGAGCGACGACGGCCTCGGCGTAGAAAGCGCGTGAGACGGTCGAAACCGACATTCCCAGATCGCGCGCCAGGTCCTTGACTGTGACCCGCGACCTGCCCTTACGCGAGCCCGGACCCGCCGAGACGCCCAGTTCGTTCACTTCCTCCATTCATACCGACCCGGATTTCCCGTACCGCCTGACGCGGATATTGGCCTGCTCCGAATGGCCGATGAAGCCTTCGAGCCTGCAGAGGCGGGAGCAATAATCGCCGACAAGTGCGCTGGCTTCGTCCGTCTCGATCCGCTGATATGTGCAGGTCTTGAGGAACTTACCAACCCACAGCCCGCCTGTATAGCGCGCCGCCTGTTTGGTCGGAAGCGTGTGATTGGTGCCGATCACCTTGTCGCCATAGGCGACATTGGTGCGTGGCCCAAGGAACAAGGCGCCATAATTGGTCATGTTTTCAAGGAAGAAATTCGGATCCGCCGTCATGACCTGCACATGCTCGAAAGCCAGCCGGTCGGCGACCGAAACCATTTCCTGCTGCGTTTCGCATACGATCACCTGCCCGTAATTTTCCCAAGCGACGCGGGCGATGTCGGCGGTCGGCAAAACGGAGAGCTGGCGCTCGACCTCCGCCATGGTCTCACGGGCGAGAGCGTGGGAAGTCGTGAGCAGTATGGCTGGGCTGGTTGGTCCATGCTCGGCCTGGCCAAGCAGGTCGGTCGCACAAATTTCCGCATCGACCGTTTCGTCGGCGATGACCAGCGTTTCCGTCGGACCGGCGAAGAGATCGATGCCCACACGCCCGTAAAGCTGGCGCTTGGCCTCCGCCACATAGGCGTTTCCGGGGCCGACAATCATGTCGACCGGAGCGAGCGTCTCGGTGCCGAGCGCCATAGCTCCGATTGCCTGCACGCCGCCGAGCACATAAATCTCGTCCACACCGGCCAGATGCATCGCGGCGATGATTGCCGGGTGCGGCTCGCCGCCGAAGGGTGGCGCACAGGCGATCACGCGTTTCACGCCAGCTACCTTGGCGGTCACGATGCTCATATGGGCGGAGGCCACCATCGGATATTTGCCGCCGGGAATGTAGCAACCGACGGCGTTCACCGGAATGTTGCGATGGCCGAGAAATACGCCGGGAAGCGTTTCGACCTCGAGGTCCCTGATGCTGTCGCGCTGCCTGCGGGCGAAATTGCGGACTTGTTCCTGTGCGAAGCGGATGTCGTCGAGATCGCCCTTTGTAACCTTGGACATGGCCCGCTCAATGTCAGCGTCGTCGAGGCGGAAACTTTCAGGGCTGTATTTGTCAAAGCGGGCGGACAGTTCCCGGACCGCGGTGTCGCCGCGGACGCCGATGTCGGCGAGAATGCCCTCAACTACGGACTTGACGGCGTTATCGTCGGCCAAAACCTCATTCTGATCCTTGCCAGTCTTCAGATATTCCATTTGAGGCAGCCCCTGTGATCCATCCCGGTTTTCTGCTGGGAGGTGTCTTGATAGAAATGGGAACGTTCTCTGAGAACGTTCCCATTTCTATTTCCGGCGAGAGACGATTGTCAAGCCATCTAAGTGTTTAGTCCGTGTTTTGATGGACTGGATTGAGTCTGAATCTTTCAGGCTCTTTTGTGCAGCGCTGGCAGATGAACTCGTAGGGCGTGAGGCTCTTGAGGGTCTTGAGCCTGCGGGCAAAGTTGTAAGCTGCGGCGAAGTCGGCGAGGTGTTGCCTGAGCTGGTCGTGGCTCTCGTAGTAGAAGCGCTTGACGGTCGCATCCTTGATCAGCGGTACGGCAGAGCCTCCGGCACCGGGTGTGGTGAACTGAACGCCGTTGTCGGTGAGCACGGTGTGGGTCTTGTAGGAGATGGAAGCGAGCAGCCGCAGCAGGAACTCCCTGGAGATGGCGGTTGTGGCCTTCTCATGCAGTTCGACGAAGGCGCACTTCGAGGTGCGGTCGATGGCGACGAACATATGCAGCTTGCCCTGTTCGGTTCCCACCTCGGCGATATCGATGTGGAAGTAGCCGATCGGATAGCTCTTGAACTTCTTCTTCGCCGGCCGATCGCCTTCAACATCGGGCAGGCGGCCGATGCCATGGCGCTGCAGGCAGCGATGCAATGACCAGCGGTCAGATGCGGGATCGTTGGCGGGAGGGCGTAGAGACAGTCATTCAGCGGCAGTAGCGTATAGCGCCGGAAAGCCACAATGACGGCCTCCTCCTCCTCGACTGTGAGGACGGTGGATCGCGGCTGCTTCGGGCCGGTCGGCAGATCGGCCACCGAGGTCCGCTTCTTCCACTTCGCAACTGTCTTCTGGTTGATCCCGTAACGCTTGGCCAGCGCTCTCAGGCTCTCTTGACTATGTTGTATAGCTCGACGGACCGCCGCTGTCGTCGTGGCGCTCCCATGGTGAACCTGGCCCATAGCGCATCCTTTGATTCCGAGGATAAGGATGCTCCATCAAAGCCTGGGATCAAACACCTAGCGCACGGGGCCGGCGCATCCATGGATTCAACATTGATGAACGCAATGGCCAAGTCTCTCGCGTCGGCGGGGCTACGGGTCGCGCGCTTTGAATTCGCTTACACAGCAGCGCGACGCCCGGGGGATGGACGAAAGCCGCCTCCGAAGGCCGAACGTCTCCTATCCGAATACGTGGCTGCCGTCGATGATCTCGGCCCGACCACTGGACCACTTATCATCGGCGGAAAATCGATGGGCGGACGCGTCGCCGGCATGGTTTCCAATCCGTTCTTTGAAGCGGGCTGGGTCGCAGGACTTCTTTGTTTAGGCTATCCGTTTCATCCGCGCAAAAGACCCAACCAGGTACTCAAAACGTTGCAACACAACCGTTCCGCAAGCTAATGCGGATTGCGAAGGACCGGAGGGAGCAGGCTCTCCGCCAGCGCCCCGATCTTGAGAGTAGCCAGGTCGGAATATCGACGACCGACGACCTGCAATCCCGTGGGCAGGCCGGTTGCAGTGAGACCGCTTGGAACCGACAGGGCAGGGCATTGCCCGATGAGGTTGAACGGCGCGGTCATATCCAGCCCATGATAGAGGCCCTCGCGATCAATCGCACCAAAATCGCGGTCGGTGAGCGATGCCAGTGGGGCGGGTATCGCCGTGGTCGGGCAAATCAGCGCATCGAAATCACGCAGCACCGACCGAAAGCCGTTCCAGAATTTGGTGCGTTCAATCTCCAGCCGTTTGTAGTGCACTGCCGAGATCTGACGGCCCTGTTCGATCAGCCTGCGTACGGCCGGGTCGAGAAGCGACGCGCCTTCATCATAGGCACCCTTGAAATAGGCCGCCATGAAGACGCGCCAGTAGTCCATCCAGACATCCAGTATGCCGGTGGACCAGCCAAGCTCGACCTCTTCGACGATTGCGCCGGCTTGCCTGAGTTTGTCCGCGGCGTGCCGCGTGTTGCGCTCCACTTCGGGGTCGACCGCATAGAATCCGAAATCAACGGACAGTGCAAGGCGTAGCTTCCGCGCATCCAGGTCCAGCGAGCCGTCATAGCCGAAGGGAACCGGCAGGGACTGAATGTCACAATCATCGGGGCCTTGCGTGGCGGCCACGAACAGCGCCGCATCTGCGCAGTTCCGTGACAGCGACCCGAAATGCGAGATGTTGTCGAAACTGCTCGGCAGTATGTCGAGCGGAATTCGGCCAAGACTGGGTTTCAGCCCGACGATCCCGCACAATGCCGCCGGAATGCGCACGGAGCCACCCATGTCGGTGCCTTCGGCAAGCGGCACCGCGCCGGTGGCGACGGCGACGGCTGAGCCGCCGGAACTGCCGCCGGACGTTCGGGTCTCATCCCAGGGATTGCGCGTTACTCCGAACAAGGGGCTTTGGGTAAAGCTGGAAAATGCGAATTCAGGCGTCGTCGTCTTCCCCACGATGATCGCGCCGGCACGACGCAGCGCGGAGACGATCCACGCATCGTCTTGCGCCACTTGCTGCTCGTACGCGCGCGAGCCCAGGGTAGTGACCTTGCCCTTTATGGGCGTCATGTCCTTGATGGCGACGGGAACGCCGTGCAGCGGCCCGACATCTTCGCCGTCGCAAATGCGGGTATCCGCCATCTCGGCGTGGGAAAGGGCATCCTCGCGGTAGACGTCGGCAAACGCATTGTATCGCGGATTGATCTCGTCGATGCGGCCGAGGCTCGCTTTGACGACTTCGGTGGCGCTCACTTCCCGAGACCGGAGGAGCCGCGCCAGTTCGGTCGCCGAGCGGGAGAGTATCTTATCGTCGTGAGATCGGTTCACCTCAGTCTCCCAAACTTACGCGCCCAAACCCAGCCGGTCGCGCAGGCGATAGTAACCTATCGCGGCCGTCAGCATGGGCTGCCTTATGAAGCGCCACGGCACGACGGAAAGATTCGTCACGGGGATGGCGTCGGCAAGCTCGCCGCCTGTTATCCGGTCCGCGATCACCCGGCCCATCGTCGTTGCCGCCGCTACGCCTCGCCCGTTGTATCCCTGGCCGATATGCAGACCCGGTTCCGGCTCGTGTAAATGCGGAAGCTCGTCCATCGTCAGACCTACCCGGCCTCGCCAGCGATACTCCACCCCCAGCCCGCGAACGGTGGGGAATATTTCGACGAGCCGCTTGTACAGGTCCCGGTAAAGCGAATCCGGCCTGCCGTCCCCTACGGGCCCACGCCCGCCGATGAGTAGCTGTCCATGCGGGCCTCGCCGCATGTAGATGGCAACTTTCCGCGTCTCGGAGAGGCATGCGCCCGTCGGCAGGATCGGCGCGCCGATATCATGGGGCAAAGGCGTAGTCGCGATCTGCAGGCTGCTGACGGTCAGTAGCGACCGCTCAAGCGCAGGCAGCAGAGGGCCGGAATAGGCATCCGTCGCCACCACGACTCGCTCGGCCTCAATTTCGAAACCGCGGCCGCTCAGACGCCAAACGCCGCCGTCGCGAACCAGCTTCTCCACCCTCGAATTCTCGAGCAGAACCGCTCCCCGATCCCGCGCCGCCCGCGCCAGTCCGCGCGCATAGGCCAGCGGCTGGACGGTCCCGGCCCTCCGGTCGATCAGCCCGCCGGCATAGGCATGGCTGCCAGTCAATTCGCCAATATCCGCTGCGGAAAGCAGCTCGATGTCGGCGCCCCGCGAATGCCAGTCCTGCCAACGGCTCCTGATGGGCGGCATGGCGCCTGGCGCATGCGCAGCGAGTATCCACCCGGCGCGGCACGGCGCACATCTGATCGAATGGCGGTCGACCAGGGAAAAGACGAATCCGGCCGCGTCGCCGAACAATTCGACGAGGGGGCCGGCCTTCGATCCGAAAATGCGCTCCAGATTCCTTGGATCGCGCTTCAATCCGGGGATGACCTGCCCGCCATTCGCACCGGAAGCGCCGCTTCCAACCTCTCCGGCCTCCAGCAGCGCAACCCCGACCCCGCGCTCAGCCAGATGCAGCGCGGCACTAAGCCCTGTATAACCGCCTCCGATGACAGCGACATCGGTCTGGAGGAAGCCGGTCGCAGGAGGAGCCTCGAGGGGCGGCTCTTCGGAGATCGCCGACCAAAGAGAGCGTTGCCGGGCTGGGGCTGAATCGGGCATCAACAACCTCAGTCGCCAAAAGGCGCGTTGCATTTTGCGGATTTGATTGCAATAAGACTAAAACGTAGCGGAGTCAATTTAATGAGCGGTGGAACTATCCAGGAAGATCATGCAACGAAGGGGGACGTCTCCGCAAAAGAGATATCCCCCGCCGATCTGTGGCTCGGCCTGCAACTTCGGACCCTGCGCAAGGCAGCGAAGCTGTCGATGAGCGAGCTGGCCCAGAAAGCCAGTCTGTCGATCGGGATGATCAGCCAGATCGAACGCGGAATCGCGTCGCCTTCGATACGTTCGCTGCGACAAATCAGCGATGCACTGGGTGTGGCCCCGGCCCAGTTCTTTCACGACGGACTGCAGCCCCCTTTGGAAGAAATGGGGAAAATCGTAAGGAAATCAGGGAGACGACAGTTATCGCTTCCAAGAAACGGTGTCGCCAAGCAGCTTTTGACTCCGGATCTGGACGGCGCCACCGAAATGCTGCTCGTCATCGTCGAACCCGGTGGCACGTCGGGTCCGGAACATTACGTCCACAAGGGCGAGGATGCCGGAATCGTCCTCTCGGGCTCGCTGGAACTGTGGATCGAAGGGCATATGCACCTGCTCCAGGAGGGCGACAGCTTCAGGTTCAAAAGCACCTTGCCGCACCGTTTCGCCAACCCGACGGACGCAGAGACGCGGGTTCTGTGGGTCATCACCCCTCCACTTTATTGATCTATCACGTTATAAATTGGGCCGTATTTTGAAATCCTATTGCAATTCATCCTTTTCCATGCAACGACTCCGGCCAGACGGGAAGGATGGATAATGGATTACCGCGACGACGTCTATTTCAACAGCAAGCCGGAAAACGAATCTCCGTTCAGCGCTGAGGAGTTCGCGTCGCGATTGACGCGGCTGCGCCAGAAGATGGCGGAGGCGAAGATCGACATGCTCTACCTGATGGCGCCGGAGAGCATGTATTATCTCTCCGGCTATCAGGCTGAATGGTATCAGGCGCAGTCGCCCCAGCAGTGGCCTGCAAGCTCTGCCATCGCGGTCCATGTCGATCACGACCGGTACATCCTGTTCGACAGCGAGCGCGAGGCGGTGCTGGGGCGCATTTTTACGCGTTCCGTCGACACGCGCTACTTCCCGCGCGATGCCCTTCGCGGCAGCGCGGAGTTCATCGCGACGGAACTGAAGCGCGAGGGCTGGCTGAACGGCACCGTCGGCATGGAATTCTGGAGCTATCGCCCCAACCGGATGATTAGCCACCGGCTGGAAGATGCCTTCACCGCAGCCGGCGCGAAAGTCGTGGACGGCACGCAGCTGCTTCGCGAAGTGCGCTGGGTGAAGTCGCCGGCGGAAGTGGAATGCCTGAAGGAAGCCGCCCGCATCGCCAACGTAGGCATGGCGGCGGCAAGGGCCGCGATCGGAGCAGGCGTTTCCGAACTCGAGGTCTACGGCGAGATGGTTCGGGCCATGGCGTGCGCAGGCGGCGAGAATCCCGGCATCACGATGCCCGTACTTTCCGGAACGAAGACCAACGCGCTGCATGGACTGGCGACGCGCCGCAAGATGCAGCATGGCGAAATGGTGCTGGTCGATCTGTCGGGCGTCTTCAAGCGCTACCACATCAACATCGCCCGCTCGTTCTCCATCGGCGAGCCCAGCCCGGAAGTGAAAGACCTCACCGACCGGGCGGCACGCTCGATGGATGTCATCCGCTCGATCCTGCGTCCGAACCTGCCTGTCAGGGAATTCAACACGACGGTGATGGACTATCTGAAAAAGGAAGGGCTGTGGGAGCGGCGCGGCTGGATCGGCGGCTATGAAATGGGCGCTGCCTTCCCTCCCGACTGGGTGGGCAACTTCATCTTCGACCCGCTGTCGGACGTGAACGCGGATCGCCTGTTCGAGCCGGGCACGGCGGTCAACTATGAGAACCAGTTCTTCATGCCCGCCCATCAGGGCCAATACTTCACGATCGAGTCTTTCCTGTTCGAACAGGACAAGGCGAGCATGCTCTCGGACCAGCCGTTCGAGTTGATCGTGATCGACTGACGCGACGAAAATCAAGGGAGGAGTGAGATGACAAGAATGAAGCTGCTGGGCTGGAGCTTGGCCCTTTGCCTGCTGAATTCGACCGCAATGGCGCAGGCGGACTGCCTGCCGGCCATCAAGTCGGCCGGCGTGCTCAAGGTCGGCGTCGGCATCATGGGGCTCAAGCCATGGATATGGCAGGACGACAAAGGCGACTACACGGGTCTGGAAAAGGAGATCATGGACTTCGTGGCCAAGGATATCGGCGTTTCGAAATACGAATATGTGGTCACGGAATGGTCCACCCTTATTCCGGGCCTGAAGGCCGAGCGCTGGGATGTCGTCATGTCGGCGATGTCAAAGACCCAGCAGCGCATGCAGGAAGGCGGCGTCATCTTCTCTGACCCGTACTTCATGTATAACGACCGGCTGATCGTGCTGAAGGACTCCAAATACCAGAAGCCCGAGGACCTCAAGGGCGAGAAGGTCGCGTCCGTCATGGGCTCGATGGATTCGATCGTCGCGCATTCGCTCGCCGACAAGGGCGAGATCGGCGAGGTGCTCGACTTCAACAATTTCGGCGAGCCTTTCCAGGCTCTGCGCAACGGTCAGGTCCAGGCCGTCGTGCTGGATCAGGCCACGCTGCTCGGCCAGATGTCTGAAAACTCCGACCTGCGTGTCGTCGGCGCCCCGCTGTTCTACGTGCCGGGCGAGGAATGGGAAGAAGCGGAAAGCAAGGCCGATTATCGGCTCGGCGCGGTAGGCATCGCCATGCGCCCCGAATGCGCCGATGTTCAGGCTGCCGTGGATCAAGCGCTTGAAAAGCTCGACAAGCAAGGCCTGCGCAAGGACATTCTGCAGCGTTATGACCTGTGGGACGACACCCAGGTGAAGCTCCTCAAGTAGGACCGGCGTGGTTCGATCCGGCGCCGGTGCGCGGGATCGACTGCGCCAGCAGTGGTAAATCATGCACGATCTTTTCTTCGTACTCGCGCCAAGATATCTGCCGCGCCTGCTGGAAGGCGCCTTGGTGACGGTTCAGCTTTCCGTCATCGCCATGGCGATCGCCACGGCGCTAGGCCTGTTGGTGGCGCTCGGACGAATGGGAAAGTCGCGCCTCCTGCGCTTTGTCCTGAACGCCTATGTCGAGATTTTTCGCGACGTTCCGCTGATCGTCCAGTTGCTGGTAATCTATTTCAGCCTGCCGAGCATCGGCATTTCGCTGCCGGCATTCTGGGCCGGGGTTCTGGGGCTCAGCCTCAATCTCGGCGCCTACATGTCCGAGATGTTCCGGGCCAGCATTCTATCCATCGACAGCGGTCAGCGTGAAGCCGGGCTTTCGATCGGCATGTCCCATGCCTCGATCCAGCGTCGCATCGTTCTGCCGCAGGCCTTCCGCGTCGCGCTTCCCACGATGGGGGGCTATTTCATCGCCCTTCTCAAGGATTGCTCGCTGGTGTCGTTCATCGCCGTCAATGAGCTGCTGCGGCAGGGCAGCATGATCATCGCCTCGACCTTCAAAAGCATGGAAATTTACCTGCTGGTGGCAGTCATCTATTTTGTGATGAGCTTTGTCGCCTCGCGCCTTGTGGGCTTGATCGAATGGTGGCTTACACCGGCCTACCTGCGGTCACCCTCTCTGGTCGCACGCATCACCGACGGGAGTGCGCGCTAGTGGAACCGGTTCGCGACGAGGCCCTGATCCATATCCGCGGGCTGGAGAAATCTTTCAAGGGGGTTCCGGTCCTACGCGGCATAGATCTGAGCGTGCGCAAAGGCGAAGTGGCCTTCATCATCGGGCCGAGCGGTGGCGGCAAGTCGACGCTGCTGCGATGCATGAACTTCCTCGAGACACCCAACGCGGGCACCGTCAGCTTCGCAGGACAGCGGCTGAGCCAGGGCAGCAAGGACTCCTTCCAGCTGGCGCCGGATGTCGAACTGCGCAAGGCACGGGCGCGCATGCCCATGGTGTTTCAGCACTTCAATCTGTTCAATCACATGACCGTTCTGGGCAACATCATTGAAGGGCCAGTCGTCGTGAAGGGGCAGGGCAAAGCCGATGCAATTGCGAATGCAAGGCGGCTTCTCGCCCAGTTCGGGCTGGCCGAGCATGAGTCCAAATATCCCGCGCAGCTTTCCGGCGGACAGAAGCAGCGTGTCGCGATCGTGCGGGCGCTGGCGCTGCAACCCGAAGCGATCCTGTTCGACGAACCGACATCGGCTCTGGACCCGCAACTCGTCGGTGACGTGCTGGAAGCGATGCGCGAACTGGCGGGATCCGGCCTGACGCTCATAATCGTGTCGCATGAGATGTCTTTCGCCAGGGTCCTGGCGGACAGCGTGCACTTTGTAAGTGGAGGTGTGATCGCGGAGAGCGGAAGCGCGGAGCAGGTCTTTGAACGCCCTCAGACAACTGCGCTTAGACAATTCATGGATTCCATTCAACGGTGAGGTAAATAACCAGATCGTCGGCACATCTAGAAACCGTGCCTAAGTGATTGGATTTGATCGCCATGGCGTGGCGGTTTCAGCACTGCGTTTGCGATTGGTAAGAGCCTGCGTGCGATGGCGATTATGATGAGCTTGTGGGGCTTGCTACGTTCTTCGAGGCGTTTGACGACATGACGCAACGCCCGCCGTCCACCGACGATCCTTCTCTTGCCGCGCATTGTTCCACTGTCGTGTGGCGTCGGAGCAAGGCCTGTCATGGCGGCCTCGCCGGCGGTCATCCGACCGAGTTCCGTCATTTCGGCGATGAGCATAGCCACAGAGACCGGGCCGATTTCCGGGCTGCATCGCAGCAGCCGTGCTGTCGTAGCCAGATTGTCATCCTAAGCTATGATATTGGCAATTCCGCGCTCGGAAATCTGTGCTGCGCATATCGACGATCTGAGCTCGCCGGGTCGTTAAGGTTCTGAGAGTGCGCAGGTTTTCCCGTGGCAGTGTCCGTCCGGCTTCTGGTCGGAACAGCATGAACCCCGCGATGAGTTCTGCGTCGATCCGATCTGTTCGAGACGGTGGAGAGAGGCGGGATCAGCCTGCTAGCAAGCGTGGTCATGCCACAAGATGTTAAGCGCTGTGTCCCACCTCGTTGCCGCTCTTGGCCGGGAGCGGCAATGAGGCTAAACCAGCAGGCCCGAGACACATAAGATGTTACAGTACCGGGGCGGCAAGTTGATCGTCCACTTTTCGCCCAGGTCATCGATAAGCAGCCGTTCTGTTGTCTCGGCGACATAGATCCTGCCCATGTTCTTTTCCCGGATGCGGGGTCATATCATGGCAAATCTTCAAGCTTCACCCGGGTTTCCAGCAGGGTATCGCCACGCCGTACAATCTCTGTAACCAGCAGCTCAAGGTCATCGTGGCGGGTGCGATGATTGCAGATCGCTGCGCGCAGGCAGTGCTTTCCATGCAATGCCGTATCAGACAGGACTGCGATGCCGTCCTCCTGCAACTGCAGCATGATCTCGGTGTTGAGCGCTTTCAGCCCGTCCTCATCCAGTCCTCCCGGATCGAACCGAAAGCAGACGATGTTGATGATCGTTGGGGCCATCAGACAAAGCTGAGGCGTCTTCGAGATCATGCGGGCAAGAGTGCGGGCCTGGTCGATATTCTGGTCGATCAGCCGGCCGAACTTTTCCGCGCCATGTTCCTGCAGCGCCATCCAGACCTTGAGCGCGCGGAAGCCTCGCGACGTCTGCAGACCAAGCTCGTAAAGCCACTCGCCGGAGGCGATGCCGCGCGGCGCCGAGGCAAGATACTCCGGCTGCGTGGCGAATGCGGCGTGGTGCGCGCCCGCATCCCGCACCAGGCAACAACCGACATCGAAAGGCGCATGCAGCCATTTATGCGGGTCGAGCGCCAGCGAATCTGCGCGTTCCAGTCCCGCGACAAGCGCCCGATTGCGCGGTGCGATAGCAATCAGCGCCCCAATGCACCCATCGACATGGAACCACATGTCCTCTTCGGCGGCGACATCGGCAAGCATTGCCAGATCATCTATCACGCCTGTGTTGACCGCCCCCGCATTGCCGATGATGCAGGCGGGCAGAAAGCCGGCCGCCCGGTCTTCGGCAATCGCCATCCGCAGGGCCGCAATGTCGATACGGAAATCCGCGTCGGTCTCTATCCGGCGCAGCGCGGCATTGCCGATCCCAAGGGTCTCGACCGCCTTACGGTGGCAATTGTGGATCTGGTCCGAGCCATAGAAGCGCAGCTTCTTCGGCAGCGCGGCAACGCCATGCTCGCGTATGTCCATGCCGGCCTTGACGTTGCGCGCCACCGTCAGACCGATCAGATTGGCAACCGAGCCGCCGCTGGTGAGCGTTCCGCTTGCGCTTGCAGGGAAACCGACAATCTCCTTGCACCAGTCGATCACCTGTCGATCGACGAGGGCGGCGGCATGGTTGCCGCCACCCAGATTTGAGCCCTGCACGGCAGCCATGAAGTCCGCCAATGCCCCGGTCATGTTGCCGGAGCCCATATACCAGGCCCAGAAGCGGGGATGCACATTGCCCATCGGATAGGCCATCACATCCTCGGTAACCCTCTGCAGGACGGCTTCGAGGGGTTGAGGCTCTTGCGGCAGCCCGCCCTTGAAACGCGACCTCACCTCTTGCGGCATCTCTCGCCACGCCGGCCTGTCACGGACGTGGCGGAGATAGTCGATGGCGAGGTCGATGGTGTCATGCCCCAGTTGCGCCACCACCTCCCAATCGTGAGGGTCCAGCGTGTCCTCAGCCCTCACGGAGAGCGACTTATGGTTGGTGTCCATGGTGCACCTCTTGCCGTCGGTCAGGCGGCGTATTGGAAGCCGGGTGTCGAGCGTGACAAAGCGAGTTCTTCCTCGTCCATCTCGGTTTCGATGCCGTCGAACAGCGGTGTCGATAGATAGCGCTCGCCGGTGTCCGGCAGCATGCACAGGATCACCGATCCGGCCGGTGCCAATTCCGCGATCTGCCGTGCAACGCCGAAGGTCGCGCCGCCGGAAATGCCGGTGAAGATGCCTTCGCGGCGCGCCAGGTCCCTGGTCCAGCGGATCGCCTCCGTGCCGGCGATCGGCACCACCTCGTCATAATATTTCTGGTCCACCGCCTCCTGCAGCACGTGGGGGATGAAATCCGGCGTCCAGCCCTGGATCGGATGGGGTTCGAATGCAGGATGGGACGCCGCAGGCGTACCACCCGGCCCGCGCTGCTGGACGTGGCCGCTGCCAAGAAGCTGCGCATTCGCCGGTTCCGCCAGCACGATGCGTGTCTGGGGACGCTCGCGGCGCAGCACGCGACCAACGCCGGCTATCGTTCCGCCGGTGCCGTAGCCGGTGACGAAATAGTCGAGCGATGAGCCGGAAAAGTCATTGATGATCTCGCGCGCTGTGGTCGCCTCGTGAATGGCGGCATTGGCGTCCGTCTCGAATTGACGCGCCAGGAACCAGCCGTTGGCCTCGGCAAGTTCGACCGCCTTTTGATACATGCCAAAACCTTTGAGAGCACGTGGGGTGAGCACCACCTTGGCGCCCAGCATCCGCATCAGCTTGCGTCGCTCGACGGAGAAACTGTCGGCCATGGTGACAACGAGCGGGTAGCCCTTCTGGGCGCAGACGATGGCAAGCCCGATGCCGGTATTGCCGCTGGTCGCCTCGACGACGGTCTGTCCCGGCTTCAGCAGGCCACCGCGCTCTGCCTCCTCGATGATGTTGAGTGCCAGCCGATCCTTCACCGATCCTGCCGGATTGAAGAATTCGACCTTCGCATAGATCTTGGCGTGGTCGACGCCCAGATGATTGATCCTCACCGTCGGCGTGTCCCCGATCGTGTCGAGGATGCTGTCGAACAGCCGGCCACGGCCGGCGGTGGTCCTCATTGCTTCACGAATTTTCATATCTCAGATCCTTGGTGCTGAGTCAGATCAGCCGTTAGTCGATTGATCTGTCATTCTCGTTCAATTGATGCGGGGATCGTCCGGTGGATCGACGTACTCGACCGCGAAAGGCCCAATCGCGTGGCTCTGGACGATGCTTTCTTCTTCCGTCCATCCGAAATAAGCCTCGCCGGTCGGGACCTGGAGGAAGGATCCCGGCCCCATCAGGTCCACTGGGCCGCGGTCGGGCTCGTCGCCTATGGCCGTTCCGAAACCACCGGAGATGACGGTCACATGTTTCTCCTTCGGATGGCGATGCGCGGAAATTTCGTACCCGGCCGGAAATTTCAGCTGCACGACGAAGGTCCTTCCTCCGCCGGGTTTCCGACGTGCACGGCCACTTGCGCGCCAACGGGAAGTATTGGCGGCCCCGGCTGGAACTTCATGTCCTGCATCTCGAAGACATGGTGCTTGCCATATGCGCCTCGATCGGGGCGATGGACAGGGCAAGCGCCGTGCTGATTACCGCGGCACCCGCGAACGCCGTTTATGTGCGGTTGTTGCTCAACATCGTTTTCATTGGCTCCTCCTTCGTGTGAGACATGGCGCAACGGCGGGGATGCCATTGGCCATGCAGGGTGATACAATCGCGGCGAGGGTGGCGGCGTTGTTGAAAGCGTGGAAACGCGCATGGGAATTCCCGGCCAAAGTGCGGCACCGGCGGTTTGTTCGCTCTCGGTGCGGATGTTCGGCCATCTCGCGGTAACCCGGAATGGCGAGGCGCTGGCCCTTCCGCCATCGCGCAAGGTGCGCGCGCTTCTTGCCTATCTTGCGACGTCGCCGCATCCGGTCGGGCGTAGTCGGCTCTGCGAGCTTTTGGGCGACATCCCCAACGATCCGCGTGGGGAACTGCGATGGTGCCTGAGCAAGCTGCGCTCCCTGCTCGACGAGCCGTATCGAAACCGTGTTCAGTCCCGCGAAGACCTGGTCTGGCTTGACCTCGCCGACACCAGCATCGACGTGCTACGGGTCGATCTTGCCATGCGCAGCGGCATCGAGACGCTGAAGCTCGAGCTTGTGCGCGAACTCTGCGACCTGATGGTCGGTGACTTCCTTGAAGGCCTCGACCTTGCCCGCAGCCCGCAACTTGACCATTGGCTGGCCGGGCAGCGCCGTCATTACCGGACCTGTCAGGCGTCGTTCCTCGAACGGCTGATTGAACTTTCGCCGGATGATCCCGAGCTACTGCGCAAGCACGCCGACAGATGGGTCGCCCTGTCGCCGCTGGACATTCGTGCCCAGACCATGTTGCTCAAGGCCCTGCTCCAAAGCGGTCCGCCGGATGAGGCCGAGCGGCATTTCTTGGCGATTAACCGCCTGTTTTCCGCAGAGAAGATCGGCGTCGAGCCTATCCGACGCGCCTGGCTGGAAATGCAGAGAAGCGACGCTTCTCCAGTCACTGTTCCCGCCACTGTCTCGGAGCCGCACCCCCGGATCTCAATTGACGGATCAGCCACTAAAATTCCTGTAGATGAGCACCGTCGTGCCTCGCTTGCAGTGCTACCGCTGGCGGATTGCGACCGCAGAGGCGAAATGGCCGCCGGGCTCACGCATGACATCATCACGCGCCTCGCGAAACTGCGCAGTCTTTTCGTCATCGCACGGGGCTCCGTGTTCGCTCTCGCCGAACAGGGCATTAGCCCGGAGGAGGCTGCGCGCCGCCTCGACGTCGATTATTATGTCGCTGGTGTCGTGAAGCGTCGCGAACACAAGATGCTGGTCAGCGTCGAACTCGTCGAGACGAGAACCTCGCACATCGTCTGGTCCGAAGAGTTCGAATTTCGGCAGGACGACACATTCCTGCTACTTGATGACATTGGCGACAAGATCGTGGCGTCGATCGCGCACGAGATCGAGACCGCCGAAAAGAACCGCGCGATCCTCAAGCCGCCGAACTCGCTCAACGCCTGGGAGGCGTATCATCGGGGCCTTTGGCACATGTATCGCTTTACCCGGCCGGACAATGATCTGGCCCAGCAGTTCTTCACACGCTCCATCGAGACCGATCCGACGTTCGCGCGCGCCTATGCAGGCCTTTCCTTCACACACTGGCAAAGCGCCTTCCAGCATTGGGCCGATCGCGCCCGTGAGACTGACCTTGCTTTGAAGGCCGCGGGCCGCAGCCTGATCGTCGACGAGCATGATCCCGCCGCCCACTGGGCAATGGGCCGCGCGATGTGGCTGCGCGGAAGACATGGCGAGGCGGTCGCCGAACTTGAACGCTCAGTCGAGCTCAGCCCGAACTTTGCGCTTGGTCACTACGCGCTTGCCTTCGTGCAGTCGCAGTCCGGCGATCCCTCGGTTGCCATCGCGTCATCAGATCATTCCCGCAGCCTCAGCCCGTTCGACCCGCTACTGTTTGGAATGCTCGGCGCACGCGCCATGGCGCATGTACGGCTGGGCCAATACGAGGAAGCCGCCGACTGGGCTTTGATGGCAGCAGCGCGCCCCAACGCGCACATCATCATCCTCGCCATCGCCGCGCATTGTCTCGCCCTTGCCGACAGGTTGGACGAAGCACGCAATTTAGTCGCGGTAATCCGCCAGACGATCCCCAATTTCCGAGTCGCCGATTTTCTCGCGACATTCAGGTTCGCGCCGGACACCGAGGAGGTTTTTCGCCGCGCCGCCCACTGCATCGGGCTTGATTGAGACACTTCCTCCCGCATCTTCGTTTACGTTCGCTTCCAGCAATATATCCGGAAAGTCGACGCCACCCTTCGCCAGGTTCTGACCCCCGCTGGTGTTGGCTGCCACCGGCAGGCTGGCGTCGGTCTTCGCCCAGACCTGCTCCTATCCGCGTCTTTTGAAGGATACGATCGCAGACAGTCCTGACCAGTTCAGCGAAGCCGAACTTGCGAACAAGGCGCGGCCGATCCTCGACAAGGCCTATGCTTCCGAGATCGCCGACATCCATGCGCTGTTCGACAGGCGCGCCGGATATACTTCGCTGCTGGAATTCGCCAATGAATCGCCGCTTTAGCAGGGCATTCCGCGACAAGAGACCCTAGGAAAACAGATGGGAAAACCACGATTATTCGGGGCGGACTACAGCGTCTATGTGCGCATTTCCCGCCTTTGCCTTCATGAGAAGGGCGTCGATTACGATCTGATCCCGATCGATATCTTTGCCCCGGAAGGCGCCTCAGCAGACTACCTTGAGCATCAGCCCTTTGGGAAAATACCATCGTTCGAGCATAACGGCTTTCGCCTGTATGAAACGGGGGCGATAACCCGCTACGTCGATGACGCCTTTCCGGGGCCAGTGCTCCAGCCTGTCGAGCCGAAGGCGCGGGCTCGGATGAACCAGATCGTCAGCATAGCCGATGGATATATCTACCCGCATCTCGTTTGGGGATTGTATGTCGAGCTTGTTTCAAAGGCGGCCGAAGGCGAGCCGCCTGACGAAAATCGTGTGGCGCTGGCATGGGCGAAAGCGCCGGTATGCCTTGACGTCCTCGCCGACTTCCTGGGCGACAGCCCTTGGCTTGCAGGCGATCACATTACCCTGGCCGATCTCTACGTCGCCCCGATGCTCGACTATTTCTTATTGGCGCCCGAGGGACGGGAAATGTTCTCTGCGAAAACAAATCTCGTGGAGTGGTGGGATCGCATGAATGCTTGTGAAAGCTTTCAGATTACCCGCCGGTCGAGGTGACCGCCGTCCAACGGCTCGATCGAGCCGGAAACGGAAGCCAACTCTGAAGTTGAATCCTTGCGCACGGCATGTTGCCCCCGCCGCACTTCAACCAGGCGGCATCCGATCGAATTTCTGCAGCGACGAATCCATCGTGTCCCAGGCAAGACCGCGGGCGGTGTACGTGATCGCTTGCGGGTTAAATTGGCCTGGGTCGTCAAGGCTGGCCGCGTGGACTGCAATCAAATCCGGCATTGCAGCGAACGTCAGATAGACGGGGCCTCCACAAGTCGGGCAGAAGGCGTGGATCTTTTCATTTCCGCTGTCGCCCGCCACTCGCCAGCTATTCGCCTCGCCCGTGATCGTCACATCGACCCGCTTCGGGAAGGTCAGATACGATCCATGTCCGGTGCCGCTTCGTTTCTGGCAATCGCGACATTGGCAGTGGTTCTCGAAAATAGGTTCGCTGCTCGTCTCGAAGCGGATCGCGCCGCATGAGCATCCGCCCGTATATTTCCTGGTCATTGCCATCTCCCGTTCGAAGATTGATGATTGGCCCAAGGGATCAGGCCGCCTTTGGCTTGGCGAAAACATCGAGGCCCTGTCCGGTTTCCAGGAAGGACTTCATGCTGGAAAGAACGATTGGCCAGCCCTTGCTGACGCCCTTTGCCATTCCGCTTTCGGCTTCGAGTTCGTCATGCGTCACGGTCAGCCGGACCATGCTGTCATATTCCTCGACCTCGAACGTCACCCGGCTGTGGGCATCCGGGTCGGAGGCCTGCGAGGCGTTTGCCCAGGTGATGACGAGGCGGGTCGGTGGCGAGACTTCGATGACCTTGCCGACGAGTTCGACGGTGCGCTCGTCATTCGCGCGGAGATGCTGCCAATTCGATCCGGGTTGCCAGTCTGAGACATTCTCGTGGCCCCAATAGCGCTTGGCGAGGTCCGGTTTCGTGATGGCCTCGAACACCTTTTGCGGCGTCGATTGGATGTAAGTCACATAGACGAAGCTGGTCTTTTCCCTGATCATCGTTGCTCTCCTTCGAGTTCCTTCTTCAGATCATGCAGAAGGGTGAGCCGCTGATGCTCGAACTTGCGCACCCAGCGTTCGTAGACCTCGTGTAGCGGCACGGGATTGATGAAATGCAGCTTTTCGCGACCGCGCCTGACCGTGGTCACCAGATTGGCCGCCTCCAATATCCCAATGTGTTGTGTGGCTGATTGCCGGGCCATGTCGAGGTTTTCGCAAAGCTGGCCGAGCGTCCGCCCGTTCTTCTCACAAAGAAGGTCAAGCAGCTTTCTGCGTGTCGGATCGCCCAACGCTTTGAAAACCAGGTCAGCGTGCATCGGTCTCACTCATTTGCAAGGATATAATATGCAGGCAAATACCTGCATGTCAAATGCCGGTTTCGAGCCCGAGCGTTTGGGATTTCACCCGGGAGCTCCGCGCGGCAACTCGTCGTGAGGCGAGAACGCCTATAGCGGACCTTGCGGGTCGCTGTTGCCTTGGATCATATTTGTCGCAGGCAAATATTTGCGATCGGACGATAGCTACGGGAGCGGCAGCGATGACTTTTGAAGAGGCGATGGATTATGCGCTCACTCTCCCCGGCACAGAGCCCTCGACCAGCTATCGTCAGCCTTGCGTCAAGGTGAACGGCAACGGCTTCCTTTTCGTCGGGCACGAGCCACAGGAATCTTTTGCCCTGCATATGGAGATGACCACCAAGCAGATCGTGCTGGAAACTCATCCCGAGACTTTCTTCGAGACGCCGCATTATTCCGGCTATCCAATTGTGTTGGTCCGTTATGACGGGTTGGATGGCGATCTCATCCGCGAGATGATCCGGCGGGCTGCCGATTGGGCGCGAGCCAAAGCGCCGCCCCGGCCTCGCAAGAAGCGGTGAGTTTGCGGCAAAACGGACTATCGATCGTCTCGGTGGTAGGCTTATTTTTCCTGACCGCCGATATTGAGCCAGCCCGTTTTCTGAAGAATGATCTCTGCTGGTTCCGCAGGCCTTTTCTCCGTCGGTAGGTAGAACGATAACGCCTCCGGCCCAACCGCTTTCTTCGGCGACCAACACGTTCATTTGCGCGACGGGATGGGAGGTCGGCTTCAATTCGCCGGCCGTCATCGGAAAGCGCCCGGCGGCGGTCATCTGATTGCTTTACCCCCACGACAGCCGCCTGAATGGGGATGATCATGGCGACAACGATCCCCTTTCGCGCGAGTTCGCCAATATCGATGACATTCTGAAGTATTCGCAGCGACTGATCGACCAGATGGCTGATGCTGCTTCACCAGCACGCGCGGAGAGGAAGTCGCTTTCTGCGGCTATTCTCTACGATGCTTGGGGAAGCCTGGTGCCGATAGAAAATCAGCACTGGTCTGGCGGTCATCTGGTCAGCGTTTATCTCCGTGGTCGAGGGAGCGGTCATCCCCACGTATCAAGCAGCGCTCTGGCGTTCTTCAGATCCGCCGTGTCCATACCTTCCACGAAGCCGCTATAGACGTCAGCCAGGAGGCCGTGCGCCTGTGAGGCCCGACCTTGCGCGCGCCACAGCGAGGCGAGGCTTGCGGCGGCACGCAGTTCCCAGGAAGAAGCGCCCTGGCGTCGGCTGATGTCGAGTCCTTGCAGGAACCAGGTTTCGGCCGTCTGGGACTCCCCTCGTCGCCGGGCCAGTTCGCCTGCAAGCCGGCAGAGTTCGGCGTCGTACCAGCGTTCGCCGGTGTTTTTGGCGATCGCCTGCGCTTCCTCCAGCAGGGCGGACGCCTCCTCCCACATTCGCTCCCGGGACAGGGCGTCGGCCATCAGGCACAGATAGTAGGGCATCAGCCACATGGTTCCTGTCGCGCGCCACTGGTCGATGCCGCGCCGAAGCGCGGTGATGCCGGCGCCCCTCCGCCCGCTTTGGACCAACGTCCAACCGCGCAGTATCCGCGCGCCACCCAGCCACAGCGAGGCGCCTGTCTTCCGACAGAGCCAGATCAGCTCCTCCACATGGTCGTGAACACGGCCGACATCGCCGCAGTGCTGGTGGACAACCGCCGCGCCCCACAGGCCCTGCTCGACGGCGAACGGATGATCGCTGGCGCGACTCAGTCCCAAAGCCGCTTCGATGTGGCGACGCGCTTCGTCGGCGCGCCCCTGTGCCCATCTCATCCAGCCTGCGGCCAGACGGATAACCACGCCGGGGCTCTCATCATAAGTATCGACAAGATGACGGTGGGCCTCGGTATTGTACAGTGAAAGACAGCGCTCCAGATGAAACTCCGCCGCCCCAAACTCCCCTGCGAACAGTTCCGTTTGGGCGGCGACATTTTGCGCCTGCAGCAGCGCAACCGGCTCCGGATGGCTCTCGGCACGCGCCAGGAGTTGATTGCACACTTCCCTGACACGACCTCCGTCGCCTCGATTGAGCGCAAGGTTCCAGAAGCCGCATTGCACGACGATTGCGCTATCAAGATCGTCAATCTCCCGGCATAGTTCGTCCGCCCGGGCGTAGACGTCGGAAAGCTCGGCTGCGGCGAACCCGTCGCTGGTGATCAAGGCGACCGCCAGCAATTGCTGTAACAGAAGCTCCTCCCGGATCATGTCCTGGTTCGATGCAGCGCTCTGAATGAGTGTGATCCCGCACCGCGCATGCTCGGCCGCCACACGTGGAGCGTGACGATGCTGCGCCTGCTCGCCCGCCAGCCGATGGTAACGCGCCGCGCGAAACCAGTCCTCACAGGCTTCAAAATGGACGGCCAGCGTGCTGGCGATTTCCGCGGCGCGCTCGCCGAGCACCTGTTCGCGCCATTCGCCGATGCTGCGATGCAGAGCGCTGCGCCGACCCAAAGTGAGCCCGGCATAGACCACTTCCCGATAGAGATCATGGCGGAACGCGAAACGGGCCCCGGCGGCCCCAGGCAGTTTCCCTGCATAGCTGGCGGGGGCAAGGAAAATCTGGCGACGCGCCATCGCCAGAGCCAACGCTTCGAGGTCCTGCGCCTCTGCCTCGGGCGCCAGCACCGCCGCCAGCTCGGCCATGGAGAATTCGGGCCCCAGCACGCTCGCGACCTCCAGCAACTGCCTGGCACGCGCATCGAGCTGCTCGAACTCGCCCGCGACAAATTCCCGAACACTGGCCGGAAGCGCAGGTTTTTGAATGGAGGCGGCGAGGCTCCAGCGTCCGTCACGATGCACGATCTCGCCGCGTCGCACCAGATCATCGATGATGGCGGTCATGAACAGCGGATGCCCCCCGCTCTGCTCATAAACAAGCCCCGGAAGAGAACAGAGGACGTTATCAGCGCCGAACCGGCTGGCGCAATAGGCTGCAACGGCCGCCTTGGACAGTGGCTCGAGTGAAAGCTCCTCGCACAGGCCGCGAACCTGCATCTCCCGTTTCAGGACCAGCAGCGGATGACGGGCGTCCGCCATCTCGGTGGTGCGATACGCTCCGATGATGAGAAGCCGCGCCTTCGGCGCCCGGCGGCGCGTCAGGGTGTCGATCAGTTCCAGGGTGGCGCCGTCGCACCATTGCAAGTCGTCAAGGCACAGCACCACCGGTCGCTCGACGGAGAGCGCCTCGACCGCATCGGCCATCTGCCGCAGCATGCGTTCTGGTCCCATCCTGAAAGTTCGCCGCTGTAACCCCTCCGCTTCCGCATCGCTGAGCAGCGCCGGCATTTGCGCCAGCCAGGCCGGGGCGTAGCGGGCGAGCACTGATTGCACAGTGGCTCCATCGCGTTCGCGGCACAGCAGGCTGAGGGCGTCCAGAAGGGGCAGATATGGCTCTGTCCTGCCAATATGCGGCAGGCATTGTCCGCGCGCCAACCACAGATCTCGCCGATCCGCCGATGCACCGAGAAACGTATGAAGCAGCACGGACTTGCCGATGCCCGGCGGCCCCGTGACCAGAACCAGTTGTCGTTCACCGGTGCGCGCCTTCGCCAGCATATCGCCCAAGGATGACAGTTCCGCCGCGCGCGCCACCAGCCGCGAAGGCGAAAATACCTCATGACCTGACGCAGTGGCCGAAGCATATGGCGGATGCAGGTCACAAGACGCCAGATCCGTCGCGGCTTGGGCCTCGACCCCGACGGGGAAAATGAAGCGATACCCATACCGATGGACCGTCGCGACGAAACGCGGCGTTTCGGTCGAATCCCCCAGGGCGCGCCGGATTTCCTTGATCGCCGTTTTGATGTTGGCGTCGCCGACATGCACATCATGCCAGACCGCATCGAGGAGCGCGCGCTTGGTCACCAGTCTTCCTGCATGCGTAAGCAGATGATGCAGGACCTGAAATGACTTCGGCTTGAGAGGGATCGGCCGCTCGCCGCGCCAGAGGCGCTTGTCGGCGGGGTCAAGGCGAAACGGCGGGAACGACAGCACCTCGCTCTCGCCAAGAGCCCCGGTGTGGACCCCGCTGATGCTGTCCATCTCCTTCATCCCAATGTGTTCGCGCAGCCGGCTCCCCTCCCGGCCAATCTGCGCGCTCTGGCGCGCGCACCCAACACCAGATCGATGATTTTACCCAAACTTCACCGAAAAACCATGGTGAGCTCATGACCGGGCACATCCATTGGTCGATGCTTGCTCCATGACAGGGGCGAGGGGCCCATGCGGCCACCAGGCCGCATCTGGACACGGGAGGCCGCGATGGCGGAGGTGCAGGTTCCCAAAGCGGAACGAGGATATGTGTTGCGGCCCTGGAAATGGATGGCGTCGACATTGGCCGCCATCCAGCAGTGGCGTCAGGCGGGGCTCACGCGCAGGGCCATAGCTGGTCTGGATCGCGACCAGTTGACGGATATCGGCTACCTGGAACCGCCACGGCCAACGATCGAAGTGAAACCGGGACTGATCACCAACCTGATGTCGATGAGCTGAGTTGTCGAGGACTTGCGACCGAGTGCAAGGCGGGTAGCTGGTTGCTCCATGAATGCGAAGGTCGCTCGCGCTCAGCCGAGGTGCTGAAGCTGATCAACCATATGCTCCGACGCGGGATCAATTTCGCCCGCTTCCTGGATGAAGGGAGGTACTGCCCCGGCAGCAACGCCCGTCTAACGCGCCTTACGGGGTATTGCTCTCTTGGTTATGTCGATCCAGGCGGATACAGCGAAAACATCCCTCCGCCTCCTTCGCCCTCGGCCGCCGGATGGGTACAACAGCAAACGATGGCTACCGGAAGCTGTCGAGGCGCTCAGGTGAGCCATTCCGGCGTTGCGACCGGAGAACCAACAGCATTCCACCGCATATGGGACGCTCCAGGAAATGACCGGCGCTCCGCCGCGTCCAGCGGCTCGTGCAGTCCTTCGGTGACGAGCCGGGTGGCGGTAAGATCAAACTCCTGGTGATCGCGGTCATTCTTCTCGCGCTGGTTTCCTCCCTCTTCAATTTCCCGGAAGTGGAAAGAAGTCTTCATCGAAGAAGATTGAGCTGAGGCTTCCATTTCACCGGATCACAGATCAGCACCCCGGCATTACAGTTTCCAGCGTGTCAGGCTGGGCAATCAAATCCCCAAATTGCGTGCCGCCTGGCCGACAGTACCGCCAGTTTCCTTCAGCCTCACTGTTGCCCACCTGAACGTTTCCATGAAATACGTCTTTCTCGTTTGCCCATCAGGTCTTTTTGTTGCGTTCAATGAAAGCATAAAATCCTTCCATTCCGCCGGGTAAGTCTACTTCAAAATTGTCAGCTTATTGACTCTCACGTGACACCCATTGATGTTGTAGAGGTGAAAGAACCACGAGCGGAGTATCTTATGGCCGATCCTCAAGAGACTGAACCAGTGCAGATCGCCACCGAAGCGCCTGCGAAAGCAGCTGAAGCAAAGAAAAAGACTCCCCGGTCGAAAGTAGCCAGGCCGGCGCGAAAGGCAGGCGCCAAATCGATGCTTGCGGAAACTGCCGCTGCTGCGACGGTTCGTAAGACGCGCAAGGTCTACTCTGAAAAAGAACGCGGCCAGTTGCTCGGCCAGATCGAGAAGTCGGTCGGTCGTGGAGAGAGCGTCAAGCACGCCACGGGTCAGGCCGGCATATCGGAGCAAACCTACTATCAGTGGAAAAAGACGGCGACCGCTGCATCGGCGGGCGGGGACCTGAAGGACCTGCTGGCACTTGAGGAAGAGAACAAACGTCTGAAGAGCCTCCTCGCAGAGCGTTTGCGCAAGGAGAATGCCGAGTTGAAGAAAAAACTCGGGCTCAACTGAGCTCAGCTTATAAAACTGTCTTCCATGTAGCCGACTGGCGGCGGGGCGTCCCATCCGCGGCGGCGTGCCGGAGTCATGCGTTGATCTCCATATTGCGACAGGCGACATCTTCCCTTTGGTCGCATATTGGCTGTCGTTCTGCGGCGTCAGCACCACGGAAGCGGGCAGGCGCTTCGCCCGGCCGCGTCGTCCGACTTAACCTCATCAACCTTATGATTTGATCTACCAGCGGTCATCCCGATTATTTGTAGAGACCGCAACGCGACGCCATGAATGACGGCTAAACCGTCTTCATCGCACGGCCTTTCTCCCAAGATCGTCAAGAGAATGAACAAGGCATAGACCACGAAGCCATTTGTCGTGGATATACGCGGTCGTCGCCGGAGTGCAGATCTGAAATCTGACAAAAATTATCCGTAAAATCAAATAGATCAACAGATTTGAATGAAATACATCCAAATTGTTGCAAAGTCGGTTATATCAGCATAACGTGCCTTGCAACAGTCTGATATAAATCATCGATCAAATGTTGGTATGTCTGATTTTATTGAATTAAACAACGATCAGAGGCGTGAGAAGGTGAATTCCGATCAGCGCTTCTCGGCGTATGAGCAGGCCCGCCAAAAAGCCCAAAGCTACCGGGGCTCGCTGGTGTGGCACATGGTGGGCGGTGTCGAACATCTGGCGCGCAGCTACTATAGCTCTTCAGGCGTGAGGCGTCAGAAGATGGAAGGGCGCCGGTCGTTCGAAACGGAAAAGACGAAGGCCGATTGGGAGGCCGCCCGAACATCCGCACAGGAAACGTTGGTGGCCCGAAAGGAGCAGCTGGAACGCCAGGCTGCGGTCAATCGTGCTTTGAGGCTTGGGCGCGTGCCGCTGCTTACGGCGAGGATCATCAGGGCGCTGGATAACGCAGGCCTGCTTGGCTCAGGCATAAGCATTGCCGGAACCAATGCAATCTACGCTTATGAAGCCGCCGCTGGCGTGTTTGTCGATCCCGGAATTACGACGACGGAAGACATCGACCTTCTCATGGACGCCCGCCGGGCCCTCAGGATCATGGCTGGCGATGGGGTGGAGGATGGGACGCTGATCAATCTGCTGCGCAAAGTCGATAAATCCTTTGAGCGCTCACAGGCATCATTCCGCGCCATCAACCGCGATGGTTTCCTTGTAGATCTGATCAAGCCCATCGCCAGCCCTGCATGGAGCAGGGATCGTGAGACGGTTGGGACTGGGGATGAAGAACTGGTCGCGGCCGGAATCGAAGGCTTGGCGTGGCTGGAGAACAGTGCTCCGTTCGAGGCCGTCGCGATCGACGAGAAGGGGTGGCCGCTGCGAATGATTGCGCCCGATCCTCGCGTCTTTGCCGCACACAAGCTGTGGGTGTCGAAGCGTGTGGACCGAGAACCCATCAAGCGGCGTCGGGACCTGGCTCAGGCAAAGGCTGTGGCGCGACTGACGGCTTCCTATTTTGAACATCTGCCCTATGAAGCAGAGGTTCTAAGATCTTTGCCGAAGGTGGTTTTTGAGGAGGCCAGACCCCTGTTCATGGAAGGCCGCGGGACATAGCAGGGGTCCATGGCTGCGCCTGGACACAGGATCGCTTGCTGACTGTCAGTGTCATCTGGTTTTGAATCGCGGGATTCCAAGGTTGCAACGGAAATGCATAGCGCCACGCGGCTCGGTCATCGGCCCGTTGCTTGTTGCGGGTCTTCGAACTGCACCAGCCCCCGGAGCGGTCACCAGCATCATAACGTCAGCCACGTCGTCTCGTCTCGTCTCGTCTCGGGAGCGGATTGCGGTCTTTATGATCGATCCTTCTCATTGCGATGCAGAAGTGTATTGAGATCGGCGCGCAGGCGGTCGGCCCCGCCGGGGGGCAACGCGCTTTCCACATCGCGGTGCGTGCTCGTCCAGATCGGAACGGCGCGGAAAAGCAGGGCGCGACCCTTTTCCGTCAGAACGAGACGGCGGGCCCGCCGGTCCCGCTCGTCAGGCCGCACCTCGATCAGCCCGTCGCGTTCCAGCGGCTTGAGATTCGCCGTCAAGGTGGTCCGATCCATCGCCAGAAGATCGGCCACAGAACCGAGCGTCGGCGGATGCGGGCGGTTGAGCGACATCAGAAGCGAGAACTGACCGCTCTTCAGCCCCAGTGGACGCAGCGTCTCGTCGAACCGGCGCGCCACCATCCGTGCGACGCGTTGTGTGTGCAGACACAGACAGTGGTCGCGCACGAAGAGCGTCATTTCGAACGGTACGATTTCGTGATTCGGCAGTTTGCTGGACATGAGGTATTTATGTTGATATCAACTGTATCGTCAAGCTGGCCATAGTGGAGGAGGTCATGCTCAAGGACAGGAATTCTTCGGCCATCGTCGCCGTTTCCGACATTGCGCGGGCGCGGCGCTTCTATTCGGACGTGCTGGGCCTCGAATTGGCCGAGGAAGACATGGACGGAGTGCTGGTGTTCCGCACCGGGGCCACGCATCTCGTTGTCTATCGCTCGGACGCGGCCGGAACGAACCGCGCCAACGCCGTGGTCTGGGAGGTCGAGGACGAGATCGAAGCGATCGTCGCCGATCTCGCCGCGAAGGGCGTCGTCTTCGAACACTATCCCGAAATCGGCGAGTTCCGCGATAACATCCATCATACCGGTGGCATGAAGCTCGTCTGGTTCAGGGACCCGGACGATAATATTCTCCACGTCAACCAGATGCCCGGCTGAGGCCGGGACAGGAGCGGCCTCATGAACGCCGTCGTTTTCGACCGGGAACCGGTCACGATCACCGCCTATGACTGGGTTCCGGGTTTCGCGCAGGGTCTGGTTCGCGACCTTCGCCTGCGCTGGGCCCTGGAGGAGGCAGGCTTGCCCTATGAGGTCGAGCTGGTGGCGCAAGGCACGCAGACCCAAGCGTACAACATGTCCCGTCAGCCTTTCGGCCAGATACCGACGCTGACGGCCGGCCCCGGGACCATGTTCGAATCCGGCGCTTGCGTGTGGCGCATCGCCGAGGCGAGCGAGGCGCTCCTGCCCGGAGACAAGGCCGGGCGCGACCAGTGCCTGTCCTGGATGTTCGCCGCGCTGAATACCGTGGAGCCGCCGCTGAGCATGATGGCGATGCTCTTCTTCTTTGAGCGAGAGCCACAGCATTTCGGTATCGCGGATGCCGGGGCCGTGGCGACGATCCGGCCCGGCGCGCGAAACGGCGCCGTGTTGCGGTTGAAGCAGTTTGCCGATGTGCTCGGGAAGCGCCAGCATCTCGTTGCGGACCGCTTCACGGTCGCGGACCTGATCATGGTGGCGGTTCTGCGCATCGCCGACAGCCTCGACCTCCTCGACGAGTCGCCCGACCTGCGCCGGTACGTCTCACTCCATACCGCCCGTCCTGCATTCCGCAGAGCGCTCGACGGGCAACTGGCGCCGTTCCGGGAAAACGCGATCAAATACGAAACGACAGGCTGACGCGCCTTCCGGCCATTCGTGTCTGCAAATTCTCAAGGAGATTTCCATGCCCTTCATCGAAGGATTCATTACCGCCATTCCCACAGCGAATCGTGAGGCCTTTCTCGATCACGCGAAAAAGGTGGTGCACGTCTTCCAGGATTTCGGCGCAGGTCGGATCGTGGACGCCTGGGGCGATGACGTGCCAAGAGGCGAGACCACGGATTTCCATCGCGCCGTCGAGGCGAAGGAGGACGAGGCGATCGGCTTCGGCTGGATCGAATATGCCGACCGGGCGACGCGCGACGCCGCGTCAGAGAAGATGATGAGCGACTCGCGCATGGCCGGGATCGGTGAAATGCCCTTCGATGGCCAACGAATGATCTTTGGCGGCTTCGAGCCGGTCGTCGATCGGGGCGAAGGCGGTAAGGCCGGTTATATAGAGGGCTTCGTCGGGGCGGTGCCGACCGCGAACAAGGAAAAGTTCATCGACCACGCTGAAAAGGCCGCGCCGCTCTTCCTGAGCGGGGGTGCGTTGCGCGTGGTCGAGTGTTGGGGCGCGGACGTGCCCAAAGGCAAGGTCACCGATTTCTACCGCTCGGTGAAGGCTGCGGACGATGAAACTGTCATCTTTTCGTGGGTGGAATGGCCGGACAAGGCGACCCGCGCCGCCGGCCAGGAAAAGCTTTTCGCGGAAATGGACGCACATATGAAGGACAATCCGATGCCCTTCGACGCCAGGCGGATGATCTTCGGCGGCTTCGAGATCATCAACGACAGCAGGGGATGAGGCGATGACGAACCGACAGGGACTTCCGATCTGGTATGAACTCATCACCGCGGATGCGGACGCCGCAGAGCGCTTCTATGGCGCTGTGCTCGGCTGGCGGTTCGAGGCTATGAGCACCGCGCCGGAAATGGATTATCGCATCGCGAGTGCTGGCAGCGCTGGCGTTGCGGGGCTGATGCAGCAGCCTGATGGTGCGGAGATGCCGCTGCGTTGGCTGGTCTATTTCGGCGTTGACGATGTCGACCGCAGCGTTCGGGATGCCCGGCAGGCGGGCGCATCCGTTCATGTCCCGCCGACGGATATTCCGGAAGTGGGACGCTTCGCCTTCCTTGCCGACCCTCAGGGCGCGCTCTTCTATCTGATGCGTGGCGCGAGCGAACAAGACAGCCAGGCCTTCCAGTGCGGCGAGAACCTGCCGCAGGGACATGCGGTCTGGAACGAGCTTAGCGCGCCCGACCCCGATGCGGCGATCGCCTTCTACCGTGCGCTTCTCGGCCTGCGCCGGGAGGGCGGGATGCCGATGGGCGAGCTCGGCGACTACAGTTTTATCCATGCGGGACCGGAATGCATCGGCGCGGTGATGGGCGAGGCCCCGAACGGGCAGCCCGGCTGGCAGGTCTATTTCTCGGTTGACGATATCGATGAGGCCGTGAACCGGCTTGGTCAGGCCGGCGGGCGTACGATTCAGGGGCCTGACGAGATTCCCGGCAATTGCTTCGCTCTCGTCGCCGAGGACCCGCGGGGCGCGCGCTTTGGTCTTGTCGGACCGCGAACCCGTTAACGTCGCCGGCAATGACGACCATTCATCCACGATTGGCGGCGGCTCTGCGCCGACCCTTTGGGGGCCTTGAGAAGCGAAAGGACAAAATATGACGATCGCCAGGAACACGATCTGCCTCTGGTACGACAAGGACGCCGAGGAGGCGGCCCGCTTCTATGCCGAGGTTTTCCCTGACAGTTCGGTGAAGGCGGTCCACCGTGCTCCGAGCGACTACCCGTCGGGCAAGGCGGGTGACGTGCTGACGGTCGATTTCACCGTAGCCGGCATCCCCTGTATCGGCCTCAATGGCGGGCCGGCGTTCAAGCATAGCGAGGCCTTCTCGTTCCAGATCGCCACCGATGATCAGGAGGAAACCGACCGCTACTGGAACGCCATCGTCGGCAATGGCGGACAGGAAAGCGCGTGCGGCTGGTGTAAGGACAGATGGGGCGTGAACTGGCAGATCACGCCGCGCGTTCTGACCGAGGCGATGGCTGCCGGCGGCGCTGAAGCGAAACGCGCGTTCGAGGCGATGATGGAGATGAGGAAGATCGACGTCGCCGCGATCGAGGCTGCCCGGCTGGGTTGACTGAAGGCCATCCGATCTGACCCGTCGCCGTGTGATCTTCCAGAACTACACGCTGTTTTCCATCTCTCTGACGTCTACAGCCTTCCCTTATCCGGGCGTTGGCGGCGCTGCCTGCGAAAGCAGGATTAACCCATCGATGGATAAGTCATCGCTGCGGTCGCAGTGCGTCGAAGCCCTTTTCGAGATCGGCGATAATGTCGGTGAGTTCTTCAAGCCCTGTATGAAGGCGGAAGAACGGACCACGACCATTCCAGTTCCCCAGCGTGCGGATTTTCTGCGGGGCAGATGGCATGATCAGGCTTTCGAAGCCGCCCCATGACGCGCCGATACCGAACAGTTCCAGCGTTTCGGCAAGGGTTTCGACATCCTTTGCCGAATAGTCGTTCGTCAGCTCTACGCTGAGCAAACCATTCATGCCTGCGCAATCACGCTTCCAGAGTTCATGATTGGGGTCGTCGGGCAATGCGGGACAATATATTCTGGCAACTTCCGGCCGCGCCGAAAGCCATTCGGCGACGGCAAGCGCGCGTTCACCATGCGCCTTGATGCGCAGCGGCAGCGAACGGATTCCCCTTGCTACCAGAAAGGCGTCATCGGCGCTTGCGGTCTGGCCGAAATTGACCGTTGCGGCGTGCAGGCGCGGCCATGACGCTTCATTGGCCACGGCCACGCCCATCATGACGTCGGCGTGACCGCCGAGATATTTCGTGGCCGCCGTGATCGAGATGTCGGCGCCGAGATCGAGGGGTCTGTAGAGAATGCCCGATCCCCATGTGTTGTCGGCGACGACGAGGATGTCACGCTCATGCGCCAGATGTGCGATGGCCGGCAAGTCGACAATGTCATAGGTCATCGACCCGGGACTCTCGACATAGATGAGACGGGTGTTATCCCTGATCTTTTCGGCTATATCGCTGCCGTCGGGCCTGTAAATCGTATGCTCGACGCCGAGCCGGGCCATCTCATGGCTGACAAACCTTCGGACCGGTTCGTAGACGGCGTCGCTCAACAGGATATGGTCGCCACTTCCCAGAAAGCCCATCAGCACCACGGCGATAGCTGCCTGTCCCGTGGGGAACAGATGGCAGCGATATCCACCCTCCAGTGCTTCAACCAGTTCCTCCAGCGCCATGGTGCTGTCGGTGCCACGGGCGCCATATGAAGCAACACGTTCCGTGTCGCGGCGCGCGCGGGCATCGTGCAGCGCTTCCATCGTTTCAAAGACGTAAGTGCTGGCGCGGCTGACAGGCGTGTTGACCCATCCTGTCTTGGGGCGTCCGGCATGGAGAAGGCGGGTCTGGCTCGGGCCGGGTTTCGGCATGTGGGTTATCCCATATGTCTGCAGAAATGGATAAACGGTCTGGCGCTGCTTCAGCGCGTCAGGAAGCGCTCGCGGGCCTGCTGGCCTTCGACGCTGTCGCGGCAAACGATCGCCTGATCGGCATCCATGTAGATGCCCATATGGTGAAGCGGTGTCGCGCAGGCGTTGACCGCCTCTTTGGTCATTCGCAACAGTGCTGGCGGCGAAACCTCGGCGCGCTTGAGCAAGGCCTGCGCCGCCTCGACCGCCTGGCCGGTTTCGGCAATCTCCTCGATGACGCCGAGGTCAAGGGCATCGTTGGCGGAAAGCTTCTCGGCAAGCAGGATAAGTTTCTTCGCCCGGGCTGCGCCGACAAGCGAAACTATACGTGGGATGGCGCCCCATCCCATGTTCAGCCCGACCTTCGTCTCAGGAAGATACAGGAAGGAGGACCGGTCCATGACGCGCCAGTCGCAGGCGAGCGCCAGCGCCACCGAACCGCCCACCGCCGGGCCGTTGATGGCGGCTACCGTCAGTTGCGGCAGGTCCTGCCACATGCGGCACAGTCGCGCCCCGCGCTGGGCCACATTGCGCCGGGCCAGCAGCGAGGTGTCGGTTTCCTGCCATTTGGCCGGATCCTTGAGATCTATCCCGGCCGAAAAGATATCCTTCGCGCCTGTGAGAATCACCAGATGGATGTCGAGCGCATCAGAAAGGTCCTGCGCGAGTTCCGTCAGAGCGAGAATGGCGTCCTGATCAATGGCGTTGCGGTTGCGACCACGATCGAAACGCACGATTGCGGTTGCGCCGTCACGAGTGACCGTCACGCTGTTGCCGTAAGTATCTTTCATGGAAAAACCTCGGGATGCTCTGCTCGCTAGAGTACAATGCGGGTGGCGTACTGGAATTCGTACGGCGGGTAGTAGGAGATGGAGACTTCCATCAGCTTGTTCGAGCTGTTGTAGAAGCGGCGGATGACAAGCAGGGCCGGGTCTTTGCTGTCATATTTCAGCGTCTGGGCGATCGGTTCCGGGAAGGTTGATGCGGATACCTCGACATCGACATATTTGACCGTCTCGCCATACAGCTTCGTGATCAGCGCATAGGTGCCGCCCTGGACCTTGCCGACCATCTCGACGATGCCGCTATATTCCTTGCGGATATAGATATAGGACCAGGAAATGGGCCGGTTTACCCCCGGCACGCTGCGATATGTGTTCAGCAGCATCCAGTCCTTGAGGTTTTCGTCCAGCGTCAATTCGGCTGGCTGCGCTTCCAGAACGGCTTCAACGGAAGCCAGCGACAGATCCGTGTTACGCAGATAACGGCCAAGGCTGTCCGCGGCCTCGAAATCAAGGCCGTACTTGCCTCTCGAAAACCGGTTGATGACCTTGGTGCCCGCTCGCTTGCGCCGCTCCACAAGGCCGCGCTCCTGAAGCAGTCTTATGGCCTCGCGCATCGTATATCGGCTGACATTGAACTCTTCGCACAGTGTCAGTTCGTTTGGAATCTTGTTTCCAACGAGATACGCGCCATCTTCAATCCTGGACGATAGAATATCGACGATATCCCCCGCCGTATATTTGCTTCTCGCCAAGCTGCCCCCCTAATTCACTGAAGAAACCGGTTCTTCTGCACGCTACTGATCGAGAAGTGCGGAAATTTTTTCCTTTAGCATGAATTTCTGAACTTTCCCCGACGAGGAATGAGGCAATCCGTCAACGATGAATATGCGCTTCGGAACCTTGAATCCTGCCAGATGCTGGCGGCAAAAATCCCGCAATTCCCCCGCATCAACCGTGCAACCGGCAGCCGCCACCACCGCGGCGACAAGTTCTTCTCCCCAATATTCGTGGGGGACGCCGAAAACCGCAGCTTCCATCACACTTTCGTGGCGCGCGAGGCAATTCTCAACCTCAAGCGCTGCGACGTTCTCTCCGCCGGTCTTGATCATATCCTTGCTGCGCCCGAGAAAATACGCGAAACCATCCTCATCGATCCTGATGATGTCGCCGGTATGCAGCCAGCCGTCCGACGTCAGGGTTTCGCGGGTCAGGTCGGGCTGCCGCCAATAACCACTGAAAATCGTCGGCCCCTTGATCTCCAGAATTCCGGGGCCTTTCTGGTCTTCCAGAAGGCGGCGCTGCTCATCGACGAAGCGGTAGGAGAAGTGCCTCCAGAAATAGCCTGTTGAGCCGGGATGAGACATGATTTCGTGCGTGTAGCGGTTTTTGATTGTGGTCACGCAGCTTTCCGTCTGCCCGAATCCCCAACTGAATTCGGCGTTGTGGAATACCTGACGGATGTGTTCCTGACGCCATTCGCCCAGTGGCGCGGCCGCCGTCTGCACGAAGGTCACCGAGGAGATGCGATGTGTGGTGAAATCCTTCATGTCCGTCAGGCCGACCCACATGGTCGAGAGCAGAAACAGATGCGTTGGCTGAACCTCCATCAGCGTGGCCATGGTCGAGGCCGGCTCGAACCGCGGCAGGATGTGGAGCGACCCGCCCGCATAGAGCACCGGACCGTTGACCACGCCGAACCCGCCGACATGGAACAATGGAGTGGCCAGGATGGCGCGAGCCGTCTCGTTGATGCCCAGTTCGACAATGTAGTTGATGGCGTTCCATACAAGGTTGCCATGGGTGAGCATCGCCCCCTTGGGGCGCGAGGTGGTGCCGGATGTATACAGGATCAGCGATACGTCGCCATCCTCGACGTCGCCGAAACGTGTCGTCAGGGCCGGGAGATCGGGGTCAGGCAGGTCGTCCGGCAGGGAATGCAGAACCACGACCCGGCCCGACAGCTTGTCTGCGATCGACTCCGAAATCTTCGAGAGGGCGGCGTCGATGAGGAGCACCTTCGGTTCGCAGTCGTCGATCAGATAAAGCAGTTCATCGACATTGTAACGTATGTTGACCGGCACCAGAATAAAGCCGGTGATGGCGGTGGCGTGCATGAGCGCCAGATAGTCGATGCTGTTGTCGCCCATAATGGCGACTCGTTCACCCCTGCGCACGCCGAAGCTTTCCAGATATTTCGCCAGCGCTCGGGCGCGTCGGCAGAACTGGCCGAAGTCAAGCTTGGTGACGGCGTCCGACACCGCGATCTTTCCGGGAAAACGCTCGGCGTTGAACATGGCTGACTGATAGATATTCGGCATTGACGGGTCCACGTTCCAACTGTGCGAGAGAGTGCTCTCGGTTGGCGATGGATATATTATGTCGAACATAAAATGTCTATCTCTTCCTCCGCGACAATGGGTGGAGGTAAATGCCAATCCGATCTAAAAATAGAAAAATATTGTATGAAATCATATCGATATCAAATATTTTTCCAGGGTCCCGGCTTTTGGAAAGCCGTCAAATTGATCCGCTTGACGATATTTGATCATATATGTATGACATATTTATCAGATCGGGAGATGCGTCCAGCTCTTTCGATGGGTGCGCAATAAGGAGGACGTGACGTGCGCTGGAATCTAAGAACCATTTCCATAGTCGGGGGACTTCTGGCGGCTGGCTGCGTCGCCACGGTGTCCCACGGAGCTACGCTCGAAGAGATCAAGCAGAAGGGCGAGCTCGTCTGCGCTACCCAGGATGCTGCGCCTCCTTACGGCTTTCGCGACACCCAGACCAACCGGTATGCTGGCTACGATGTGGAGATGTGCAAGGCCATCGCCGAGCATATCGGCGTGAAGCTGGTTCACAAGCCGGTTTCCACCGAAGCGCGCATCGGCGAGCTGAAGATGGGTCGGGTCGATGTTCTGGCCGGGGCCGTGACATGGTTGCCGGAGCGCGCCGAGCAGTTTGATTTCAGCCACCAGTATCTTCAGGCCGCGGTGCGCATTCTTGTTCGTGCGAATTCCGACATCAAGACACCGGCGGACATGGACGGACGCAAGATCTGCGCGGCCAAGGGCTCCAGCGGCGCCGCCATCGCCACGAGGACCTTCAAGAATTCGCAGCTTATTACGCTTCAGGGACTGGGTCCCTGCTATCTCGCACTGCAGAGTGAGAAGGTCGATGGCGTCATCGGCGGCGAGTTGACCACCAAGCGTTTCGAGATCGACTCCAGGGAAAGCGACAAGGATCCCGTCCGGCTGCTGGATGAGCCCGTTGCGCAGGAGCATATCGGCATCATCGTGCAGAAAGGCAACAGCGATCTGCTTGCCGCCATTAACGAGACGGTGGTCGAGCTGGACAAGTCCGGCCAGTTGGATGAACTTTACGATCAGTGGTTCGGCTCGAAGTCGATCTATAATTTCGTCCGCAACTTCGCTGTCGAACCCATCGAGCAGTAAATCGGATGGGCATGGATTTCAGCTTCCTGGCGCAAGAAGAGTTTCTTCTTGCGCTAGTGGATGGACTTCTCATCACCTGCAAGCTGTTCCTCGCCTCCTGGATCTGCGGTTTCGCGATCGCACTGGTGATGGCGAACCTGCGCGACGTCAGGTTTGCGGTGGTGCGCTTCGTGGTCTCCGCCTATCTTGAATATCACCGCAATGTCCCCACCGTGGTGCAGATGCTGGTGTGGTACTTCGCCATGCCGGAGCTCCTGCCGGATTCGATCCGCTTGTGGGTCAATCGTGGCAACACGGAATTCCTGTTCGCCTGGGTGGCCTTGTCGCTGAATGTCAGCGCCTATTTCGCCGAGGATATCCGCTCCGGCGTTCGCGCCATTCCCGCGACCCAGTTCGAGGCCGCGCGCGCGATCGGGCTTAGCGCGCTGGGGGGGATCATCTATGTCATTCTTCCGCAGGCGGTGCGGCTGACCATCCCCACTCTTCTCAATCGCACGCTGATTCTGTTCAAGGACACCAGCCTGGCCATGGCGATCGGCGTGGCGGAGCTGACCTATCAGGTCAGGAACATCGAGAACATCACCTTTCGCGCGTTCGAGGCCTACTTCATCGCAACGGTCGCCTATCTCACCATATCGTTGCTCATCATGTTTGCCGGCGCCTGGTTCTCCAGACGGTTCACCGTGGCCTACAGGTGACGCACATGTTCGAATTCATCCAGAAATACGGGCTGTTCTATCTGCTCGGCGGCTGGCCCGAGACGGAACTGGGCGGATTTGCCGGAACGCTTGTATTGGCCGGCGTCGGCGTCGGCGTTTCCTTTCCGCTGGCCATCGTGATTGGTTTTGCCCGTACATCGAAGAATCCGGCGTTCTTTATTCCCGCAAGCGTCTGGGTCTACATGCTGCGCGGCATTCCTTTGCTGATGATTTTGTTCTGGGCATATTTTCTGATCCCTGAACTCACCGGCCGCGCGATGACGCCTTTCGCAACGGCCATGGCGGCGATCATCATCTACGAATCCGCATTCATGGCGGAAATCGTCCGCGCCGGGATCCTCGGCCTCCCCAAAGGCCAGACGGAAGCAGCGCGTTCGATCGGGTTGGGGTACTGGCAGGCCATGCGCTACGTGGTTCTGCCGCAGGCGCTGGTCAATATGATCCCATCCTTCGTGAACCAGTTCGTTTCCACGGTGAAGGCAACTTCGATCGTCTACATTATCGGGGTCTCGGAACTGACTTTCGTGGCCCAGCAGGTGAACGCCATCGAGGTGACGAATCCGGTGCGTACCTTCATCGTACTCGCCTTCTTCTATTTCATTCCCTGTTGGGGGCTGTCTGTCCTGTCGCGGAAGATCGAGCGTGACATTGGCGCCAGACGAAAAGCTGCAAACGCGCCAGGCAAGGAAATCCGCATATGACGGACACCGCACGCAACACCATGGTGGAAATCCGCGATCTGGAAAAATACTACTCCAGCTTCAAGGTACTGGACGGTATTTCCGGCTCCGTGAAAAAGGGGGAGGTCATTGTGATCTGCGGGCCGTCAGGCTCCGGAAAGTCGACGATGATCCGCACGATCAACCGTCTGGAGGAGATCGACGGCGGCCAGATCGTAGTCGACGGTCGCGATATCCATGATCGAAACTACGACATCAACCAGCTTCGTTCGAAGATCGGGTTTGTCTTCCAGCAGTTCAATCTGTTTCCGCATCTGTCGGCGAGGGATAACGTCACGTTGTCGCCTTTAAAGGTGGCAGGCATGCCGGCCAGGGAGGCATCCGAACTGGCCGAACATCTGTTGCAGAAGGTCGGGCTTTCCGACAAGCTGGACGCAATGCCGGCAAGTCTTTCGGGTGGGCAGCAGCAGCGCGTGGCGATTGCCCGGGCCTTGGCGCAAAACGCTCCGCTGATGCTGTTCGACGAGCCCACCAGCGCCCTCGATCCCGAAATGGTGGGTGAGGTCCTGACAGTTATCCAGCAATTGGCCGAAGAAGGCCAGACGATGATGATTGTGACTCACGAAATGGGGTTTGCGGGCAAGGTCGCGGATCGTATCTGGTTCATGGATCGGGGCCGGATTCTCACCCAGTCTCCACCCGGCGAGTTCTTCAACAATCCTGAGCATCCGCGGGTGCAGAAGTTTCTTTCCGACATGTTGCGTTGAGGCATGTATCCCACATCCGCTTCCCGGTAAGGCCGGTTGATGTGTAATTGCCACGGGTGATAGACCGGCGGATATAGTGACGGTCACGCGAACAATGCGTCGGTCAACGTGTTCAGGGCGGGCCAATGGTCCACCCTGAACGTGAAGGTCAGAACTTCGCCGTGATGTTCAGGCGGAAGGTGCGGCCGGGCGCTGGCATCAGCGCGGCGTTAAGCGCATCCATGTAATACTGGTCGGTCAGATTATCGATCGCAAAGTCGAGACGCGTCGTTTCGTTGAAATCGTAGCTGCCGAACACATCCACCAACGTATACGGCCTCCATTTTCCCGGCTGGATTTCGGGCATTGTAGCTGCCGTGCTTTCGGCAAAACGATGCGAGTAATGAGAAATTCTGGTCCCCAGTAACAGGCGATTTTCGAACATCCTGTATTTGAGTTCGAGCGAAACGGTGTCTTTCGGTGGGACATGCTGCAAGGCGTAGCTGTTCGCGAAGCCACCCTCGCTACACAGGCTGTCCTGTCTCCAGAGCGTGCCGGGTTTTGCGCAGAAACGCGATTTGATCGCATGGTTCCATCCAAGCCGAGCTGAAAAATTGCCGATCTCGTAGTCGGCGCTCAACTCGACCCCTGTCATTCTGGCGTTGTCCAGATTGATCATTCCCAAACCGCCGACCTGACCGGCGATGGGCGTATCGTAGATGACATTCGAACGCGTCAGATAATCGTCAATATCGTTATCGTAATAGGCTGCGTGCAGCCTGAGACGGTCGCCGTTTCCGGTGAGGTGGACCCGTCTGGTGAGACAGCTTGGCGGCTTGGCTAAGGTGGATCGGGTTGGTTTCTACGCCGCCAATTGCTCCGTCATTTGTGCCGT